>NZ_JAUEUL010000004.1:0-454941 GCF_032487575.1 Bradyrhizobium sp. SZCCHNRI1009 | reverse complement strand
GTGGCGCGCCTTCGCGCCAGCCTTGAGGCCGGCCGATCACCGGTCTACAAAAAAGACAGTTGCTCCCCGGTGTCCGGCCTGTTAGCCACCGTCGTCGTTCGGGATCACTCCCATCGACTTGACGCCAGCATCGGGGCGCCAGGACCACGCGCTTTTACGTCCGCATCGTCATCGTTCGTCGGCGCGATCTCGCGCGCTGCGATCCGATGCGTCCATCGCGTCGCCGGCCCACGTTTCGTAACGATCGCGAAGCGTCCCTCTTGCGGGCCGTGACGGCGGTAAATGTGCGGCTGATTTGCCCGACGACACAACGCCCGTCGGGTTGCGACAAAATGGCACGACGGGCAATGCGGATGCTCCTGCAAAGCAATTAGTCCCGCGGATTCATGGCTCTCGGACGCACTGCCCTGCAGGCCTCAGAGGCGGCTCACGAGTTCGTGAACTCATCCTCAAATCCATCCGAACGCAGCGATCGTAACGAGCCTGACCAATCCGGTCGGGGTGATGCGACCTGGAGGACAGGGCGAACAGGGGCCGCAAATCCCTTTTGCGCATCAACCAACTCATTAGTTCAGTTCACAGGGAAAAATTCGAATGACGCTGGGAATCCGTTCGTTCGTGGCCGGCGCGTTGATGCTGGGCGCGCTCTCCATGTCCGCCACCGCCGCTCGTGCGGCCGATATCGTCGACACTGCCGTCGGTGCAGGCCAGTTCAAGACGCTGGTGGCGGCCGCCAAGGCCGCAGGCGTCGTGCCGGTGCTGAAGAGCAAGGGCCCGTTCACCGTGTTCGCCCCGACGGACGCGGCGTTCGCCGCGCTGCCGCCGGGCACCGTCGAGGATCTGCTCAAGCCGAAGAACAAGGCCAAGCTCGCCGCGATCCTCAAGTACCACGTGATTCCCGGCGCGGTGAAGGCCGGCGACGTCGCCGGCAAGAAGCTCAGCGTGAAGACCGCGCAGGGCCAGAAGGTCGATATCGACGGCACCTTCTTCGGCGTGCAGGTCAACGACGCGCATGTGGTGCAGGCCGACGTCATGGCCTCGAACGGCGTCATCCACGTCATCGACAAGGTGCTGCTGCCACCGGCGAAGTCGGCGACGCATCATTGATGCGACGAGGGCGCGCCATCGGTGATGGCGCGCTCTTTGTCAGTGATCTCTGAGATCGCGACGTTGAAGATCGCGGGGACGCAAATGGCCGATGAGGGCCGATATCGTCCCAACAACATCGGTGTCGTCCCGGCCTTGAGCCGGGACCCATAGCCACCGTCCGGGATTTGGCGAAGGCTGAAGCTGCCAGCGCGGGTCACCACGTCATCCTGTGGTTATGAGTCCCGGCGTTCGCCGGGACGACGGCGCTGGGTGTGGCACGGGTTGGGCCGTACCTGTGGAGAGAGTGATGTCTCGCGAGCGCAGCCTTATTCAATACCCCCTCAGCTGCGCCAATTGCGCCGCGTGGTAGTTGGCGTCGCCGAACATCTCCTCGCAGACGCGGGCGCGCTTCATGAAGAAGCCAATGTCGAACTGGTCGGTCATGCCCATGCCGCCATGCATCTGCACGCCCTCCTGGACGGCGCGGGTCGCGGTCGTGCCGGCGCGTGCCTTGGCGACCGCCACGGCCGCCGGCGCGCCGGCAGGATCGGCATCGAGCGCCTGCAGCGCCTTCAGCACGGCGGCGCGCGTGATCTCGATCTCAATGTAGAGCTGCGCGGCACGATGCTGCAGCGCCTGAAATTCGCCGATCGCCTTGCCGAACTGCTTGCGCTCCTTGAGATAGGCAACGGTGCGGCCGAACACCTCCTCGCTCAGTCCCACCATCTCGGAGGCAACCGCGCCGCGGCCGAGATCGAGCACGGCGCTGAGCGTGGCAGCGCCCCCATCGACCTCGCCGAGCACGTGATCCGCGGTGACCTCGACATTGTCAAAGTTGATGCGCGCGGCGTTGTGCGCGTCGACCATGATGGTGCGCTCGATCGCCACGCCCTTGGCCTTGGGATCGACCAGGAACAGCGTGAGGCCATCGCGCTCGCCGGGCGCGCCGGCGCTGCGGCCGACGACCAGCAGGAGATCGGCGACATGGCCGTCGACCACCATCGCCTTGGCACCGCTGAGCTTGAAGCCGTTGCCGGAGCGCGCGGCCTGCAGCGTTGTGTGCAGCGGACGATGTTTCGCACCCTCGTCCAACGCCAGCGCGGCGAGCAGCGCACCGTTGGCGATCTTCGGCAGATACTCCGACTTCTGGGCGGCCGAGCCGGCGCGGGTGAGCGCCGAGGCTGACAGCACGGCAGTGGCGAAAAACGGCGACGGCATCAAGGTGCGGCCGATCTCCTCCATCACGACGCCGGCTTCGACCGCGCCGAGGCCGGAGCCGCCGTGCTCTTCCGGCACGAGCAGTCCGGCAAAGCCCATCTCGGCGAAGGTGGCCCAGAGCTCCCTGGAGAAGCCGGTCTCGTCTCTGACGTCACGCAGCTTGCGCAGGTGCGACACCGGCGCCTTGTCGTTGATCAGCCCGCGCGCGCTGTCGCGCAGCATGGATTGTTCTTCGGTGAGGAGGAGAGGCATGGGGTGTTTCCAAGAATTTTGTTTGTTGGATGCGGGCTCTCTCCACTCGTCATGCCCGGGCTTGACCCGGGCATCCATGTCTCACGTCACGAGGAAAGACGTGGATGGCCGGGTCAAGCCCGGCCATGACGGAGAGAGTGATGAACTACGCCCCCGGCAGATCGAGGATGCGCTTGGCGACGATGCCGAGCATGACCTCGGAGGTGCCGCCTTCGATCGAGTTGGCCTTGGTGCGGAGCCAGGCGCGCGGGCGGGCGCCTTCATGGGAGCGTTCGCTCTCCCATTCCAGCGCGTCGATGCCGCCGGCCGACATCAACAGCTCATACCGGCGCTTGTTGAGCTCCGTACCGTAATACTTCATCGCCGAGGAGAACGCCGGATGGCCCTGCCCCGCCTTGGCGAGATCGACCATGCGCTCGGCGGCCGCCGCGAGCGCCGCCTCGTCGACATCGAAGGTCGCGATCTCGGCGCGCAGCAGCGCGTCGTCGAGACGGCCCTGCCCGTCGCTGCCGACGGAGTCGGCCGCGACCTGGCCGAGCGGCCGGCTGCCCCCGCGCTCGCCCATGCCCGAGATCATCGCGCGCTCGTGTTGCAGCAGGTACTTCGCAACGTCCCAACCACGGTTGACGGTGCCGAGCACGTTCGCCTTGGGCACCCGGACATTGTCGAAGAAGGTCTCGCAGAACGGCGAGCGGCCGGAGATCAGGAGAATCGGCTTGGTCGACACGCCCTTCGACGTCATGTCGAACAGGATGAAGCTGATGCCGTCATGCTTCTTCGCCGCGGGGTCGGTGCGCACCAGGCAGAAGATCCAGTCGGCGTAGTTGGCGTAGGAGGTCCAGATCTTCTGGCCGTTGATGATGTAGTCATCACCATCGCTCTCGGCGCGGGTCTGCAACGAGGCGAGATCGGAGCCGGCGTTCGGCTCGGAATAGCCCTGGCACCAGCGGATCAGGCCGGCGGTGATCTTGGGCAGGTGCTCGCGCTTCTGGTCGTCGGTGCCGTATTTCAGCAGCGCCGGCCCGAGCATCGAGATGCCGAACGAGGTGATCGGCGCGCGCGCCCCGATCGCCGCCATCTCCTGGCGCACGATCTTGGCCTCCTCGCCGTCGAGGCCGCCGCCGCCGTATTCTTTCGGCCAGTGCGGCACGGTCCAGCCCTTGTCGCGCATGCGCTCAAACCAGATGCGCTGCGGCTCGGAGGAGAATTTCGCATTGCGGCCGCCCCAGAACGTATCCTCCTCGGAGGTCATCGGCCGGCGCATCTCCGGCGGACAATTGGCCTCCAGCCAGGCCCGCGTTTCGCGGCGGAATGTGTCGAGATCGGCCATGCCAGGTCCTCACGCGTTTCCATGATTGCTGTCGTTGGCAAGACCTAACCTCAGCGCTTGGCGGAATTCAACATCGATGTCGCCGCGGGCACCCTCGCCTTGCCGGGCGTTCTATGGTCATGATGCCGCCGCGTGAAATACGAGGAAACGAACATGCGCCTGAAACTTCTTTCGCCTGGCGAAATGAGCGCCGACCAGCGCCAGACCTACGACGAGTCGATCGCCAGCAAGCGCGGCTCGCCGCCGCCGCCGATGATGGCCTGGCTCAACAGTCCCGAGATGGCGCGGCATGCAACACGGCTCGGCGCCTTCCTGCGCTACGACACGGTGTTTCCCGCAGCATTGTCGGAGATCGCGATCCTGGTGACGGCGCGGCACTGGACCGCGCATTACGAATGGTACGCGCACAAGCGCCTCGCGCTGGCCGGCGGATTGGACATCAGGATCATCGACGCCATCCGCGACCGCCGCACGCCGGAGTTCTCCGATCCCAAGGCGAAAGTGATCTACGACGTCGCCAAGTCGCTGCATGAGGGCCATGGGCTGACGGATGCGCTCTACAAGGACGCGATCGCAACGCTCGGCGAGCGCGGCGTCGTCGAGATCATCGGCCTCTGCGGCTACTACACGATGGTCTCGATGACGCTGAACACGTTCGAGTTCGATCTGCCGGAGGGCGAGGTTTCGGAGTTGAAGTGACCCAAATCGCTCGAGTGCGCATAGTAGCGCGCTGCCCATGACTGCGCCCTCTCCCCTTGTGGGAGAGGGCTACACAGACGTCAGCGACGAACTCACTCGGGTGAGGGGTTCGTGCCACATATTCAGGTCTGAGCCCGGGGCGACCCCTCACCCGGCTTTCATGCTGCGCATGAAAGCCACCCTCTCCCACAAGGGGAGAGGGTGCACCACCCGTGCCGCTTGATACTCAGCATTCTCGTAGAAGTACCTGCTAGTCTAACTCCGCCAAACGTCAGCCCGCCGCCGCCTCGCGGCGCTTCGACGACCACACCAGCGCGAGCACGCACAGGCCCAGCAGCACCGGCGGGAACACCACGAGGTTCACCGCCGACCAGCCGAAATGGGCGAGCAACTGGCCCGAGGAGAACGAGCCCAGCGCCATCAGGCCGAAGATCAGGAAATCGTTGAACGCCTGCACCTTGTTGCGCTCGGCGGACGTATGCGTCTCCAGCACCAGGGCGGAGGCGCCGACGAAGCCAAAATTCCAGCCGACGCCGAGCATGACCAGTGTGGCCCAGAAGTGCATCGCGGTCAGGCCGGACAGGCCGATGACGGCCGCGACCGCTTCGAGCCCCAGGCCCAGCGCGACGATGGCCGGCGCACCGAAGCGCGCGATCAGCGACCCCGTGAAGAAGCTCGGGCCGTACATCGCGACGATGTGCCATTGCAGGCCGAAATTGGAATCCGACACCGTCAGCCCGCACATCTGCATCGCCAGCGGCGCCGAGGTCATCACCAGGTTCATCACCGGATAGGCGATGGTGCCGCACAGCGCGGCTGCGATGAAGCGCGGCTGGCGCACGATCTCTGACAGCGGCCGGCCGCCATGCAGATCGGCAGCTTCAGGCTTCGGCAGATCGACGCCGGCCACGATCCCCATCGCGACCAGCGCGACCGCCGCCTGGATCAGATAGCTGAACGCGAACAGATAGGGCTGCCAGACGTCCATGGTCCATTGCACGAGCTGTGGACCGAGCAGACCGGCGAAGATGCCGCCTGCCATCACCCACGACACCGCCTTGGGCCGGAACGCGGCGCTGGCGCCGTCGGCAGCAGCGAAGCGATAGGATTGCGCGACCGCGCCATAGAGGCCGCCGAGGAACGTCGCCAGGCAGAACAGTGCGAACGAGCCGCGCAGAATCGCGAGGCAGCCGAGCACGCCGGTGACGGCGCCGCAGCCGGTACCGATGAGGAAGGCCGCCCGGCGGCCATAGCGCCGCGAGATCGCGCCGGTCGGCAGGGTGCCGGCGGCGAGGCCGACGACGTACATCGAGATCGGCACCGTCGCGAGCCCGATGTTCGGGGCAATGGTGACGCCGACGATCGCGCCGGTCGCGAAGATCACGGCCGAGTTGGCGCCGGTCAGCGCCTGGGCGGCCGCGAGCCGCGCCACGTTGCGGCGAGCGCGGGCATCATCGGAAGTGTCTTCGCTCACGGTCAGATCGATCATCTCAGGTATCCGGGGGCGTGGCGCGCACGCTTCGCCTTGCTGGTTCAGCCGCACTATTGGGGGAAGCACGCGCCCGAGGCAACGGGCGCGAACGGAGACAAGCCATGCGGCAGCGGCCGCGCCACCGAGCGTGATTCGACACTCCCGACCCGCCCGGCTAATCAAGCCGACGGTATTCTCGCGTCAACGGCGCCCGCGGAGCTTGAGCCATGTCAATCGACGATCGTCCGACCATCGCGGCGCCCGATGACGATCCGTATCTGTGGCTCGAGGAGATCGACGGCGAGCGCGCGCTCGCCTTCGTCGCGGCGCAGAACCAGCGCACGCTCGCCGCGTTCGGCGATGCGGCCTTCGCACGCGACCGCGACGCACTAGCTGCCATTCTGGACCGGCCCGACAACATCCCGTTTGTGAGCCGACGCGGCGGGCTGCTGTACAATCAATGGAAGGATGCGGCGCATCCGCGCGGCTTGTGGCGGCGTACGACGCTGACGGAGTTCCGCAAGGCGCAACCGCAATGGGAGGACCTGCTCGACATCGACCGACTCGCCGCCGACGAAGGCGAGGACTGGGCACTGAACGGAGTCTCGAGCCTGCCGCCGGCCCATGAGCACGCCATCCTGAGCCTGTCACGCGGCGGCAGCGACGCCGTGGTGCTGCGCGAGTTCGACCTCGCGGCGAAGCGCTTTGTCACGGGCGGCTTCACGCTCTCGGAGGCCAAGGGCAGCGCCGCCTGGCTCGATGCCGACACGCTGCTGCTGGCGAGCGCGTTCGGCCCGGGCATGGCGACGCCGTCCGGCTACGCCCGGACGGTGCGGCGCTGGCGGCGCGGCCAGCCGGTCGAGCAGGCGGAGGTGATCTTCAGCGCCGAAGGCAGCCAGTCGACATGGGTGCATGTCGGCGTCGATCGCAGCGTCGCGCCGGCACGGGTGTGGTTCGCCGAGGGCATCGACTTCTTCAACCAGCATCTCTGGCTCGGCGACGGCGACGGCGCGCGGACCAGGCTCGATCTGCCGACCGACTGCTGGATGTCGGCGCATGGCGACTGGATGGCCATCAAGCTGCGCCAGCCCTGGAGCCTCGGCGAGGTCACCCATCCTGCGGACGTGGTGCTCGGTCTCCGGCTGTCGGCATTCCTTGCCGGGCGCTGCGATTTCACCCGCGTGTTCGAGCCCGCGCCGCGACGCGCGCTGCAGGGCCTGTCCTGGGCCGGCGGCCGGCTGGTGCTGTCGATCCTTGACGAGCTCAGGGCCAGGTTCGAGGTGTGGACGCCGTCGCAGGAGGCGTGGAGCTGCGAGCGGCTGCCCGGCCTGCCGGAGATCGCGACCGTGGACGTCTGGCGCCTGGACACCGACGAGGCGGAAAGCAACGGCGACCTGCTCGCCAATGTCCAGGATCCGCTGACGCCGCCGTCGCTGCAACTGATCGAGGGCTTCGCTGCACCCGTGATCCTGAAGCAGGCTCCTCGCACCTTCGCCGCCGAGGGCCACGTCGTCACACGGCACGAGGCGATCTCGGTGGATGGCGAGCGCATTCCCTACACCCAGACCGGACCGGCCGAGCTGACCGGCGACGCGCCGGTGCACATGAGCGCCTATGGCGGCTTCGGTCACACGCTGCGTCCGGCCTACAATGCGGCACTGGGCAAGCTGTGGCTCGAGCGCGGCGGCACGCTGGTCGAGGCCAACATCCGCGGCGGCGGCGAATTCGGCACCGCCTGGCACGACGCCGGCCGCTATGCCGGCAAGCGGCTCGCGCATGATGATTTCGCCGCGGTCGCCGCCGATCTCGTCCGCCGCGGCGTCACGGCGCCGAAGCGCATCGCGGCGCAAGGCGGCTCCAATGGCGGCATCCTGATCACCAACATGCTGGTGCGCTACCCCGAGCGCTTCGGCGCGCTGTTCTGCACCATCCCGCTGATCGACATGCGCCGCTATACCAAGCTGCTCGCCGGCGCGAGCTGGATCGCCGAATATGGCGATCCCGACCAGGACGCGGATTGGAGCTGGCTGCAGACCTATTCGGCCTATCACACCGCCACGCCCGGGCAGCCCTATCCGCCGATCCTGATCGCGACCACGCGGCGCGACGACCGCGTCCATCCCGGCCACGCCCGCAAGATGACCGCCAAGCTGCAGGCCATGGGCTACGACGCGTGGTTCTACGAACCCGCCGCCGGCGGCCATGGCTACGGCACCGACAACCGCGAGCGCGCCAGCTTCATCACACTCGGCACGCGGTTTCTCGCGCGGCATGTCGGGCTGGAGATGGCGTAGCGCCTACGCTCCGTTACCGTGCTGCCGGCCCCACCCACCGCTGTCGTCCCGGCGAACGCCGGGACCCATACTCCGCGGCAGGAGTTTGTCGCGAGGGCAGATGTCACGCCGATCTCGCGTCACAACTGGACCCTGTGGCTATGGGTCCCGGCGTTCGCCGGGACGACGGCGGAATTCGGAGCAGCGCCGTCGACAACTCACGACGTCCGACCGAACACCAGGATCATGTTGTTGGCCGGCATCTCCACCGTCTCGCGCAAGACGAGCCCGTTGCGCGCGGCGAGCGCGTCGAGATCGGTGATGTCGCGCACGCCCCAGTCCGGATCGCGCTCGCGCAGGGAGGTGTCGAACACGGCGTTGCTGACCGCGGTGTGCTTGCCGTCACGCTTGAACGGGCCGTAGAGCACCAGCACGCCGTCCGCCGACAGCGCCTGCCCGGCGCCGGCGAACAATCCCTCCGCCACCGCCCAGGGCGCGATGTGAATCACGTTGGCACAGAAAATCGCGGCGAGCTGCGACGGGCCGCCCGCGGCGCGGAACACTGCAGGCCAGCCGGGATCGGACAGGTCGATGCGCTGGGCGTCGCGGATGTTGGACCGCCCGGCATGCCGGCGCCACGCCGCGATGCTGGCGAGGTGGTTGGCGTTGAGATCGCTCGGCCACCACGTCAGGTCCGGGCGCTGGGAGGCGAAATGCACGACATGCTGGCCGGTGCCGCTGCCCGCCTCCAGCACGTCGCCGGTCTTGCCAGCCAGCAGCCGGCCCAGCACCGCCCAGATCGGCTGGTGGTTGCGGTGGAACGCGGCCGCGTCGAGCCGTCCGTCCGGTTCCACCGGCCGGCCGTCCCGGCCGAACTCCACGACATACTCCGCCATGCCCACTCTCCCGGCGCCAGATGAACGGCCTTCGTTAACCGCGTTGCGGCGGCCACCATAGCTGCATTGTCAGCCGATGGTCTTTATGCTTTGCAGCTCCTATATTACCGAGATCACCGAGACGTCGGAATTCCACCTTGATCACACCTGTCCTGCGTACCGCCCTGGCGATGGGGCTCTCGCTCGCCATGTCCATGGCCGCTCACGCCCAGTCCGGTGCCGCCGACGGCCAAAAGCTCGCCTTCGACCGCGGCAAGGGCAACTGCCTGACCTGCCACGAGATCAAGGGCGGCGACCTGCCGGGCTCGATCGGCCCGAAGCTGGAGAACCTCAAGGCGAGATACGACCGCGCCGAGCTGATCGCGATTCTCAACGACGAGACCAGGCGCAATCCGCTGACGGTGATGCCGCCGTTCGGCCGCAACCGCATCCTGACCGAGCAGGAAATCAGCGCCATCGTCGATTTCCTGCAGACCCTCTGATTCCGTTTGGAGACCGCCATGACTGCCTCGTTCGGCCCGTTGGCCCACCGCCGCCTGTTCCTGAAGGGCGCCGGCCTCGTCGCGCTGATCGGCCTCGGCAACGCCGTGCTGCATGCCGCGCCGGCCTTTGCCGCGACCAACGACAACAAATATCCGGAAGACGCCTTCAAGCAGAAGAACGCGGGCGACGCGGTCAAGGCGCTGTACGGCCGCGACCACGAAGCGTCCGACAAGATCAAGCTCGACGCGCCGGAGATCGCCGAGAACGGCGGCGTGGTGCCGATCGCGGTGACGACCACGCTGCCGAACGTCACCTCGATCGCTTTCATCGTCAGCGAGAATCCGTTCGCGCTGGCGGCGTCGTACCACATCCCCGACGGCACCGTGCCCGCGGTGGCGAACCGGCTCAAGATGGCCAAGACCTCCAACGTGATCGCGCTCGTCGAATCTGGCGGCAAGCTCTACAGCGCGACCAAGGAGGTCAAGGTCACCGTCGGCGGCTGCGGCGGCTAAGGTCAGGAGATCGTCATGGCATCGAGCATCCGCGTCCGCGCCGTCCTGAACGGCGACATCGCCGAGGTCCAGACCCTGATCCAGCACCCGATGGATACGGGCCTGGTCAAGGACGCCAAGGGAGAGCTGATCCCGGCGCACTACATCCAGCAGGTCACCTTCGTGCACAAGGACAAGACGGTGTTCCTGGCCGATTGGGGCACCGCGGTCTCGAAGGACCCCTATGTCAAGTTCGCCTTCAAGGGCGCGGCCAAGGGCGACGAGCTCAAGGTGAGCTGGGTCGACAGCAAGGGCGCGACCGACAGCCTGACGGCGACGATCCAATGAGGGCGCCGTGCCTCGCGCTGACTGTCGCGGCCGCGCTCGCTCTCGGCGCCTGCGGCGCCGCGGCCGCGGACAAGCCGAACCCGGCCGCCGACGCCAAGGCGTTCCAGGATTACTTCGTCAAGAAGTTCCCGAAGGTGGCGTTCGATGATTTCGTCAACGGGCCGTATTCGATGAACGCCGACATGCGCAAGCAATGGGAAGAGAAGGAGGAGTTCCCTCCTTACGAGTTCGCGCTCGATGCCGGCAAGGAGATGTTCGCCAAGCCGTTCAAGAACGGCAAGACCTATGCCGACTGCTTCCCGAACGGCGGCATCGGCATCCGCCAGAACTATCCCTATTTCGACGACAAGGAAGGCAAGGTCATCACGCTGGAGCTGGCGCTGAACCGCTGCCGCGAGGCCAATGGCGAGCAGCCCTACTCCTACGTCAAGGACGAGATGGCCTCGCTGACCGCCTACATGGCGTTCACCTCGCGCGGCAAGCGCTTCGACATCAAGATCCCCGATGACCCGCGGGCGCTCGAGGCGTTCGAGAAGGGCAAGGAGTATTTCTACACCCGCCGCGGCCAGCTGAACTTCTCCTGCGCGAGCTGCCATGTGCAGAGCCCGGGCGAGCGCATCCGCGCCGAGATCCTGGCGCCGGCGCTCGGCATCCTCAACGCGATGCCGATCTACCGCTCGGAATGGAGCGGCATGGGCACGATCAGCCGGCGCTTCGTCACCTGCAACAGCCAGACCCGCGCCGTGCCGCTGGAGCCGCAGTCGGACGAATACCGCAACCTCGAATATTATCTGTCCTACGTGTCGAACGGCCTGCCGGTTTCAGGACCGGGAGCGCGGCCATGAAAAATGTCACGATAGCAGGCGTCATGAAAAAGATCGTGTTCGCCATGATGGTATCCGCGGTCGGCGCCGGCTCCGCGCGGGCCGCGTCGGAGGCCGACTATCTCTCGGCGGTCGCGGCGGCCGAGAGCGCCAACAAGGGAGCCGGACGTCTGCGCAACCAATGGACCGTGACCCAGGCCGCACTCACCGCTGCGAAGAAGGCAGCGGATTCCGGCAATTTCGATTCTGCGCTGAAATCGGCGCAGGAGGCCGAGGCGCTCGCCAAGGCCTCGATCGTCCAGGCCACCAGCGAGAAGCAGCGCTGGAAGGACATGGAGATCCGCTAGAGCATGATCCGGAGACGTGGCAACCGGTTCTCCCTCGCGACAGCCGCCGAAGGCGTTTGCGCGGAGATCATGCTCACACAAAGGGATGGATCATGATGCGATTCCATGGAATCGCATCATGATCTAGAACGCTGGCCATGACGATGCGGCGCCGGGATTTTCTGAAAGTATCGGCTGTCGCGGCCATCGCCGCGCCGGCGCTGCTGCGCAGCGCGACCGCCGCCGACACCGTCAGCCTGTACGACATCGAGAAATTCGGCAACGCGCGCATCCTGCACATCACGGACACGCATGCGCAGCTGCGGCCGCTGTTGTTCCGCGAGCCCAGCGTCAATCTCGGCATCGGCGAGATGTGGGGACGGCCGCCGCATCTGGTCGAGCGCGCCTTCCTCGACCGCTACGGCATCCGGCCCGACAGCGCCGAGGCTTATGCCTTCACCTCGTTCGAGTTCGAGAAATACGCCGTTCGCTTCGGACGGATGGGCGGCTTCGCGCATCTGAAGACGCTGGTCGACAAGCTGCGCGCCGATGCCGGCGACCATCGCTCGGTGCTGCTCGATGGCGGCGACCTCTGGCAGGGCACCGGGCTCGCCAATGCGATGCGCGGCGCCGACATGGTGAGCGCGGCCAATTTGCTCGGCATCGACGCGATGACCGGGCATTGGGAGTTCACCTATGGCGAGGAGGCGCTGCGCGCCAACCTCGCCCGCTTCAAGGGCGAGTTCCTGGCGCAGAATGTGTTCCTGACCGAGGAGGCCGCGTTCAACGACGCCAAGGCGTTCGACCCCGGATCGGGGCGCGTGTTCAAGCCGGCCACCATCAAGGAGATCGGCGGCGCCCGCATTGCCGTGATCGGCCAGGCTTTCCCCTACGTGCCGATCGCGCATCCGCGCCGCTTCACGCCGGACTGGACGTTCGGCATCCGCGAGGAGGAGTTGCAGAAGCTGGTCGATGGCCTGCGCGGCGCCGACAAGGTCGATGCCGTGATCCTGCTGTCGCATAACGGCATGGATGTCGATCTCAAGCTCGCGAGCCGCGTCACCGGCATCGACGTCATCCTCGGCGGCCATACCCATGACGCGGTTCCGCAGCCGGTCGCGGTCAGCAACGCCAAGGGCGCGACCTTGGTCACCAATGCCGGCTCGAACGGCAAATTTCTCGCCGTGCTCGATCTCGATGTCGGCAAGGGCCGCGTCGCCGATGCACGCTACCGGCTGCTGCCCATCTACTCGGAGCTGCTGAAGCCCGATCCCGCGATGCAGGCGCTGATCGACCAGACGCAGCAGCCGCAGGTCGCGGCCTGGAGCGAGAAGCTCGCGACATCGGACCGGCTGCTGTACCGGCGCGGCAATTTCGAGGGCGCGACCGACGACCTGATCTGCGCGGCGCTGCGCCGCGAGCTCGACGCCGAGATTGCGCTGTCGCCCGGATTCCGCTGGGGTCCGACCTTGCTCGCCAACCAGTCCATCCTGCTGGAGGACGTGCTGGCGCAGACCGCCATCACCTATCCCGAGACCTATGTGCAGCGGATGACCGGCGCAGAGATCAAAGACGTGCTCGAGGACGTCTGCGACAATCTGTTCAACGCCGATCCCTATCTGCAGCAGGGCGGCGACATGGTGCGCACCGGCGGGCTGTCCTACCGCTGCGCGCCCGCCGAGCCGATCGGCCGCCGCATCTCCGATCTCACGCGCGACGATGGCCGCCCGCTCGACGCGCGCAAGAGCTACAAGGTCGCCGGCTGGGCCTCGATGAACGCGCAAGACGGCAAGCCGGTGTGGGACGTGGTCGCCAACCACCTGCGCGACGGTCAGCTGGTGCTGGTCGGAACCAACAAGGTCACGCTCTCGGGCGTCGACGGCAATCCCGGATTTGCATCGCAATCGTGACCGCGGATGGCGCGGTGCAATCCGGCCTGCCGAGCGTCCGCCGCATTGGTGACATCGGGCCGATCGTGCTAATGCCACGACGATCCTGATCGAAAGGAGGCGCCGATGATCTTCCGCCAATTGTTCGACAGCGTCTCCGGCACCTACAGCTACATCCTTGCCAGCCGCACCGGCGGCGAGGCTGTCATCATCGATCCCGTGCTGGAGAAGGTCGACCGCTACTGCCAGCTGTTGCGTGAGCTCGATTTGCGCCTGGTGAAGGCCGTCGACACCCACCTGCATGCGGATCACGTCACCGGCCTCGGCGCTTTGCGCGACCGCACCCATTGCGTCACCATCATGGGCGAGCAGACCAAGGCCGATGTCGTGGCGATGCGCGTCAGCGAGGGCGACCGGATCGCGATCGAGGGCATCAGCCTGGACGTGATGTACACGCCCGGGCACACCGACGATTCCTATAGTTTCTCGATGGGCGACCGCGTCTTCACCGGCGACACGCTGCTGATCCGAGGCACCGGCCGCACCGATTTCCAGAACGGCGATGCGCGGCAGCAGTACGACTCCATCTTCAACAGGCTGCTGCGGCTGCCCGACGACACGCTGGTCTATCCCGCGCACGACTACAAGGGCGACACCGTCTCCACCATCGGCGAGGAGCGCCGCTACAATCCGCGCCTGCAGGTCAAGTCGGTCGACGACTACGTCGCGCTGATGGCGAATCTGAAGCTGCCGAACCCGAAGATGATGGATGTCGCGGTGCCCGCCAACATGCGCGTCGGGCTGCATCAGGAGGAACTGGCGAAGCAGGGCCTGTCGCTGTCGGCACGTGAGGCGATCGAATGCCTGGGACGTCCCGACGTGCTGCTGGTCGATCTGCGCGAGGCCGCCGAGCGCGCCAAGCACGGCACGCTGTCCGGCGCGCTGCACGCGCCCTATCCTGCGATCGCCGACAATCTCAAGCCCGGCGGCATGCTGCGCGAGGTCGCCGCCGCCACCGGCCGCCGCATCGTGTTCTTCTGCGCCTATGGCGAGCGCTCGGCGATGGCCGTGCAGACCGCGCAAGCGGCGGGGCTTGCGAATACGGCACATATCGAGGGCGGACTGGACGCGTGGAAGAAGGCCGGCGGACCGGTGGTGCCGTAGGGAGTTACGCTCTCGCTCTCCTCTCCCACCTTTCGGCAGCCTTCGACCGCGCCCCACACTCGCTGTCGTCCCGGGCAAGACCGTTGACGCGAAGCGTCAGCGGGCGCCGACCCGGGACCCATACCGCGTGATCCGTCTTGAGGCAGGCTGCGTGTTGCACGACTCGCGCAACAAACATCCGCCGGTGGTTATGGGTCCCCGCGTTCGCGGGGACGACACCTGTGGTGGGGACACACCGTGCCTTTCTGCCCACAACCCCGGAACGGCGGCGGGTGACTTGCCGCCCCTCGGCCGCCGGCCATCCCGCGCAGGTGCCATGCGCGGGCGTTCATGGACAATGAACCGCAATCCGATAGTGTGGCGTTGTGTCGCGCGCCTCTGTTTAGGCAGCATCGGCGGTTTGCCGGCAACGCGTCCTCTTTTCCATCGCTGACGACCGGAGCCACACGGATCGACCATGGCTGACGTTCTCGCCGCACCGCAACATGTCCGTGCTCCGGTCCGGGCCGCCTCCCCGCTGCGCACGCTGGCGCTGATCTCGCTGGCGCATTGGGTCAGCCACCTGCACATGCTGGTGCTGCCGATGCTGTTTCCCTACCTCAAGGAGAAGCTCGGCGTCGGCTATGTCGAGCTCGGCTTTCCGCTCACCGTGTTCGCTGTGGTGTCGGCGCTAACGCAGGCCCCGGTCGGCTATCTCGTCGACCGCGCCGGCGCCCGCCGCATCCTGCTGCTCGGCCTCACGCTCGGCGGCCTGTCGCTGGCGCTGCTCGGGTTCTACCTGACCTACACGAGCCTCGTCGTCTCGGCGGTGCTGCTCGGCCTCGCCAACGCGGTCTACCATCCCTCGGACTATGCCCTGCTGTCGGCCCACATGGACGAGAAGCGGATGGGCCGCGCCTTCGGCGTGCACACCTTCGCCGGCTATCTCGGCGGCGCGGTCGCGCCCGCCGTGATGGCGGCGCTGGTCACCACCGTCGGCGGCTCCGGCGCGCTGATCGCGGCCGGCCTGGTCGGACCGCTCGCGGCGCTGCTGCTGCTCGTCGGCAACGTGCCCGAGGTGCCGCCGCATCCGCACCACACCGCTGCCGATGGCAGCAAGGCGAAGCAGCCCAGCCTGCTGACGCCGATGCTGATGCTGCTAACCGTGTTCTTCATGCTGCTCAGCCTGTCCAACGCCGGCATCGCCAGCTTCGGCGTGGTCGCGTTCATGAACGGCTACGGCATCTCGTTCTCGACCGCCAATATCGCGCTGACCGCATTCCTCGGCGCCAGCGCCGTCGGCGTGCTCGCCGGCGGCCAGCTCGCCGACCGCATCAGGCATCACAACCTGGTCGCGGCCGTCGCCTATGCGATCAACGCCGTGCTGGTGCTGATGATCACTTTCATCAACCTGCCAACCGTGCTGCTCACGGCGATTATGCTGGTCGCCGGCTTCATGAGCGGCGTGATCGCGCCGTCGCGCGACATGCTGGTGCGCAACGCCGCCCCTCCGGGCGCCGCCGGCCGCGCCTTCGGCATCGTCTCCACCGGCTTCAACTTCGCCGGCGTGGTCAGTCCGCTGCTGTTCGGCTGGATCATGGACATGAACGCGCCCCGTTGGGTGTTCGGCGCCTCGGTCGTGTTCATGCTGCTGACCATCGTGCTGGCGTTCTTCACCGAGCCGAAGAAGGCCAAGGCGTAGTTGTCGACGTAGGGTGGGCAAAGCGAAGCGCGCCACCATTTGTCACCGACACCACAGCTACCAACGGTGGGCACGCAACGCCTGATGGCGTCGCTTTGCCCACCCTAGGGACAGTAAGCTATTAGTTCGTCCGCGCTGCCCGATGCAGCGCCCTCTCCCCTTGTGGGAGAGGGCATCGCCGGCGCATCGGCGCACTCCGTCGGGTGAGGGGTCTCTCTCGGCGAAGGAAGCTGGCGGAGAGAGACCCCTCACCCGACCGAGCTTGCTGATCTGTCCTACATGCCCTCTCCCACAAGGGGAGAGGGCGCAATGATGAGCACCTCTGATAGTTGCGCGACGCTTGAGACGCGCATTCCACCTCTCCATGCAACGCTGATGTCTCTTCCCGCGTGTTGACATCATCGTGCATGCATCGATGATGTCCCGATAATGACAATATCGGGGAAGACACGCCATGACCCAGCCAGATCTCGTGATCCGCGGTGGAACCGTTGCCGATGGCTCGGGCGGCGAGCTGCGTGAGGCGGATGTTGCAATCGCGGACGGCCGCATCCTCGAGGTTGGCAAGGTCACAGCCTCAGGCCGCGAGGAGATCGACGCGCATGGCAAGCTGGTCACGCCCGGCTTCGTCGACGTCCACACCCATTACGACGGCCAGGTCACCTGGAGCCACGACATCTCGCCGTCGTCGCAGAACGGCGTCACGTCAGCGATCATGGGCAATTGCGGCGTCGGCTTCGCGCCGTGCCGGCCGGCCGATCATCAGCGGCTGATCCAGTTGATGGAGGGCGTCGAAGACATTCCCGAGCCGGTGCTCGAGGCCGGCATTCCCTGGGAATGGGAGAGCTTTCCGGACTACATGGAGTGGCTGGGCAAGCGTGAATTCGATCTCGACATCGGCGCGCAACTGCCGCATGCGGCGCTGCGCGTCTATGTGATGGGCGAGCGCGGCGCGCGGCGGGATCCCGCCACTGCCGACGACAACCGCGCGATGGCGGCGCTGGCGCGCGACGCGGTCAAGGCCGGCGCGCTCGGCTTCTCGACCTCGCGCACGCTCAACCACCGGACCTCGACCGGCGACTACACGCCGACCTTGAAGGCCGGCGAGGACGAGCTGACGACGATCGCGCAGGCCATGCACGGCGCCGGCCGCAGCGTGCTGCAATTCGTACTCGACATTTCAACCATCCATGAAGACCTGCCGATGATGCTGCGCATTGCCGAGGCAACGAAATGCCCGATCTCGTTCTCGGTGACGCAGAACGACCGCGCGCCGCAGCGCTGGCGGCAGACGCTGGCCGAGATCAACGCCGCCGCTGCGCGCGGCCTGTCGGTAACGGCGCAGATCGCGGCGCGGCCGGTCGGGCTGCTGCTCGGGCTGGAGCTGTCGCGCAACCCGCTGCAGACGCATCCGAGCTATCAGGCGATCGCGCATCTGCCGCTGGCGGAGCGCGTCACCCGGATGCGCGATCCGCAGGTTCGCGCGGCGATCCTGAGCGAGCAGGCCAGCGCGACCGACGACCCGCTGTTCTTCAAGCCGAACTACGACAAGATGTACCTGCTCGGCGATCCGCCCGACTATGAGCAGCCGCCCGAGCGGTCGCTCGGCGCCCAGTCCCGCGCCCGCGGCTGTCGCCCCGAGGAACTGGCCTATGACGCGATGCTGACGGACGGCGGGCGCGGCATGCTCTACGTGCCGTTCCTCAACTATTCCGACGGCAATCTCGATGCCACCTACGAGATGCTGCGTGACCCGCGCAGCGTGCCCGGCCTCAGCGATGGCGGCGCGCATTGCGGCATCATCTGCGATGCCAGCTTCCCGACCTATCTGCTCACGCACTGGACCCGCGACCGCAAGCGCGGCGACAGACTGTCGATTCCCTTCGTCGTCGCCGCGCAGTCGCGCAAGACCGCACTCTCCGTCGGCCTCGACGATCGCGGCCTGATCGCGCCGGGCTACAAGGCGGACGTCAACGTCATCGACTACGACCGGCTGCACCTGCATCCGCCGAAGGTGCATTACGACCTGCCGGTCGGCGGCCGCCGCCTGATGCAGGAGGTCGACGGCTACGACGCGACGATCGTGTCCGGCGTGGTCACGCGGCGCTACGGCGAGGCCACCGGCGCACGACCGGGACGGCTGGTCAGGGGGGGGGCGCGCCGTGTGAGCTGAGACATCAACTGGCCGCGGCGACCGTCTCGGCGAGCCTTGCAAGCTCGGATCGTGCGGCCGAGTATTCGTTGAACCATGGCGGCAACGAGCGCAGGGCGATTTCGAGTGCTCTTGCGGCCTCGTCGTGGCGGCCGTTCAACAGATGCCACTCACCGATGTAGAAATAGGCTTCAGCCTGTTCGGGAGCCGTTGCGGTCGCATTCAGCACCTGCTGCGCCGTCGAACGCTCCATCAGCAGATCGAACACCGGTCCAGGCCACTGCGCCGCAGTCCAGCGCGATGCGACAGCGGCGAGGTCCGGCCTGGCGCGCCCCGACAACCAGGCGAGCGACAGGTAAAGAAACAGAACCGCATAGGGATCGAACTCGAGCGCGAGCGATCTTTCCATGTCCGCTGCCGCGGCATCGAACCTGCCGCGGCAAAACTGGATATAGCCACGCCCCCTCTGCATGATGGGGTCATTGGGTGCGAGGCCGATCGCCGTCGTGCTCTCGACGATCGCGCGATCCGAATCGCCCTTCACGTGATGAAGGAACGCGAGTTCGCCATGAGCCGCGGCGACCCTGGGGTCGAGAGCGAGAGCTCGCGTCTGGTCATCAAAGGCGCCGTCGAAGTCGCCAAGGAGTTTCCGCGACACGCCCCGGGCGCCGAATGTCTGCGCGTTCGGCTTCAGCTTGAGGGCCAGGCCGAAATCCGCGATCGAACTGGCGTGGCTTCCCATGCCCTGAAGGGCGACGCCACGATTATGGTAGGCGTAATAGTTGCGCGGGTTGAGCTGGATCACCTTGCTGAAGTGGAGGATGGCGCCTGGGAAGTCCTCGATCTTCAGGCATCGCGCACCGCGCCAGTAGTGCAGCATATGATAGAATAGGCGCATCGTGCAGGACCTCAGCAAGGATGAATGCGAGGCCGCCTCCTGATGACCCCCGGCAGGGGTTGTATCACGCAAATTCCGGCGCGGCAGCCTGCTGCGCCTGCAGGCGGGCGCGTTCGCTGTTCGGCCAGAGCAGCGCCAGGCCGAGCAGGCCGGAGATCACCATGATCACGGCGTTGATGGTGAAGCCGGACATGTAGCCTTCGAGCAGGCTGCCGGAGGCCTGGATCATCTTGCCCATCACCACCGGCGCCACGATGCCCGCCAGCGTATAGAGCGCGCCGTAGATCGCCATGGCGGCGCCCCGCTGCGTGACCGGCGTGAACTCGCCGATCATCGGCGGGCAGACGACGTAGATCGAGCCGCACAATCCCGATCCGACCACGAGCAGTGCGATCTTGGCCGAAGCGGCGTCGACATGCGGCATCATCGCCATCAGGGCGCCGCCGATCACGAGCGGCGTCGCGCCGAGCACGCCGCGGGCCATGCGGGTGGACACGCCGCGCGCCATCAGCGTCTGCGACACGAAGCCCGTGGTCAGCACGACGCACGCGCCGAAGATCCAGGGGAGGATCGAGATGAAGCCGGCCTGCTGCTGCGAGAAGCCGAGCCCCTTCACCAGGAACGGCGTGAACCAGGTGAGCCCGAGCGACAGCGCCCAATAGGCGCCGAAGGTCGCGGCGACGCAGCCGACGAAGGTGCGCGACGTCAGCAATTGCAGATACGGGACGCGCTGCTCGCGCAGGCCGGCGAGTTCGACCTCGGCCAGCGGCCCTTCCTTGCCCAGCCACAGCCACGCCACGCTCCACATCAGCCCGACCAAGCCCAGCGCGCCGAAGGCATAGTGCCAGCCGTGATTGACGATGATCCAGTTCAGCGCGGGCACTGCGAGGATCACACCGAACGCCGACCCCTGTGACAGGATCGCGGTCGGCATCGCCCTCTTCTCATCGGGAAACCATTTGTAGATGGCGTGAACGGCCACGGACGCGGCGGGACCTTCGCCGGCGCCGAGAATGACGCGGCAGATCAGCAGCGTGGTGAAGCCGACGGTGCCGACCATCGGGAATTGCGCCACCGCCCAGATCAGCGCGAGCACCAGCAGCACCCAGCGCGTCGGCACCTTGTTGACGACGAAGCCGACGACGATGGCGGAGATCGAGAACAGGAAGAAAAAGGACGAGCCGAGCAGGCCGAACTGCTCGGCGTTCAGGTTGAGCTCGGTCATGATCGGTACGCCGGCGAGGCCGACCACGATCTTGTCGGCGAAGTTCACCAGCATGAACAGGAACAGCAGGAAGGTGATCTTCCAGGCGCCCTTCGGGGTCGCGCTTGCGCGGGATGTGCCCTTCAGCGTCGTCGGCGCGGCCATGGTCGTTCCCCGTTCTGTCATGATCCGCCCCTGTCATCCGGGCGTTTCGACGATGCTACCCACGAAGCGGCTCCGCAGGCAACCGGCTCGCGCGCTAAGTTGTTGCTGCAACGCGGGAATCCGCCCTCTTGGGCTGCATCGCGATACCCTCGCAACCTGATTGCGCGCGGCCGGCATCACATCGGCGGCGTCACGACGAACGAGCAGGTGATGTTCGCGTTGGCCCTTGTTATGTTGTGACGCAACAACCTCGATCATGCTCGTGCTCAGCGTCCGTCATCTCACCAAATCCTACCGATCCGGCGGCGAGCCGATCCACGTCCTGCGCGGCGTCGACCTCGACGTCTCCTCCGGCGAGCGCGTCGCGCTGACCGGCGAATCCGGCTCCGGCAAGAGCACGCTGCTGCATCTCATCGCCGGGCTCGATGCCGCCGACAGCGGCGACATCCTGCTCGACGGCGCTGCGGTCGGCGCGCTCGACGATTCGGCACGCGCGGCGGTCCGGCGCGAGCGGCTCGGCCTCGTGTTCCAGCAGTTCAACCTGGTGCCGAGCCTGTCGGTGCAGGACAATCTCAGCTTCCAGGCGCGGCTGGCCGGTCGGCATGATCCGGCGTGGCACAGCGAGCTGGTCGAGCGGCTCGGGCTGAAGCCGCTGCTCAAGCGCTATCCCGAGCAATTGTCGGGCGGGCAGCAGCAGCGCGTCGCGATCGGCCGCGCGCTGGCGATCAAGCCGGCGCTGCTGCTTGCGGACGAGCCGACCGGCAACCTCGACGAGGACACCGCCGACGAGGTGATGGCGCTGACGCGCGACCTCGTCGCGCGCACCGGCTGCGGCTTCCTCATGGTGACGCACAGCGCGCGGCTCGCGGCGATGCTCGACCGTCACGTCCACCTGCATGCCGGACGCATCGCATGAGACGCGCGCTGTGGATATTAGCGGTGCTGCTCAGCCACTGGCGCCGGCATCCGATGCAACTCGCGACCTTGCTGATCGGGCTGATCTCGGCGACCGCGCTGTGGAGCGGCGTGCAGGCGCTGAATCAGCAGGCCCGCAGCTCGTATGATCGCGCCGCCGCGATCTTCGGCGGCGCGCGCACGCCGATGCTGGTCGCGACCGACGGCAAGATGCTGCCGCAGAGCGTGTTCGCGGAATTGCGCCGCGCCGGCTGGCCGGTGTCGCCGGTGCTGGAGGGCCGCGTGCAGATCGACGGCCATTCGCTGCGGCTGCTCGGCATCGAGCCGTTCAGCATCCCCCGGGAGGTCGGCGATGCGCCGAGGGTCGGCCGCAGCGAGCTCGAGGCGTTCCTGACACCGCCGCATCGGACGCTGATCTCGCCGGAGACGCTGGCCGATCTCGGTCTCAAGGACGGCGCGACGCCGCGGCTCAGCAACGACGCGCTGCTGCCGCCCGTGATGGCGCAGCAGCAGCTCGCGCCCGGCGTGCTCGTGGTCGATATCAGCGACGCGCAGCGGCTGCTCGGCAAGCCCGGCCAGATCTCGCGGCTGCTGGTCGGCAAGGCGACGGGCAAGCGAGACGCTTTGCAATCATTCGCCGGCGGCCGGCTGCAGCTCGTGCAGCCGGAGGCCGAGACCGACCTGGAGCGGCTGACCGACAGCTTCCACCTCAACCTCACCGCCTTCGGCCTGCTGTCGTTCGTCGTCGGCCTGTTCATCGTCAATTCCGCCATCGGCCTTGCCTTCGAGCAGCGCCTGCCGGTGCTGCGCACCTTGCGCGCCTGCGGCGTGTCGGCGCGGCAGCTCAATGGCGTGCTGATCGGCGAGCTCATCGGCTTTGCCTTGGTTGCGGGCCTGGCCGGACTGGTGTGCGGCTACATCATCGCCGCCGCGCTGCTGCCGAACGTAGCGGCATCGCTGCGCGGGCTGTATGGCGCGCAGGTGCCGGGCGAACTGAGCCTGCAGCCGGAATGGTGGCTTGCGGGCCTCGTCATCAGCATCGCCGGCGCGCTCGCCGCCGCGACCACGAGCCTGATCAAATCGATGCGGCTGCCGATCCTGTCCACCGCGCAGCCCTATGCGTGGCAGGAGGCGCAGCGGCGCTGGCTGCGCTTGCAGAGCGCCATCGCGCTCGCCTTCTTCGTCGCAGCAGGTCTGCTGCTGTGGCTCGGACAATCGCTGCTGGCCGGCTTCGGCGTGCTCGCGGCGATGATGCTCGGTGCCGCGCTGCTGCTGCCGGCGGTCCTGGAGCTCGTGCTGCGGCTCGGCGAGCGCGGCGCGCGGACGGCGTTGGCGCAGTGGTTCTGGGCCGACAGCCGCCAGCAGATCTCGGGCCTGTCGCTGGCGCTGATGGCGCTGCTGCTGGCGCTCGCCGTCAATGTCGGCGTCGCGACGATGGTCGAGACCTTCAGCCGCACCTTCCTGGTCTGGCTCGACGGCCGGCTCGCCGCCGACGTCTACATCAGCGCAGCGGATGAGGCGCAGGCGCGCGAGATTCAAAGCTGGCTGCGTACACGGCCTGAGGTGCAGGCCGTGCTGCCCGGCGGCCGCGCCGAGACGCAGTTGGCGGGCGCGCCGATCGATGTGCTCGGCCTGCCCGATCACGACACCTATCGCGCGCACTGGCCGCTGCTGCAGGCCGACGCCAACGCGTGGAAGCAGCTGGTGCGCGGCGACGCAGGCTTCGTCAGCGAGCAGTTGGCGCGGCGGCTCAATCTGTCCGTCGGCGACAGCATCGACCTCGCCGCGCCGACCGGCGATTGGCGCATCACTGTCGCGGGTATCTATGCCGACTATGGCAATCCGAAGGGCCAGGTCACGGTCAACGTCGCCGCGCTGACGCGCCGCTTCCCGGCGACGCCGATCACGCGCATGGCCGCGCGCGCGGCGCCGGCCGACGTGCCGGGACTGATCGCTGCTCTCAGCGACAGGTTCGGCCTCGACGGCCGCAACGTCATCGACCAGGCGACCGTGAAGCAGGAGTCGAAGCAGATCTTCAACCGCACCTTTGCGGTGACCGGCGCGCTCAACACCTTCACGCTGGGCGTCGCCGCGATCGCGCTGCTGACCAGCCTGCTGACCCTCGCGAACTCGCGGCTGCCGCAGCTCGCGCCGCTCTGGGCGATCGGGCTGACGCGGCGGCGGCTCGCCGAGGTCGAGCTGCTGAAGACGCTGTCGCTCGCCGGCCTGACCGCGCTTCTGGCGCTGCCGCTCGGGCTCGTCGTGGCGTGGTGCCTGATCGCGATCGTCAACGTCAAGGCGTTCGGCTGGCGGCTGCCGTTCGACGTGTTTCCGCTGCAGCTCATCCGGCTGCTGATCGTCACGCTGGTGGCGGCGGTGATCGCCTCGCTGCTGCCGGTGCTGCGGCTGGCGCGGATGCAGCCGGCCGATCTGGTCAGGACCTTCACCATTGAGCGCTAGAGCGATCATCACGCGGCGCGGGCTGATCGGCGGGCTCGGCCTGCTGGCGCTGCCGCGGCTCGCGCGCGCGCAGGGCTTTGCGGGCCTCAGCGACAGCGCCGACGGCTTTGCGGCGGTGACGCCGGGCAGGACGTTCTCATTCCCCGCTGACCACAGCCCGCACGACGATTTCCGCATCGAATGGTGGTACGTCACCGCGAATCTCAGCGACGCCAGCGGCTTGGCCTACGGCCTGCAATGGACGCTGTTCCGCTCGGCGGCGCGGCCGGGGCCGCAAGGCGAAGGCTTCGACAATCAGCAGCTGTGGATGGCGCATGCCGCGGTGACGCGCGCCGACAGCCACCGCTCGACGGAAAAGTTCGCGCGCGGCGGTGTCGGCCAGGCCGGCGTCGAGGCCAAGCCGTTCCAGGCCTGGATCGATGATTGGCAACTGCGCGGCACCGCCGCGACCGACGATCGATCGCTGGCGCCGCTCGACATGCGCGCCGCGGGACCGGACTTCTCCTACGCGCTGCATCTCGAGGCCGATCGTCCCGTGGTGCTGCAGGGCATCGGCGGCTACAGCCGCAAATCCGAGCGCGGCCAGGCCTCCTACTACTACAGCCAGCCGTTCTACCGCGCCCGCGGCCGCATCAGCTTCGACGATCAACCGGTCGAGGTCTCAGGCCAGGCTTGGCTCGACCGCGAATGGAGCAGCCAGCCGCTGGCCTCTGACCAGAGCGGCTGGGACTGGTTCGCGCTGCATTTTTTCGGCGGCGAGAAGCTGATGCTGTACCGGATGCGGCAGGGCAACGGCGACTACACGTCCGGCACCTGGATCCCGGCCGACGGCGCCTCGCGCCCACTCGGGCCCGGAGACATTGCCATGAGCCCAAAGGAGACGGTCACGATCGGTGAGCGCAAGCTGCCGGTCGGCTGGCGCGTCGAGATCGCCGCGCTCGGCATCGCCATCGACACCGCGCCGCTCAACCCCAAGGCCTGGATGGGCACCCGCGTGCCGTATTGGGAGGGACCGATCAGCTTCAAGGGCAGCCACACCGGGGTGGGCTATCTCGAGCTGACGGGATATTAACAGGCCGTCATCAAGGGGGGAACCGCGCATGTATCATTTCACCGCACTCGTCACCGTGCTCGCGCTCATGCTGTATTTCTACATGGCGGTCCGCGTCGCGCAGGCGCGCGCCCGGTTCGGCGTGAAGGCGCCGGCCGTCACCGGCAATCTCGATTTCGAGCGCACCTATCGCGTGCAGGTGAATACGCTGGAATGGCTGCCGATCTTCCTGCCGGCGCTGTGGCTGTTCGCGATCTATGTCAGCGACACGATCGCGGCCCTGATCGGCCTCGTCTGGATCGCGGGCCGCGCGATGTACATGTTGTCCTACGCCAAGGCCGCGGAGAAGCGGGGCCCCGGCTTCGGCGTGCAGGCGCTCGCCGCCTCGGCGCTGCTGGTCGGCGCGCTCATCGCCATTCTCTGGCGCATGCTGCACGGCTGATTTCCGCATGCACTGCTGTGGTCCCGGCCCCGAGCCGGGACCACACCGGTGGTGGGACGGGCCTACTTCGTCAGCGGGCAGCCGCTCTCCTTGGCGGTGAAGAACGCCTTGTCGCCGGGCACCGTGGCGAGCTGTTTGTAGTAGTCCCACGGCTTCTTCGATTCCGACGGCTTCTTGACCTCAAACAGATACATGTCGTGGACCATGCGACCGTTGGCGAGCACCTTGCCTTGAGCAAAGGCGTCGTCGACCGGCAGCTCCTTCAGCTTCGCAGCCACCGCGTCGGAGTCCTTGGTTCCGGCGGCCTTCACCGCCTTCAGATAGGACAAGGTCGCGGAATAGGTGCCGGCGTGGATCATGCTCGGCATCCGGCCGGTGCGCTTCATGAAGCGCTCGCCGAAGGCGCGGGACTTGTCGTCACGATCCCAGTAGAAGCCTTCGGTGAGGATCAGGCCCTGCGCCGCCTCCAGCCCGAGGCCATGCACCTCGGACAGGGTCATCAGCAGGCCGGCGAGCTTCTGCCCGCCCTTGACGATGCCGAACTCGGCCGCCTGCTTGATCGAGTTGGTGGTGTCGAGGCCGGCATTGGCAAGCCCGATGATCTTGGCCTTCGAGCTCTGCGCCTGCAGCAGGAAGGAGGAGAAGTCCGACGAGTTGAGCGGGATGCGCACCGAGCCCAGCACCTTGCCGCCCTTCGACGTCACGATGTCGCTGGTGTCCTTCTCGAGCGCATAGCCGAAGGCGTAGTCGGCGGTCAAGAAGAACCAGGTGTCGCCGCCGGATTCGACCAGCGCGCCGCCGGTGCCGACCGCGAGCGCGCGGGTGTCATAGGCCCAGTGGAAGCCGTAGGGCGTGCAGGCATCGCCCGATATGCGCGAGGTCGCGGCGCCGACGACGATGTCGATCTTCTTCTTCTCCTTCGACAGCTCCTGGATCGCCAGCGCGACCGAGGAGGTCGTCAGCTCGGTGATCATATCGACACCCTCGGTGTCGTACCAGCGCCGCGCGATCGTGGAGGCGAGATCGGGCTTGTTCTGGTGGTCGGCGGTGACCAGCTCGACCTTCTGCCCCAGCACCTCGCCGCCGAAATCCTCGATCGCCATCTTGGCCGCTTCGACGGAATATTTGCCGCCGTAGTCGGCATAGACGCCGGACTGGTCATTGAGGATGCCGATCTTGACCTGTGCCGACGCCGGCGCCGCCGCCAGCAGCGCACCGACGGCCGCAATAGCCAGCAAACCCGATTTCATATGGTCTCTCCCCGCATTTCTTGGTCTTGAGATGTCATTCGTTGGAATGCGCGCTCATGTTATGCCAGAACCCCGGCCGCGCCCATCCCCTTCGCGCCTCGGTCAGTCGGCTGACAGCCATGTTGAGAGAGGCGGGCTCCTCCGCTACATTCGCGCCAAACAACGAGCCGTCCCGCCGGGATGGTGCGCAGGGACGGAAACCGCCTGGACGCGTGAGGCAGCATCGTCTGCATCGCGTCGCCATGCCGAGGTGCCGCGGCAGGCGCCTCCCGCCCGCGCGCCGCGGCGAGCTGCGCGCATCGGCAGGAGGACACATGTACACCGGCAAGCACGCCCGGCTGCGCCCACTGCAGCCTGCCTTCATCATGGCCTCGACCGGCGAGGCGGTGACCTATCGCGAGCTGGAGGCGCGCAGCAACCGGCTGGCGCATCTGTTCCGCCAACGCGGCCTGAAGCGGCTCGACCACTATTCGATCTTCATGGAGAACAACAGCCGCTATCTGGAGGCGTGCGGCGCCGGCGAGCGCTCCGGGCTGTATTTCACCTGCGTGAACTCCTACCTCACGCCCGGCGAGCTGACCTACATCCTCAATAACAGCCGGTCGCGGCTCCTGATCACTTCCCTCGCCAAGCTCGACGTCGCGCGCGAGGCGCTGAAGGAGGCGCCCGGCATCGAGCTGTGCATCGTCGCCGATGGCGCAGGCGAGAGCGAGGGGATCGTCGGCCTCGCCGAGGCCACAGCCGGCCTGCCGGCGACGCCGATCGCCGACGAATGCGTCGGCACCGCAATGCTGTACTCCTCCGGCACCACGGGCCGGCCGAAGGGCATCCTGCGGCCGCTGCCCGAGCAGCCGCCGGTGCAGCAGCTTCCGATCTTCGACTTCCTGGAAAGGCTGTGGCGCTACCGCGAGGGCATGATCTACCTGTCGCCGGCGCCGCTCTATCACTCCGCGCCGCAGGCCGCGGTCAACCTCACCATCCGCGTCGGCGGCACCGCCATCATCATGGAGACGTTCGATCCCGAGCGTTATCTCCAGCTCGTCGAGCAATGGGGCATCACGCACACCCAATTGGTGCCGACGATGTTCTCGCGCATGCTCAAGCTGCCGGAGGACGTTCGGACCCGCTACGACCTCTCCTCGCTCGAGGTCGCAATCCACGCCGCAGCGCCCTGCCCGGCACAGGTCAAGGAGGACATGATCAGATGGTGGGGGCCGATCATCCACGAATATTACGGCGCCACCGAAGGCCTCGGCTTCACCGCCTGCGACAGCGCGGAATGGCTCGCGCATCGCGGCACGGTCGGCAAGGTGCTGTTCGGCGACCTGCACATCCTCGACGAAAACATGCAGCCTTGCCCGGTCGGGACCGCCGGCACGGTGTGGTTCAAGACGGGCTCGCCGTTCGAATACTTCAACGACCCCGAGCGCACCAAGGAGGCCCGTTCGGCCGACGGCAGCATGAGCACCGTGGGCGACGTCGGCTATGTCGATGCCGACGGCTATCTCTATCTCACCGACCGCGCCACCTTCATGATCATCTCCGGCGGCGTGAACATCTACCCGCAGGAATGCGAGAACCTGCTGATCACGCATCCGAAGGTCGCCGATGCCGCCGTGTTCGGCGTGCCCAACCTAGATCTCGGCGAGGAGGTGAAGGCGGTGGTCCAGCCGATGTCGGGCATCATGCCCGGGCCTGAGCTGGAAGAGGAGCTGATCGCGTTCTGCCGGCAGTCGCTGTCGCGGCAGAAGGTGCCGCGCTCGATCGATTTCGAGAAGGAGCTGCCGCGGCTGCCGACCGGCAAGCTCTACAAGCGCCTGCTGCGCGACCGCTATTGGGGCAACAAGACGTCAAGGATCGTGTAGGGCGGCACGACCTCGGATTGATCCTGGTCAAGCGCGCGCGATGCCGCGGAGCTATTCTCCATCGATTGCGACCGTAGCGATTGCACGAGACGACGACATGCGCGCTCATCAAATCATGACCAGATCCGTGATCGCGGTGACGCCCGGAACCCCGGTGGCCGAGGCAGCGCGGATCATGCTGCACAACCACATCGGCGGGCTGCCGGTGGTCGACGCGTCCGGCACGCTCGTCGGCATGGTGACGGACGGTGATTTCCTGCGCCGCGCCGAGCTCGGCACCGAGCGCAGGCAAGGCCGCTGGCTCGACCTCCTGGTCGGCCGCGGTCGCATCGGCGCCGACTTCGTCCATTCCCACGGCCGGACGGTCGGCGACATCATGAGCCAGCCTCCGGTCACCGTCAGCGCCGATGCCAGCCTGGCGGAGATCGCCGAGATCATGGAAAAGCGCAACATCAAGCGTCTCCCGGTGATGAGTGGCGACCGGCTGGCCGGCGTGGTGACACATACGGATTTCCTGCAAACCGTGGCCGACCTCGCCACTGCCGTTCCGGGCCCCACCCCCGACGATGACGGCATCCGCAGCGCCATCCTCGATTCACTCGACCAGGCCGCCTGCAAGCATTGCCGCTTCAACGTCGTCGTCCGCAACGGCATCGCGCATCTCACGGGGGCGGTGCGCAACGAGAAGGAGCGGGCCACGGCGATCGTGGCGGCCAAGAGCGTCCAGGGCGTCAGGAGCGTGCGCGACCACATGTGGGTCTATCCGCCGCCAGAGGACGAGTTCGGCGGCGGTGACATCGTCTCGCTGCAGGACCAGCCGTCGACCGACGACGACCAGCCGCTGTGAGGAGAACCGGGCGTGCGACGTGCCTCCGTACCATCGCTGCTGCTGCTGCTGGTCCTGCTCTCCGCTCCGGCGGCCGCCGAGGATCTCGACCACGGCCGCCAGCTCGCCGAGCGCTGGTGCGCCGCCTGCCACGCGGTGGCCACCAAGCCGACCAAGTTCCGGCGCGCCCGGCCGTTCGTCGCCATCGCGGCCAGGGACGACGTGACGAAGGAGATGCTGACCAAGTTCCTCCTGCTTCCCCACGCAACGATGGCCAACAATCCGCTCAGTGCGAATGATGCGGCCGACCTGGCAGGCTACATTCTCAGCCTGAGGAAGTAATTAAGGCCACATTCGCCAATGGGTTGAGCCGCAGCCCCTAGCCGGCGGCGTCCGGCTGCAAGCGCACCCTGGCGCCGGTTCGGCGGCAATTTAACAGGATCCCTTGGAACAAACCGCCCAAGCCTGCGTTCTTGGTGTTCGCCGTCGTGAGCTGGAGCACGTCGCACGGCCCCTGGGGGGTCTGCTGGCGGCAAGTCGTCCTGTCCTCGTTGCCGGAAAAACCAACAACAAGCAGCGATCGAGATAGCCCTTGCATTTGTACACAAACAAGTTGGTAATCCCGTGCGCGGCGTCTTCTCTGTCGACCTGTTAGCAAGGAGCCTGCGACGTGCACGGAATGCCCGGCGCCTCCCCCGCCCCACGCGTAACCGACGACGATACGGCCTATCTGGCGGCGATCGTGGAGTGCTCGGCCGACGCCATTGTCGGCACCACCGCAGACGGTATCATCCGCAGCTGGAATGCGGCTAGCGAACGGATGCTGGGGTTCACCGCGGCTGAAATGATCGGCAGACCCGTCTCCGAGATCATACCCCCCGAGCTGGCGGAAGAAGCGAGCGCCTTGCGCGCCAGGGTCAACGCGGGCGAAGCGATCGAGAGCTTCGAGACCGTCCGGCTGACCAAGCCGGGACGCCCGATCGAGGTTTCCATCACGTTTTCACCGATCCGCAGCAGCACCGGCGTGATCGTCGGCATCTCCAAAATCATCCGCGACGTCACGCTGTCGAAGAAGGCCGAGCGTGCGTCGGCGATGCTCGCGGCCATCGTCGCCTCGTCCTCGGACGGCGTCGTCAGCAAGACGCTGGACGGCACGATCACCAGCTGGAACAAGAGCGCCGAACGCATCTTCGGCTTCTCGGAAGGCGAGATGATCAACCACTCGATCCGCACGATCATCCCGCAGGAGCGCCAGGCCGAGGAGGACCGGATCCTTGCCACCGTGCTGTCCGGCGAGATCATCGACAATTTCGAGACCATCCGCCTGCGCAAGGATGGGGCACTCATCGACGTATCGGTGACGGTCTCGCCGGTCCGGGATTCCAGCGGCCGCATCATCGGCGCCTCCAAGATCGTGCGTGACATCACCGACAAGCGCCAGACAAGGGAGCAGTTGCGCACCTTGCTGGCCGAGGTGAACCACCGCAGCAAGAACCTGCTGTCGCTGGTGCAGGCGATCGCCCGGCAGATGACCCGTCACGGCCGCCAGCTCGACCTCAACCGCTTTCTGGAGCGCCTGCAGGCGATCGCGAGCAATCAGGATCTCCTGATTCAGAACGATTGGCGTTTCATTCCGCTCGACGGGCTCGTCCGCTCGCAACTCGGCGCGTTCAACGACCTGATCGGCAACCGCATCGCGATCGACGGACCATCGATCGAGCTGACGCCGGAGGCCGCGCAGTCGATCGGCATGGCGGTTCACGAGCTCGCCACCAACGCCGCCAAATATGGTGCGCTGTCGAACGACGACGGACGGATCGCGATCCGCTGGCTACGCATCGATGACAGCTTCGACATGACCTGGGTCGAGAGCGGCGGGCCTGAGGTCGCGCCGCCGGAGCACACCGGTTTCGGCAGCCGGGTGATTTCCGACCTGGTGCGCGCCGGCCTGGATGGAACGGTCGAGGTCGAGTTCCTGCCGGCCGGACTGCGCTGGCACCTGAGGTGCCCCCTGCAACGCCTCTGCCGCGACCGTCATCATGCGCGCCAGTGAGAAGACTCATCTCCTGATCGTCGAGGACGATCCCATGATCGGCTTCGACCTCGCGGTCGAGCTGGAAGCCGCCGGATTCACGGTGGTCGGCGTGGCGCCGACCGTGCACAAAGCCCTCCATCTGCTAGAGCGGAATCATTGCGATCTTGCCGTGCTCGACGTCAATCTCGGGCAGGAAACATCGGCGCCGATCGCGCGCGCCTTGGCGGCGGCCGGCGTGCCCTTCGTCGCCGTCACCGGCTATTCCGTCGATCAATGCCCGGAGGAATTCGCTACGGCACCGCTGCTGTCGAAGCCGTTCCAGACGTCACGGCTGGTCGCCGCGCTGAGGCGGCAATTGCACGAGTGAGAGTCGCAAGCGACCGAGCTAAAATCCCGCTGGTTCGCGTACTTTCCTCTTTGCGACGAATTCGTTTGCAAACAGCTGGAGACGAGACACGCGCAGAGACGAGAAGCGAGCCATTTCGGCACGGACGGTAGGCTCCCTCGCCCCGTTCTTACGGGGAGAGGGGTGGGGTGAGGGGCAGCCGCACGAGAAGTATACGTGGATAGACCTGTACCCCCCTCACCCGGATTGCATCTGACGATGCAATCCGGCCTCTCCCCGCTTGCCGCGAGCGGGGAGAGGTGCACCGAGCAAGCCGCAAGATGTCGGCACACACGCGCTGCGACAAGTAATGATTGCCTTCGTCGCAGATCTTCCCGTAGCTCACTCCCCTGCCCGACGATCAGGCCGCAATCTCCGCCACGATCCGGCCCGTCGTCACCTGGTCGCCCTCGGCAACCTCGATCGCGGTCACCGTTCCGGCGATGCCGGCGGTGTGGACGTGCTCCATCTTCATCGCCTCGAGCGTCACCACCGGCTGTCCCACAGCCACGCTGTCGCCCGGCTTCACCAGCACCGCGACCACACGACCATTCAACGCCGCGCGAACCCTGCCATCACCGCCGCCAGCCGCTGAGGATTGCGGCCTAGCCAACGTCACGTCGCGCAGCGCCAGCGTCTGGCCGCGATGCTGGACGAACAGCCGATCGTTGTCGCGGACGAAGCGCACGCTCTCGACGATCTCGGCGTGACGAACCCGAATCGCATCATCCGTGAGCGATACGATCTCGAAGCGATGCTCTGCATCGCCACGCGTCACGCGATAGATTCCATCACGCTCGCGCAGCAGCTCGCACTCGGCCACCTCGCCGGCGATCTCGAACCGGAGCGGCGTCGCGAAGGCGGCCGCGAGCGAGCGGCCGCGGCGGACGGGATGCGCGAGCGGATGGCTGACGGAAAGCAGCAGCGCGCCCAGCGCGAGGTCTGCCGCTTCGGCGGCCGGCGCACGCAGCTCGTCGCGATGCGCCGCGATGAATGCGGTGGTCGCCTTGCCCGCGGCGAAGGCCGGATGCCGCAGGCAGGACATCAGGAAGGCCCGGTTGGTCGGGACGCCCAAGGCAACGGCCTGCTCCAATCCGGCGATCAGCCTTGCGCGCGCCTCCTCACGAGTCGCAGCATGGCTGATCAGCTTGGCGATCATCGAATCGTAATGGGGCGGGATCTCCGCGCCGGACTCCAGCGCATGCTCGACCCGGATCGTCTCGGGCATCTGCCACAGCGCCATCCGCCCGGACTGCGGCATGAAGTCGTGCGCCGCATCCTCGGAGCATAGTCGCACCTCGATCGCATGACCCGAGAAGCTGATCTGCTCCTGGCGTAACGGCAGCGGCTCGCCGGCGGCGACGCGCAATTGCCATTCGACGAGATCGAGTCCCGTCAAGGCCTCTGTCACGGGATGCTCGACCTGCAGCCGCGTGTTCATCTCCATGAAGTAGAACTGCCCGTCACCGTCGAGCAGGAATTCCAGCGTCCCCGCTCCCTCATAGCCCAGCGCCTTCACCGCCTGCACCGCCACCGCGCCCATGCGCGCGCGCAGCTCCGGCCCGACCGCCGGCGACGGCGCCTCCTCGATCAGCTTCTGATGCCGCCGCTGTACCGAGCAGTCGCGCTCGCCGAGATGGACGGCATTGCCGAACGAATCGCCGAACACCTGGATCTCGATGTGGCGCGGATTGGCGATCGCCTTCTCGAGGATGACGGTGCCGTCGCCGAACGCCGTCGCGGCTTCCGAGCGTGCGCTGCGCAGCAGGTCGGGAAAGGCGTCCGCATCCGTCACCAGCCGCATGCCGCGGCCACCTCCACCGGCCACGGCCTTGATCATCACGGGAAAGCCGATGCGGCGCGCTTCGCGCAGCATCGCCTCGTCGCCCTGGTCCTCGCCCTGATAGCCGGGCACGCAGGGGACCCCGGCGCGGTGCATGATGTCCTTGGCGCCGGCCTTGTTGCCCATCGCCGCGATCGCCACCGGCGATGGTCCGATGAAGACCAGCCCCGCCTCCTCGCAGGCCTGCGCGAATCCTTCGTTCTCGGCGAGAAAGCCGTAGCCGGGATGCACGGCATCGGCCCCGCTCGTCTTGGCCGCAGCAATGATCGCGGCGATGTTCAGATAGGATTGCGCCGGCGGCGGCGCGCCGATGCGGACCGCCTGATCGGCAAGCCGGACATGCGGCGCATCATGATCTGCATCGGAATAGACGGCGACCACGCCGTAGCCGAGCCGGCGCGCGGTGCGCATGATCCGCAAGCCGATCTCGCCGCGGTTGGCGATCAGCACCTTGTGGAACGGCCTGCGTTGCATTCCCGTCATCTCTCCGCTCATGGCCTGGACACCGAGAACTGCATGCGCTGCGGGTGTCGCGCCTCCGCCTCGCGGCAGATCGCCAGCACCTCCGACAGCACCGCGCGGGTGTCGCGCGGATCGATCACGCCGTCATCGAGGACGCGCGCCGAGGTCGCAAACACGTCCATCTGGCTGTCGAACACGCCGATGATCTGCGCCTTCATGGCGTCGAGCTTCTCGCGTTCCACCGGCTTGCCGCGGCGGGCCGCGGCCGCTTCGGTCACGATCGCCATCGTCTCCGCCGCCTGCTCACCACCCATCACGGCGGTCTTGGCGTTGGGCCAGGAGAAGCAGAAGCGCGGGTGGAACCCACGGCCACACATGCCGTAATTGCCGGCGCCGAACGAGGCGCCGCAATAGAGCGTGATCTGCGGCACGGTCGCCGAGGTCACCGCCTGGATCATCTTGGAGCCGTGCTTGATCATGCCGGCCTCCTCATAGGCGCGGCCTACCATGTAGCCTGTGGTGTTGTTGAGATAGAGGATCGGCGTTCGGCTCTGGCAACAGGACTGGATGAAGTGCGTCGCCTTGTTGGCGCCGGCAGGATCGAGCGGGCCGTTGTTGGTGACTATGCCGATCGCCTGGCCCTCGACGCGGGCATGGCCGCACACCGTGGCCGGTCCGTAGTTCGGAGCCATCTCGACGAAGTCACTGTCGTCGACGATGCGCGCAATGACCTGGCGCATGTCGACGGGACGCTTGTGGTCGAGCGGCATGATGCCGAGCAGCTCCTCCTGATCGTAGCGCGGCGGCTTGACCGGCGACGGCTCCTGCGATGGCCGGTCCCAGTTGAGCTTGCCCATGATCTCGCGCGCGATGCGCAGCGCGTCGCGATCGTCCTCGGCGAGATAGTCGCCGAGCCCGGAGATCGAGGTGTGCATCTCGGCGCCGCCGAGCTCCTCCTCGGTGGCGATCTCCCCGGTCGCGGCCTTCAGCAGCGGCGGTCCGGCGAGGAAGGCGCGGGTGCGGCCGCGCACCATGACGATGTAGTCGGACAATCCGGTCTGATAGGCACCGCCCGCGGTCGACGAACCATGCGTCACGGTGACCACCGGCAGGCCGGCCGCCGAGAGTCGCGCCAGGTTGCGAAAGATGTTGCCGCCGCGGACGAAATCCTCGACGCGGTAGCGCAGCAGGTTGGCGCCGGCGCTCTCGACGAGCTGCACGTAGGGCAGCTTGTTCTCCAGCGCCAGCTCCTGCACGCGCAAGGTCTTGTCGAGGCCGTAAGGCTGCAGCGCGCCGGCATCGATGCCGGCATCGTTGGCCGAGACCACGCAGCGCACGCCGGCGACGAAGCCGATACCCGCAATGACGCCGCCACCCGGCACGCTCCTGGCCGGGTCCGGCGTATCGAACATGTAGCCGGCAAGCGTCGACAGCTCCAGGAACGGCGCGCCAGGGTCGAGCACCAGGGCGACGCGCTCGCGCGGCAGCAACTGGCCGCGCTGATGGAAGCGCTCCTTGGCCGCCGCGGAGGCATTGCGCGTGCGCGCCTCGAGATCGCGCATCCGCGCGATCAGGCCGAGCATGCCGTCACGGTTGGCCTGGAAGGCGGCGCCGGACGGAGAGATGGTGTTGTCGATCACGGCCACGGACGGGTTCTCTCATTTGGCGTCATTCCGGGGCGCGCGGAGCGCGAGCCCGGAATCCATCGCCACGATGGGGAGTATGGATTCCGGGCCTGGCCCTTCGGGTCATCCCGCAATGACGGAGGAAGTCGAGTAGACGGCTCACGCGCTCTTCGCCGCGAAATGCTCGCCATAGGCCTGGCGCAGCTCGACCTTGCGCAGCTTGCCGGTGGCCGTCATCGGCATCTCCTCGAGCACCCGCACCAGCTTCGGCACCTGGAAGCCGCCGAGCGACTTGCGGCAGTGCTCGAGCAGCTCGGTCTCACTGGCCTGCGCGCCGGGCTTGAGCTTGACGAAGGCCGACACCGCCTCGCCCCATTGCGGATGCGGCAGGCCGACGACGGCGGCATTCTGCACCGCCGGATGCGCCAGCAGGGTCTCCTCGATCTTGACCGAGGCGACGTTCTCGCCGCCGGACTTGATCATGTCCTTCTTGCGGTCGAGGAACAGCACCTCGCCGTTGTCGATGACCGCGAGATCGCCGGTGTGGTGCCAGCCGAACTTGCGGGCGTCCTCGGTCGACTTCGGATCCTTGTAATAGCCCAACATCACGTTCGGCCCGCGATGCACCAGCTCGCCGATCTCGCCCGGCGGCAGCAGATTGCCGGCATCGTCCATGATCGCGGTCTCGTTGACGAACAGCGACTCGCCCCAGTAGTTGCCGAAGCGGTTGAGCTGGACCTCGGGCCGCGACATCGTCGTCGCGGGATACATCTCGGTCTGACCGCTGGTCAGCGCGAAGTTCGGACACAGCTCCTTGATCGCGCGCTCGAGCAGCGGCCGACCCATCGGCGCCATGGTGTAGAGGCAGGTGCGCAGATGCGAGAGGTCGAACTCCTTGCGCCGCGGATGATCGAGGATGGCCTGGTACATCAACGGCAGACCGACGAACACGGTCAGCCGATCGCGCACGATCGCCTCCATGCAGGCGACCGGGTCGAAGCCGCGCATCAGCGCCATGCGGCCGCCGACCGAGAGATAGCTGAGCAGCAGCACGTGACCGGCACAGTGGAACAGCGGGAACTGCCCGGTGATGCCGTCGTCGCGCGAGAGCTGCATCTCGATGCAGTTGCTCATCACGGCCATCACCACGGCGAGGTGGCAATGCATCGCGCCCTTCGGCCGCGACGTCGTGCCCGACGTGTAGATGATCATCGCGAGATCGCGGTCGTTGATCTCGATCTCGGGCTCGACGTCCGAATGCCCCTGGATGAGGTCGTTGAAGCTGGCAAGCCCCGCGGTCCTCGCCGTCCCGGTGAGATCGACGGCGATCAGCTCGACGCCGCGCTGTTCCAGCGCCGCCCGCCGCTCCGGCTGCGCAAACAGATTGTCGTCGATGAGCGCGAACCGCACCTCGGCATGGCCGAGGATGTAGTCCATGTCGGCGGGCCCGAGCATCGTATTGATCGGCACCCAGACGAGACCGGCGCGATGGATGCCGAACAGCGCTTTGACGAACTCGATCGAGTTGTTGCAGACGGTCGAGATTGTCTCGCCCGGCTTCAGCCCCTTGGCGAGGAGATGGTTCGCGAACCGGTTGGCATCGCGCTCGAGCTCGGTGAACGTCACTTGGCGGCCGCCATCGGTGATCACAACCCGATCCGGGAAGCGCCGCGCCGCGCGCTTCAGGAGATCGCCGATCGCAACCCGGCCGATCCGGCCCGGACCGGGCACGCCGCCGGTGGTCTCAAGATTGGTCATTGATTTACTCCTCCCCATCGGCGTCATTGCGAGGAGCGCAGCGACGAAGCAATCCAGGGCCCCGCCCACGACTCTGGATTGCTTCGCTGCGCTCGCAATGACGGAGCACTTCGCATCAGTTGACGGTGCCGAACATCTGCCGCGCTTCGGCGGGGCTTGCGATCTCGCGGCCCGCCCGCCTTGCGCAGGCGGCGATCGCCTCGATCAATTGGCCGTTCGAGGTCACCTTGGTGCCGTCGGCGAGATAGAACGTGTCCTCCAGTCCGGTGCGGAGATGGCCGCCGAGCTCGGCGCAACGTTGGTGCAGCGGCCAGATCTCGGCGCGGCCGATCGCGGTGACCTGCCAATGCGCCTCGGCGAGCTTCAGCTTGAGCAGGATCGGCAGCAACTCGGGATCAGCCGGCATGCCCGACGCGACGCCCATCACGAAGTTGTATTCGAGCGGGCCGTCATACATGCCGGTCTGGCGATACATCCCGACACAGCGCACGATGCCGACATCGAAGCATTCGAATTCCGGGATCGTGTGCGCGTCCTTCATCGCGGCGAGATAGTCCTGGATCTTCTCGACCGAATTGTCGAACATCATCGGCGGCCAGGCCCAGGTGTTGTCGGCCTTGACCTTGAGGTAGTTCAGCGAGCCGGCATTGCAGGCCGCGATCTCCGGCCGGGTCTGCCGGATGCAGTCGAGCGCGCCTTGATAGTCCGGTCCCGACACGCCCGAGGTGTGATTGATGATCACGCCGGGGCAGGCCTCGCGGATCGCCTGCTGGATCTCGCGGGAGACGTCGACGTCCCAGGACGGCAGATGCCCCTTGCCAGCGGCCTGCTGGCGCAGATGGATGTGCATAATCGCCGCACCCGCGTCATAGGCGCGCCGCGCCTCGCGCGCCATCTCCTCGGGCGTGACCGGCACGTGATGCTGCCTGGGATCGGTGAGCACGCCGTTCAGCGCGCAGGTGATGACGGCTTTGTCGCTCATGGCACTCGTTCGATGGGCTGCGCGCAGGCGGCGCTGTGCTGATAGGGTCCGTATATGACGGTCGCACGCCGGGATCTGCTTGCGTTGACTCGCTGGTGACATGCAGCGCAACCGGATATTGCTTTGCGTCAAGTCCGCGGCCGGAAACGGCGCTAAGCGGTTCCTGCTCTCCTCCTCACGGGCGTGCAATGTCGACCGACCCACAACCTGCGCCGATGTTTCCCGATGGCTTGAGCGCGGCGGAAGCCGCGCGCCGGCTGCAGACGGAGGGCTTCAACGAGCTGCCGCAAGCAGGCTCGCGCTCGATGCTGCGCCTCGTCGCCGACGTTCTGAAGGAACCGATGCTGCTGTTGCTGCTGGGCGGCGCCGGCATCTATCTCGCGCTGGGCGACATGGCGGAGGCGATCCTGCTCGGCGTATTCGCCTCGGCTTCCGTCTTCATCACCATCGTGCAGGAGGCGCGGACCGAGCGCGTGCTGGAATCGCTGCGCGACCTGTCCAGCCCGCGCGCCCTGGTGATCCGCGACGGCGAGCGCATCCGCATCGCCGGCCGCGAGGTGGTGCGCGGCGATCTCATCGTGCTCTCGGAGGGCGATCGCGTCGCAGCCGATGCGGTGCTGCGCGACTGCGACGATCTGCTCACGGACGAATCGCTGTTGACGGGCGAATCGGTGCCGGTGCGCAAGCGGCCGGCCGCCGGCGAAGCGATGGACGCGGCAACCGTGGCCGGCGGCGACGACCAGCCCTTCGTCTTCTCCGGCAGCCTGGTGGTGCGCGGCGGCGGCATCGCCGAGGTGATGGCGACGGGGCCGCACACGGCGATCGGCAGGATCGGCCAGTCGGTGACCGCCCTGGAGACCGAGACGCCGCGGCTGCGGCAGCAAACCCGGCGCCTGGTGGTGGCGTTCGCGATCGGCGGCGCCATCGTGGTTGCGATCACGGTCGTGCTCTATGCGATGTATCGCGGCGGCTGGCTGGAGGGAATCCTCGCCGGCATCGCGCTGGGCATGTCGATGCTCCCTGAGGAATTCCCGGTGGTGTTGACGGTGTTCCTGGCGATGGGCGCCTGGCGCATCTCGCAGGCGCGGGTGCTGACGCGGCGCGCCTCGGCAATCGAATCGCTCGGCGCCGCCACCGTGCTGTGCTCCGACAAGACCGGCACCCTGACGCAAAACCGCATGATGGTGGCCCGGCTGGTGCTGCCGGACGGCGGCGTGCTGCAGCCTGCGACGGCGACGCCGGAAGCCATCGCACCGCCGTTCCGCGATCTCGTCGCCACCGCCGTGCTCGCCTGCGACCCGCAGTCGCATGATCCGATGGAGAAGGCGCTGCACGCGCTCGGCGCCGACGCCACCGCGGGCGCCACGTTGCAGCGGCGCTACGGTTTGCGCCCCGACCTGCTGGCGATGACCAACGTCTGGTCGCGCGACGGCGCCGGTGTCGCGGCGGCCAAGGGTGCTCCGGAAGCGATCGCGAAGCTGTGCGGCGTCGACGGCGGCGCGCTGGCGGCGCTGCAGGCGCGCGTCGAGACGCTCGCCGCCGAGGGCCTGCGCGTGCTCGGCGTCGCCGAGGCGAGCTGGAGCGGCGAGGCGCTCCCCGACGCGCAGCAGGACTTCGCGTTCTCATTCCGCGGTCTCGTCGGCTTCGCCGACCCGCTGCGCCCGGAGGTGAAGGATGCCGTCGCCGAGTGCCGCGCCGCCGGCGTCCGCGTCATCATGATCACCGGCGACTATCCCGCGACGGCCACCGCCATTGCGCGGCAGGCCGGGATCGATCCCGAGCGCGTCATCGCGGGCCCCGAGCTTGCCGATCTCGACGACGACGCCCTGGCGCTTGCGGCGCGCGCGCCGACGGCGTTCGCGCGCATCATGCCGGAGCAGAAGCTGCGCATCGTCACCGCGCTCAAGGCCGACGGCGAGATCGTCGCGATGACCGGCGACGGCGTCAACGACGCGCCGTCGCTCAAGGCCGCGCATATCGGCATCGCCATGGGCGGCCGCGGCACCGACGTCGCGCGCGAGGCCTCGGCGATCGTGCTGCTCGACGATGATTTCGGCTCGATCGTCAAGGCGATCCGGCTCGGCCGGCGCATCTACGATAATCTGCGCAAGGCGATGAGCTTCATCCTCGCCGTGCACTTTCCCATCGCCGGGCTGGCGCTGCTGCCGCTCGTCACCGGCCTGCCGCTCCTGCTCGGACCCGTGCACATCGCGTTTCTCGAGATGATCATCGATCCCGTCTGCTCGCTGGTGTTCGAGGCCGAGACCGAGGAGAGCGACATCATGCGGCGGCCGCCGCGCGATCCGCAGGAGCCTTTGCTGCCGCGGCCGCTGGTGCTGTGGGGGGCGTTGCAGGGCATCCTGGCGATGCTCGCCACGGGTGGCGTACTGCTGCTTGCACACCGCAACGGCATGCCGGACGACGAGCTCCGCGCGCTGGTGTTCTTCAGCCTGGTGTCGGTGATCGTCAGCCTGATCTTCGTCAACCGCTCGTTCTCGAGCTCGCTGCGCGAGGCGCTGCTGCGGCCGAACCGCATGCTGCTGCTGGTGATCGGCTTCGTCGTCGCCGTGCTCGCGACAAGTCTGACGCTGCCTGCCGCTGCGGCGCTGTTCCGGTTCGGACCGCTGCACGCCGACGATCTCGCGCTGACTGCAGCCGCCGCGATCACGACGCTGATCATGCTCGAACTGTCGAAGTTTCCGCTGCGCGCCGCCCTGTCGCGGCGCGCGGACAAGCCGGATCAGGTGGTCAAGGCCGCCTCGCCGGCGCGGTAGATCGCGAGATCGCGCGAGCCGGAGAAGATCGCGCGCGGCTTCAGCCCGTAGAAGCGGCGGATCGAGTGGCTGAAATGCGTGGAATCGGGATAGCCGATGTCCTGCGCGAGATGCGCCAGGTTGAGGTCCTGGTTGGCGTAGTTGAGCAGATGCCGCGCGCGCTTCCAGGCGCGGAACGAGCGGAAGGAGATGTCGGTCTCCTCCTTGAACAGATGCAGGAAGCGCGACGTCGAGAGCCCGACGGCGGCGGCGCAGCTCTCGGCGGTCGCCGGCTCGCCGGAGAAGCGGCTGATCAGGCCGATCGCCTTGACCACACGGGGATCGAGCGTCCGCTGCGGCAGCACCTCGCCGAAGCACAGCCGGTCGAACACGGCGCTGGTGACGTCGCCGCTCAGCGGCCGCTGCACCAGCTCCTCATAGGCGGCGCGGATGCGGCAGGCATAGGCCTCCGCCTCACGCGCGACCTTGCTGGCGAAGCGGTCCAAGGTTCCGATCGGCACGCTCTCCGGCTCGATCGTCACGACGATGACGGTCCGATAATCACTCTCGATCGTGTGCTGCCTGTTGGGCGGCACGACCAGCAGCTCGCCGCAACGCTCCTCGCCGCCATCGGGAATCAGCCGCAGGCTGCCGGTGAGCGCGACGTAGATATGGCACGCGCCCGAGCAGCGCTGGCGCGGACGGCCGAGCAGCCCGGCGTAGAAGACGCGCTCGGGCGTGATCAGCATGAGATGGCCGGAGTCCCGGCGCGTCACGTCCATGGTCTTCACATCCATGGTCTTCCTCCTGAGGCGCGGCTCTGTCGGCCGCTTCTTTGGAAGAGAACCATAGCGCAATTCGCGTCGCTGTCATCGGCGATGACTGCCGATTTTTGTCGCGGTTAACCCAGTGCTCAAGGATGCATCCGTCATCCGGGACGCCCGAATGACGTGCGCAACTCACGGCCTGACACGCGGCTTGATGCCCTGCTCCACGCCTGCACGCTGCTCGGCGGCGCGCGCCCTCTGGTAGCCATCGCGCTGCTGCAGGCGCGCCCAATAGGCCGCCACATTCGGCCCGAACTCCTTGGAAAGGCCGAGCGTGTCGGCGAGCCACAACGCATAGCCGATCACGATGTCGGCCGCGGTGAAACGACCGGCGCACAAGAACTCGGCATTCGCGGTCGCTGCCTCCACCGCGCGCAGCCGGCCCAGGAACCATTTGGCGTAGTCGGCGGCGACTTGCGGCGAACGCCGCTCTTCCGGCTCGAGCTGAGTGTATCGCAATACCAGCGTCTGCGGGAACGTCAGCGTCGCGTCGGAGAAATACATCCAGTTAAGGAACGCACCGTAGGCCGCCTCCTCAGGTCCGACCATCAGCGGCGTCGGGCCGTGCTTGATGCCGAGATAGTGACAGATGCCGGAGGACTCCGTCATCTTCGTCTCGCCGTCGATCAGAAGCGGGATCGTGCCCAGCGGATTGATCGCCAGATATTCCTTCGCCAGCACCCGTGGCGGGAACGGCAGCATCTTCAACTCGTAGTTAAGTCGAAGCTCTTCCAGCATCCACAACGAGCGAAACGAACGGGCGCCGTCGCAATGATACAGCGTGATCATCAGGCGTTCCCCGCTTTGCCGGTGCCGGGCAAAGTCCCCATCATCTTGCACAGGATGGTCAACATGACCTCGTCGGCGCCGCCGCCGATCGAGCTCAGGCGCGAATCGCGATAGGCGCGGCTGACCGGGGTCTCGTTCATGAAGCCCATGCCGCCCCAATATTGCAGGCAGGCGTCGGTGAGCTCGCGGCCGAGCCGGCCGGTCTTGAGCTTCACCATGGTTGCGAGCCGCGTCACGTCCTCGCCGGCGATCATCGCCTCCGCGGCCTGATAGGTCAATGCGCGCAGCAGCTCGACCTCGGTCTGCATCTCCGCGAGCTTGAAGTGGACGACCTGGTTGTCGAGGATCGAGCGGCCGAAGGCCTTGCGGTTGCGGGTGTACTCGATGGTCGCATTGATGATCGCCTCATGCGCCTTGAGGCAGGCGGCGCCGGCCCACAGCCGCTCCTCCTGGAACTGCATCATCTGATAAGTAAAACCCTGCCCCTCCTCGCCGACGCGGTTGCGCTTGGGCACCCGGACATTGTCGAAGAAGATCTGCGCGGTGTCGGACGAGCGCATGCCCATCTTGTCGAGCTTGCGCGCGACCTGCACGCCCTTGCTCTTCATCGGCACGCAGATCAGCGACTTGTTGCGATGGACAGGTCCGTCGCTGGTGTTGGCGAGCAGGCAGATGAAATCGGCCTGGGTACCGTTGGTGATCCACATCTTGCCGCCATTGATGACGTAGTCGTCGCCATCGGAGCGCGCCTGGGTCTTGATCGAGGCGACGTCGGAGCCGGCACCGGGCTCGGACACGCCAATGCAGGCGACGTAGTCGCCTGAGATGGCGGGCGCCAGGTACTCCTTGCGCACCTCGTCGGAGCCGAACCGCGCCAGCGCCGGGGTCGCCATGTCGGTCTGCACACCGATCGCCATCGGGATCGCGCCGCAATTGATGGCGCCGAGCTCTTCCGCCATCATCAGCGCGTAGGAATAGTCCAGCCCCTGGCCGCCGAACTCGACCGGCTTGTTGAGGCCGAGAAAGCCGAGGTCGCCGAGCTTCTTGAACAGCTCATGCGCGGGGAAGATGCCGGCCTCCTCCCATGCGTCGACGTGAGGATTGATCTCGGCGGCGATGAACTTCTGCAGGATGCGGCGCGGTTCGTCGTGGTCGGCGGTGAAGAGCATGTTTCATTCCCTGTCATTCCGAGCGGTCGCGCAGCGGCCGACCCCGGAATCTCGCTATGTCTTATCTAACTGCTTCACGATCGTCAGTCCGGGGCAAGGCCGCAGGCCTTGAACCTGGAATGACGGGCTTGGAGAGGCCGCGACTCACAATCCCATCTGCCGGCTGGCCAGATCTTTCATGATCTCCTCCGTGCCGCCGCCGATGGCGTTGACCTTGACCTCGCGATAGATCCGTTCCACGCGGACACCCCGCATGAAACCGGCGCCGCCAAAGATCTGCACGGCTTCCGAGGCGCAGTAGGCCATCGTCTGCGTCGCCTGGTTCTTCATCATGCAGATCTCGGCGACCGGATTGTCGCCCTGTTCGAGCCGCCACGCCAGCATTTCCAGCATCGCCTGCGACGCCGCCACGCGCTGCGCCATGTCGACCAGCTTGTGGCGGATGACCTGGTGCTGGGCGAGCGGCTTGCCGAAGGTGTGGCGCTCCCGGGCGTAGGCGATCGCATCGTCGAGGCAGACACGGGCGTAGGCCGTGCAGCTCGCCGCCATGCCCATCCGCTCGCTGTTGAAATTGTGCATGATCAGCTTGAAGCCCTGCCCTTCCTCTCCGATCAGGTTCTCGACCGGCACGCGGCAGCCGTCGAAATGCAGGGTCGCCGTGTCCGACGCCCACCAGCCCATCTTGTCGAGCCTGGTGCGCGTCAGCCCCGGCGTGTCGCCGGGCACGAGCAGCAGACTGACGCCCGCCGGCCCCGGTCCGCCGGTGCGCACCGCGACGGTGACGTAGTCGGCCCGCATCCCGGAGGTGATGAATGTCTTCTCGCCGCTGACGACATAGTGATCGCCGTCGCGGACGGCCCTGGTCCTGAGATTGGCAACGTCAGAGCCACCGCTCGGCTCGGTGATCGCCAGCGCCGAGATCTTGCGCCCCGCAAGAATCTCCGGCAGCACGCGCGCCCTCACCTGCGGCTGCGCGGCGCGCGCGATCGGCGGCGCGCCGATCGTATGGCTCATCAGGCTGGCACTGATGCCGCCGGCCCCCGCACGCGCCAATTCCTGCGACGATACGATCTTCATGAACTGGTCGGCCGGCACGCCGCCGAATTCCTCCGGGAAGCCGAGCCCAAGCAGGCCGATCTCCGCCGCCTTCAGATACAGCGCGCGCGGAAATTCGCCGGCCTCGTCCCACGCGCTCGCGAACGGCGCGATCTCCTTGTCGACGAAGCGCTTGATGACGTCGCGGAAGGCCTCGTGCTCGGCCGTATAGAACGGGCTTTTCGTCATGGCGGTGCCGGGAGGATCCTGCTTCGTGCGCCTCAGAAGATGCGCCGGAAACGCCCGTATCAACTTGCGTGGAGTGGCTGGCTGGCAAAATCACCTGCGGCGCGCCCGGTCGGCCCGGCCGGCTTCCCAGGGCCAGCGCCTGGACGCAAGACAGTGCATTGCACACATCTGCCCACTCGTTGTGGTGAGCGGCCTTGCACGGTCGCCATCGCCGCAGGCCAAGAGCAAGAACGACAATCACGAAAATTCAACCAGAGGAAGCCCAGGGAATGTTGCCGATGACGACCAGGACACTGCTCTCATTCGCGGCCGCGGCCGCCTTTTCCGTACTGGCGAGCCAGAGCGCCCTTGCGCAAAAGAAATACGACACCGGCGCCACCGACACCGAGATCAAGATCGGCAATGTCGAGGCCTATAGCGGCCCGGCCTCGGCCTACGGCATCATCGGCAAGACCGAGGAAGCCTATTTCAAGATGATCAACGACCAGGGCGGCATCAACGGTCGCCGGATCAACTTCATCTCCTATGACGACGGCTACAGCCCGCCGAAGACGGTCGAGCAGGTGCGCAAGCTGATCGAGAGCGACGAGGTGTTCCTGGTGTTCAACGCGCTGGGCACGCCGACCCAGACCGCCGTACAGAAATATCACAACGCCAAGAAGGTGCCGCAGCTGTTCCTCGCCACCGGCGCCAGCAAGTGGAACGACCCCAAGGAATTTCCGTGGACGATGGGTTTCCAGCCCAGCTACCGCGTCGAGGCGCGGATCTTCGCCAAGTACATCCTCAAGGAGAAGCCGAACGCGAAGATCGCGATCTTCTATGCCAATGACGATTTCGGCAAGGACTATGTCCTCGGCATCAAGGAGGTACTGGGCGACAAGGCTAAGACCATGATCGTGGCCGAGGAGAGCTACGAGACCTCGGAGCCGTCGATCGATGCTCATATCGTCAAGCTGAAGGGCACCGGCGCCGACGTGTTCGTCAACATCGCGACGCCGAAATTCGCAGCCCAGGCGATCAAGAAGATCGCCGAGCTCGAGTGGAAGCCGATGCACCTGATGACCGACGTCTCGATCTCGATCGGCGCCGTGATGAAGCCGGCCGGCCTCGAAGCCTCCGAGGGCGTGCTCTCCGCCGGCTATCTCAAGGACCCGTCGGATCCGCAATGGAAGGACGACGAGGGCATGAAGAAGTTCATGGCCTTCATCGACAAGTACATGCCCGGCGCCAACATCTCCGACGCCAACCTCGCCTATGGCTATGCCGCGGCGCAGACCATGGTGCAGACCCTGAAGCAGTGCGGCGACACTCTGACCCGCGAGAACGTCATGAAGCAGGCCGCCAGCCTGAAGGATTTTGCGCCTGACACCCTGATCCCCGGCATCAAGGTCAACACCGGCCCGAATGATTTCGCCCCGATCGAGCAGCTCAAGATGATGCAGTTCAAGGGCGGCAAGTGGGATCTGTTCGGCGACATCATCAGCGCTGACGTCGGGGGGTAGGTTCACGCACGCGCCGGGTGGTAGACCCGCGCGCAATTGATGCCCACGTTCTATCCACGATACCGGTCGACTCCCCTCCCCCTTGCGGGGAGGGAGTCGACCGGTATCGGGTCAAATTCTGCCAAGCAAAATCTTCTTGCTATTTTTCCGAATCCATGTTTCTCTCTCGCCATCCCGCCTCACTGCGGAGGGGCGTTACGCGCGATCGTCACGACACGCGAGGCGGGGATGCGGTGGCCGCGAGAGATCGCAGCGTCTTCTTACGAAGGCGCGGACGAACGATCGCTTGCGGACGTGAAGTCGCAGCGTCCTGACACCCCGAAGCTGGTGTCTCCCGCGCAACGCGCAAGCATTGTCGCGGCATGGTGGCCAACAAGCCGGTGCACCAGGGAGACTGCGTATAAGCGTTCAACCCATCGCGCAGGGAATGCCGGCGTGCTCGGCTTTGCCTGTGGTACCTGCCGCCTGCATTTTTTTCGCAGGCGGGCCATGGGTGAGGCCTTCACCCGGCATTCCCTGCGCCCTCTGCACGTGAAGAGGGACGGACTGATTGAAACCTCGGGCGAGTGTCGCCGCGAGACTGCGATGACACGTCCTTAGTCGATTGTCTGCTGATCGATCCGATCTGTCGTTGAGACGTTCGGCTGCTTGAACGTCGCGCTGTTTGATCCCGTGAATCCGCCTCACCCCACCGCCGTCGTCCCGGACAAGCCGTGACGCGCGAAGCGCGGCACGGTGCCGATCCGGGACCCATACTCCGCGGCGGTGATGTGGCGCGAAAAAGCCAATGACCAGCCGGACTCAAACCGCTCCCTGGGGGTATGGGTCCCGGCGTTCGCCGGGACGACGCTGCATGGCTAGAAGCACGGCGGCAACTACAAACTCCGTCATTGCGAGCGAAGCGAAGCAATCCAGGGCCGAGTTCACGACTCTGGATTGCTTCGTCGCTTCGCTCCTCGCAATGACGGTGGTTAGTCGTGTGCCCAAATCTCACGGCACGCCCTGCACGAACAGCGCAAACGGCTCCTCGACGGTCTTGCGCAGATGCTCGCGATAAAACCCGTAATGTAGATCGTCAGTCCCTAGTCTGCCGAAGCTCGGCTCCACCACATTGCGCAGCGGCAGCAGCGCGATCGGCGCGGCGATCGGTGTCAGCAGCGAGCCGCGGCCCGCCAGGAGCGTCGTGATGATGCCGTACATCTCACCGGTGATTGTCGGCCTGGAGACCGTGATCAGGCGGTGCTGGCCGTGGCGGTTGGTGACGAGGTAGACGAAGCCGGACTGGTTGGGCACCGCAACCTCGCCGAACTGCGTGAACGCCGCATCGAGCCGCGCGCCTTCGCGAAACACCAGCGCCGACGCGGCATCGTCCCAGACGATGTCGGTGCGGTAGGCGTAGATCGCGTCCTTGTCGCCGAATGACGGCCGCAAGGTGACGTAGGTGCCCTCGATCCACTCCACAGCCCGCCGCGAATAGGAGCCGAGGCTGTCGGGTGCAATGCCGCCGCTTGCGGCAGGCGCGACGAGAGGTGCGCTCGGCGCCTTGCGCAGGGATATGCCGAGCGCCTGCTCGAGCCGGACAATGGTGGCGAGCGTGAACGGACGACGGCCACCGAGCGCCTTCTCGAGGGTCGAGAGGCTCAGCTTCGCCTGCTCCGCCAGCGCCTGCCGCGACATCCGGCGCCGCGCGATCTCCTCGCGGACCGTCTCGGCGACCTGCCGGCTCTGCTCGTCGGAAAGCTCGCTGTTGTCCGGTATCGACATCCTGTCCCCTGCCGCGTGATGCACACCTCTTCTAGCAGACGGACAAATCAGCACAAACCCGGACGGATCAGCCGCGCTCTCGACCGCCACCGGACAGGCGCGGGCGGGCGGCGGCCGAACAAGACCGACCATTCCGCTCGCGGTGCTGGCGCGATGCGCCCAGTCTCGGCATGCCGAAATTGATCGTTGCGGAGGCAATGATGAGCGAGACGATGGACCACGATATCAGAAGCAGCACCCATCCGGTCCGGTCGTGGATCGTGACCATGCTGCTATTCCTGCTGCTGCAGGCTGCCGCCGTGCTGCTGGTCGGGTTCACGGCGTTGTTTCTCAGCGTCACCCCTGGCTGGTCCGCCGAAGGGCCGCTGCCGCCGCTGACCAGGCCGGGCGATGCCCGCTCCGGCGCACTGCTGTTCAAGTCCGACGGCAGCTATGCCGAGGCGCCGCGGCTCGGCATCGGAGTCGACATCGTCGTCTCCGGCCCGACCGCGCGGGCGCGCGTGACGCAGCTGTTCAAGAACACCAGCTCGCAATGGATGGAGGCGGTCTATGTCTATCCGCTGCCACCCGACAGCGCGGTCGACACGCTGAAGATGATCGTCGGCGACCGCGTCGTGGTCGGCGACATCAAGCCGCGCGAACAGGCCAAGGTGATCTATGAGCAGGCCAAGCGCGACGGCAAGACCGCGGCGCTCACCGAGCAGGAGCGACCGAACATCTTCACCAACTCGCTCGCCAATATCGGCCCCGGCGAGACCGTGCTGGTGCAGATCGAATATCAGCAGCCGGTGGCCGCGAGCGGCGGCGAGTTCTCGCTGCGGGTGCCGCTGGTCGTGGCGCCGCGCTACAATCCGGCGCCGATCGTGCAGAGCGTCGATCTGCGCCCGGGCGGCAACGGCTGGGGCGCAGCGAGCAACGATCCCGTGCCTGATCGCGACCGCATCTCGCCGGAGGTGCTCGACCCAGCCAAGACCGATCCGGTCAATCCGACGAGGATCACGGTGCGGCTGCAGGCAGGCTTCGTCATCGGCGAGGTCAAGAGCCACCATCACCAGGTGACGATCGACAGCCCCGATGCGAAGACGCGTGTCGTGACACTCGCCGAGGGCGTGGTGCCGGCCGATCGCGATTTCGAGCTGACCTGGAAGCCGGCGGCCGCCGCGACGCCGTCGGTCGGCCTGTTCCACGAGCAGGTCGGCGATGCCGACTATCTGCTCGCCTTCGTCACGCCTCCCGCAGTGACGGCGTCGGCACAGCGTCCGCAGCCGCGCGACGTGATCTTCGTGATCGACAATTCCGGCTCGATGGGCGGCACCTCGATCCGCCAGGCCAAGGCCAGCCTGCTCTATGCGCTGAACCGCCTGCAGCCGGGCGACCGCTTCAACGTGATCCGCTTCGACGACACCATGACCGTGCTGTTTCCCGCCTCGGTGCCGGCCGATGCCGAGCATGTCGGCAGCGCGACCAGCTTCGTCAGTGCGCTCGACGCGCGCGGCGGCACCGAGATGGTGCCGGCGATGCGCGCGGCGCTGACCGACGACGGCAGCGACTCCGACCGCGTGCGTCAGGTGGTGTTTCTGACCGATGGTGCCATCGGCAACGAGCAGCAGCTGTTCGAGACCATCACCGCGATGCGCGGCCGCTCGCGCATCTTCATGGTCGGCATCGGCTCGGCGCCGAACACCTATCTGATGACGCGCGCCGCCGAGCTCGGACGCGGCGCCTTCACCCATATCGGTTCGGTCGAGCAGGTCGAGGACCGCATGCGCGATTTGTTCGCCAAGCTGGAGAACCCGGTGGTGACTGGGCTGAGCGCGACGTTCTCCGAAGCCTCTGCCGACCTCACGCCCGCGGTGCTGCCGGACGTCTATCGCAACGAGCCGCTGGTGCTGGCCGCCAAAATCGATCGCCTCGCCGGCTCGCTGCAGCTCAAGGGCCGCATCGGCGACCAGCCCTGGACCATCACGCTGCCGCTGTCGGGCGCCGCCGAGGGCAAGGGCCTTTCAAAGCTGTGGGCGCGGCGCAAGATCGGCGATGCCGAGGTGGCGAAGACGATGCGGCAGATGACGCCGGAGGAAGCCGACGGCGCCATTCTGAAGCTCGCGCTGGAGCACCGGCTGGTGAGCCGCCTGACCAGCCTCGTCGCCGTCGACAAGACGCCGCGCCGTCCCGACGGCGAGCCGCTGAGGCTCGCCGAACTGCCGATCAACCTGCCGGCCGGCTGGGACTACGAGAAGGTGTTCGGCGAACGCGGCCGGATGCCGGCGATGCCGAAGGAGCGCCGCGCTGAAGCAGACCGCAACGTCCAGCTCGCCGCGCTGAAGCGGCCAGTGGTGCCGGCAGCGCCGGCGACGGTCACGCTGCCGAAGACGGCGACCGATGCGGAGCTCAGCATGCTGCTCGGGTTGGGCCTGCTGATGCTCGAACTGATCTGGCTCGTCGCGATCAGGCGGCGGGCGGCCAACTAAGCAATGTCGTCATTGCGAGGAGCGAAGCGACGAAGCAATCCAGGGGCTGCACAACGACTCTGGATTGCTTCGCTTCGCTCGCAATGACGGAGGAGAGAGAATGCCACGATTTGTCATCCCGCTCGCAGTCGCGCTTGTCGGCCTCATCCTGTTCGGCCACGGCGCCCTCATCCATGCCAAGGCGATCGTCGCGCAGGTGCTGCTCGATCGTGCCTTCTCCCAGACCATCGCTACGGGACATCCGGTCAAGCCGTGGTCCTGGGCCGACATGGTCCCGGTGGCGCGCATCGAGGTGAAGAGCCTCGGCGTCTCCACCATCGCGCTGGCCGGCTCGAGCGGCCAGGCATTGGCCTTCGGCGCCGGCCATGTCGAGGGCAGCGCCGAGCCGGGCGAGCCGGGTGTCGCCGTCTACTCGGGCCATCGCGACACGCATTTCCGCTTCCTGAAGGACGTCAGCATCGGCGACGAGATCGACATCGTCAGGCGCGACGGCAAGACCTTCCGCTATCGCGCCGACGGGGCCAGCGTCGTGCGTTTCGATGCGTCCGGCATCGATCCGGACACCGAACGCCCTGAGCTCGTGCTCTCCACCTGCTGGCCGTTCGACGCGCTGACACAGGGCCCGGAGCGCTACGTGCTGCACGCCACGCTGATCGCGTCTGAAGAATGAACGAGACCATGGCTGCCCTTGGGAACTAGGCGCCGAATGACCATTTGTCACCCTGTCGCCCGCGTGAGATGATCCTGCGCGGGCAGCACGGTCCATCATCGAAGCGCTTTCGACATGCATTCCCAGATCCAATATCTGCCGATCACGCCCATATTCTTTGCGATCCTGGTGCTCGCCTTCGGCGTCCTGATCGTCCTGATCCAGTTCGGCATCCTGCGCTACGCCTACATGAAGCTCGGCGTCAGCTCGGGCACCGCGATGCTGCTGCTGTTCGGCTCGCTGGTCGGCAGCTATTTCAACATCCCGATCACCATGCTGCCTGGGCAGGTCGCGCGCTCTGGCGAGATCATCGACTTTTTCGGCATGCAATATGTCGTGCCGTTGGTGCATCAATGGCCGGGTACTCTGCTCGCCGTGAATGTCGGCGGCGCGGTGATCCCGACGATCATGTCGACCTATCTCATGCTGCGCTACCAGCTCTGGCTGCGCGCCGCGATCGCGGTGCTGGTGATCGCCGTGATCATCCACGCGATGGCGACGCCGGTGCAGGGCGTCGGCATCGCCGTGCCGGTGTTCGCGCCGGTGGTCGTGACCGCGATCCTGGCGTTCCTGCTGTCGCGCGAATATGCCGCGCCGCTGGCCTATATCGGCGGCTCGATGGGCACGCTGGTCGGCGCCGACCTGATGAACCTCGACAAGATCGGCAGCCTCGGCGCGCCCGTGGCCTCGATCGGCGGCGCCGGGACGTTCGATGGCATTTTTCTCACCGGTATCCTGGCGGTGCTGCTGGCCGGCCTCGCCGCGCCCTCCCGGCCGGGCCTCGCGCGCTGAGCTTTCAACCGGGAGACATAGCGGCTAAAATCGAGCCAAGGCAGCAGTGGACACGGAATGCGCGCGATCAATCTTATCGTGGGAACCCTGACGATCGCGGCCGTCGCGGCCGGGATCAGCGGCGTCCTGATCAAGCAGAAGCGCCGCATCGCCGAGCAGCGCAGCACCATGCGCGTGGTGTTCGACGGCGGTTCGGCGGCCGGCCTCCGCAAGGGCGGGCCGGTGAATTTCGATGGCGTGCAGGCCGGGCAGATCCTCTCGATCAATCTCGAGAGCCCGCGCAAGATCGTTGCCATGATCACGCTCGACAAGTCAGCGCCGATCCGCAAGGACACCACAGCGGGCATCGAGTTCCAGGGCCTGACCGGTATCGCTGCGATCTCGCTGGTCGGCGGCGCGCCGACCGCTCCGCCGGTGCCGCTGGATCGCGACGGCGTGCCGGTGCTGACGGCCGACCTCAAGGACCAGGAGACGATGGTCGAGACGGTGCACAACATCGACAAATACGTCGTCAGCAACGCACCGGCGATCAAGCAAGCGCTGCAGACGTTCGAAACGGAGACCGCCTCGCTGCAGGCCAAGACCGCCGCCTTCGACTCTGCGATCGACAAGGCCGAGGATGTCTTCAAGGGCTTCGATACGCTGGTCACCAAGATCGACGGAGCCATTCCCGGGTTCGCGGACGGCAATCCGGGCCAGCTGTTCGATCAGATCAAGTCCATGCGCGAGCTCGTCGACAGCTTCAAGCGCAAGTCCGCCAAGGTGATCGACGAGAGCCGCAAGACGCTGGTCGACATCAGCGACGGCGCCAATGCGATGAGCGTCAAGTTCGGCGGCCAGCCCGCGCCGGGACCACGCCGGGTGCCGGCCTCACGCTGAGGGGCGGACACGCCGCCCCTCGCGTTCGTTCAGTGGCTGATCATCCAGGGGCGCGCCGTCGGAAAGCCCTTGGCGCCGCTCCTGGTCTTGGTCATCAGCCGCGGCGATTTCTTCGGCGAGCAGCAGCCGCAGGCCGGCCCATGCTTGGCCTTGTACTCGGCAACCGTCTGCGGCGCGTGGCGGCTGCGCTCGTTGGTCGCGTGCGCCGTACGCCGCTCCGCCGGCATGCAGGCGAAGGCGGGCGCGGTGAGGATTACCCGCGGCGCCATGTCCTGGCATTGCGGACAGACCTGCGGCTCATCACATTCCGACATCGGGCGCATGTCGGTGAAGGGGCCGCATTCGTCACAGAGATATTCATAGACCGGCATTGTCTCGTCTCCTGCGCAACATCGTCTCTCTCGTCCGCGCGGCGGATGCGGGGCGGCCAAATACGCGGCCGTCCCGCATCCCGTCGCACAGGGAGAGGGTTATTTGTCCGGCGAGATCGGCATCTGGATATCGCCGGTGATGTGCTTGATCGGGCCTGCCGCCGACGGCATCACGTCGAAGTCGAAGATCTCGGTCGGCAGCCACAAGGTCGCGCAGGCATTGGGCACGTCGACCACGCCGGAGATGTGACCCTGCACCGGCGCGGTGCCGAGGATCGAATAGGCCTGGGCGCCGGAGTAGCCGAACTTCTTCAGGTACTCGATCGCGTTGAGACAGGCCTGCCGATAGGCGATGTGGACGTCGAGATAGTGCTGCTTGCCGGCCTCGTCGACCGAGATGCCCTCGAAGATCAGGTAGTCACGATAGTTCGGCGTGATCGGCGACGGCTTGAAGATCGGGTTCTTAATGCCGTACTTCGCGACGCCGTCCTTGATGACGTCGACCTTGATGTGCAGCCAGCCCGCCATCTCGATGGCGCCGCAGAAGGTGATCTCGCCGTCGCCCTGGCTGAAGTGCAGATCGCCCATCGAGAGGCCGCCACCGGGCACGTAGACCGGGAAGTAGATCTTCGAGCCGCGCGACAGGTCCTTGATGTCGCAATTGCCGCCATGCTCGCGCGGCGGCACGGTGCGGGCGCCCTCGGCGCCGATCTTGGCCTTGACGTCGCCCTTGGCCTGGCCGGCATGCGCGGTCGGTGCGAACGGCGGATTGGCGAGGCCCGGCACGCGGGTCGGGTTGGTCGCGATCAACGCCGTCTCACGCTCGTTCCAGGTCGCCAGCAGCTTCGGATCGGGCAGACAGCCAATCAGGCCGGGATGGATCAGGCCGGCGAAGTTCACGCCGGGCACGTGACGCGACGAGGTGTAGAGGCCCTTGATGTCCCAGATCGACTTCTGCGCCAGCGGGAAGTGGTCGGTCAGGAAGCCGCCGCCATTCTGCTTGGAGAAGAAGCCGTTGAAGCCCCACAGGCTCTCCTTCAGCGGACCGACGTCGAGCAGGTCGACGACCAGCAGGTCGCCCGGCTCGGCGCCCTTGACGCCGATCGGGCCCGAGAGGAAGTGCACGATCGACAGGTCGATGTCGCGCACGTCGTCGGCCGAGTCGTTGTTCTTGATGAAGCCGCCGGTCCAGTCATAGGTCTCGATGATGAAGTCGTCACCGGGGTTGACCCACTCCACCATCGGAATGTCCGGGTGCCAGCGATTGTGCACCTTGTCGTTCTCGTAGGCCGACTTGGTCAGATCGACCTTGATCAGTGTGTCAGGCATCAAGAGCTCCCCTTTACCTTTGCTTGGACGGAGTGGTTAGACGGACAGATATTTCGAGACCTGCGCGGCATCGACGGAGTCGCGCGGATCGTCGCGGACGATCTCACCGTTCTCGATCACCAGCACGCGGTCGGCGATGTCGAGCGCGAAGCTCAGCACCTGCTCGGAGACGACGATCGACAATCCCTTCTCGTCACGGATGCGCTTCAAGGTGCGCGCCATCTCCTTGATGATCGACGGCTGGATGCCCTCGGTCGGCTCGTCGAGCAGCAGCACCTTCGGCTTGGTGGCGAGTGCGCGCGCGATCGCGAGCTGCTGCTGCTGGCCGCCGGAGAGATTACCGCCGCGGCGGCCCTTCATCTCGAGCAACACCGGAAACAGCTCGTAGATGTCGCCGGGCACCTCGGACTCGCCCGAGACGACGAGGCCGGTCTCGATGTTCTCCTTGACTGTCATGGTCGAGAAAATCATGCGGCCCTGCGGCACATAAGCGAGGCCCTTGGCGACACGCTCGTAGCTCTTCAGGCCCGACAGCTCGGTGCCGTTCATGTCGATGGAGCCGCTCTTGGACGGCAGGATGCCCATCAGCGACTTCATCAGCGTGGTCTTGCCCATGCCGTTGCGCCCCATGATCGCAACGATCTCGTTGGGCGCGACCTTGACATTCAGGCCATGCAGCACCTCGCTCTGGCCATAGGCGACATGGAGATCGGAGATTGCGAGCATCAATGGCTCCTGCAAAGTGATGAATTGGGACGAGGCTGCAGCAACATCGGCAGTGCGCTCCCTCCCCCCTTGTGGGGGAGGGTTGGGGAGGGGGGTAGCCCCAAGCGATACTGCCGCCGTGGGCCCCCTCCCCTAGCCCCTCCCCACAAGGGGGAGGGGAACGCAGCGTCACTCGGAGCAAACAAGATCGCGATCATCGCTCAGTGCCCCAGATAGACTTCGACGACCTTGGGGTCGTTCTTGACCTTGTCCATCGTGCCTTCGGATAGGATCTGTCCCTGGTGCAGCACGGTGACCTTGTGGGCGATGTCCTCGACGAACTTCATGTCGTGCTCGATGACGAGCACCGAACGGTCCTTGATGATGCGGTTGAGCAGCTCGGCGGTCTTGGCGCGCTCGCTGACGCTCATGCCGGCCACAGGCTCGTCGAGCATCAGAAGGTCCGGGTTCTGGATCAGCAGCATGCCGATCTCGAGCCACTGCTTCTGGCCATGGCTGAGCTCGGCCGCCGAGGTCTTGAGACGATCCTTCAGGAAGATCATCTCCGCGACCTCCTCGACGCGATCCTTGACGACCGCGTCGCGCTGGAAGGTCAGCGAGCCGAACACGGTGCGGCCGCGCGGAAAGGATATCTCGAGATTCTCGAACACGCTGAGATCCTCGAACACCGATGGCGTCTGGAACTTGCGGCCAACACCGGTCTTGACGATCTCGTTCTCGCGCAGCTTGGTCAGCTCCTTGCCGCGGAACTGGATCGAGCCCGAGGTCGCTTTGGTTTTGCCGCAGATCAGGTCGAGCACCGTGGTCTTGCCGGCGCCGTTCGGGCCGATGATGACGCGGATCTCGTTCTCTTCGACGTAGAAGGAGAGATCGTTGACCGCCTTGAAGCCGTCGAACGAGACGGTGAGGGCTTCGACCGCGAGCAGGAATTCCTTGGGCTGATGACCGATGAGCATCGCTGTCTCCTCACTCTGCGGGGGCGCCGTTGGCGACCAGGCCGCCATTGCCGGGCTTCTTGCTGCGGGACGCCAGCAGCCGGTCGATGCGCGGCTGCACGTAGTCACCCCAGATTCCGGCCAATCCGTTCGGGAAGCCGAGAACCACGGCGATGAACAAGGCACCCAAGCCGAACAGCCAGAGCTGCGGGAAGGTCTCCGACAGGCTGGTCTTGGCGAAGTTGACGAGGAGCGAGCCATAGACCGCGCCGAAGATCGAGAGCCGGCCGCCGACCGCCGTGTAGATCACCATCTCGATCGACGGCACGATGCCGACGAAGGACGGCGACATGAAGCCGACCTCGAGCGTGAACAGCGCGCCGCCGACCGCGGCGAATACCGCCGCGGCGCAGAAGGCGAAGATCTTGAAATTGGCGACGCTGTAGCCGGAGAAGCGGACCCGGTCCTCCTGCTCCCGCATCGCCACCAGGATGCGGCCGAGCTTGGTGAGACGGATGAACTGCGCGACCAGGATGGCGGCGAACAGGAAGAACACCTCGACGAAGTAGAGGATGTATTTGGCGTGATCGGTGCGGATGTCCCAGCCGTGCAGGGTGCGCAGGTCGGTGATGCCGTTGATGCCGCCGGTGTAGCCCTGCTGTCCCACGATCAGGATGGTCATGATGGCCGCGATCGCCTGGGTGATGATGGCGAAGTAGACGCCGCCGACACGCCGCTTGAACATCGCAGCGCCGATGATAAAGGCGAAGATCGCCGGCACCAGGATGATCGCGGCGAGCGCGAACGGGAAGCTCTGGAACGGCTTCCAGAAGAACGGCAGCTGCGTCAGCTGATTCCAGTCCATGAAGTCGGGAATGCCAGGGGTCGACTGGATCTTGGTGTTGGCGACGCTGGAGGCCTCAAGCTTGAGGAACATTGCCATGCAGTAGCCGCCGAGGCCGAAGAACACACCCTGCCCCAGGCTCAGAATGCCGCCATAGCCCCAGCACAGCACCAGGCCGATGGCGACGAAGGAGTACGTCAGGTACTTCGCGACCAGGTTGAGGCGGAAGATGTCGACCGCCAGCGGCAGGATGACCACGAGCAGAAGCAGCAGAGAGACGAAGCCGATGAGCTCGGAGCGATTGAAGAAGCGCGTATTGATGATCATGACGGTGCTTTCTGATTCCCGATTCCTGCGCGTTCCGGCTATTTGCGGACCTTGAGGGCGAACAGGCCCTGCGGCCGCAGCATCAGGATGGCGACGATCGCCAGCAGAGTGAGCACCTTGGCCATCGAGCCGGACATGAAGAACTCCATCGTCGACTGCGCCTGGGAGATGGTGAAGGCAGAGGCGATGGTGCCGATCAGGCTGGCGGCGCCGCCGAACACGACGACCAGGAAGGTGTCGACGATGTAGAGTTGGCCGGCGGTCGGGCCGGTCGAGCCGATCATCGTGAAGGCGGAGCCGGCGACACCGGCGATGCCGCAGCCGAGACCGAAGGTGTAGCGGTCGACCTTCTCGGTGTTGATGCCGACGGCGCCGGCCATCACGCGGTTCTGCACGACGGCGCGGACCTGCTTGCCCCAGCGCGACAGGAAGAGGACATAGGCGACCACGATCGTGATCAGAATGGTCAGGCACATCACGAACATGCCGTTGATCGGAATCTGGATCGCGTCAGTCGCCTGCCAGGAGCCCATCATCCACTCAGGCAGTTCGACGCCGACCTCGCGCGCGCCAAACACCGAGCGATAGGCCTGCTGCAGGATCAGGCTGAGGCCCCAGGTCGCGAGCAGCGTATCGAGCGGCCGCTTGTAGAGCCGGCGAATCATCGCCCACTCGACCAGCATGCCGAGCGCTCCGGAGGCGATGAAGGCCAGCATCATCGCGACGAAGAAGTAGCCCGGAAACAACGACGGCAGGAAATGCTGGAAGGCGTTCGAGGTCATCCAGGTGACGTAGGCGCCGAGGATCATGAACTCGCCATGCGCCATGTTGATGACGCCCATCTGGCCGAAGATGATGGCAAGCCCCAGCGCCATCAGCACGTAGACCGAAAACAGGATGAGGCCTGCGAACCCCTGCATCGCGAAGATAGCCCCGAGGTCGCCGATGGAATAGTCACCGAACATGATCCGTCCTCTCGTGATGCGTGGTGTCGGTGCGCACTGACTTGCGATGCGCGTTGGCGCCCGCAGCATTGCCGCCGGTAAGGTCGTTCCCTCCCCCCTTGTGGGGGAGGGCCAGGGAGGGGGGTCCACACGACGAACTGTGGGTGGGGTACCCCCCTCCCCAACCCTCCCCCACAAGGGGGGAGGGAGCGCACTGGTTGTGCGGCAACGGCGTCGCTTCATCGGCCGTCGCAATGCGCGACTCGCGACTTACTGATAGCCCTTCGGGAACGGATCGGGCTCGACCAGGTCGGCGGTCTCGTAGATCAGCTCGTACTGACCGTCCGCCTTGGCGCGGCCGACGCGGGTCTTGGACCAGAGATGGTGGTTCTCATGGATCCGGACATAGCCTTCCGGCGCGCCCTTGAACTCGATGCCGGGCGAGGCGGCGGCGACCTTGTCGATGTCGAAGCTGCCGGCCTTCTCGACGGTCAGCTTCCACAGCCACGGACCGAGATAGGCGGCTTGCGTCACGTCGCCGATCACGGTCTTCTCACCCCACATCTTCTTGAAATCGGCGACGAAGGCCTTGTTGTTGGGGTTGTCGAGCGACTGGAAGTACTTCATGCAGGCATAGGCGCCCGCGATGTTCTCGCCGCCGATGCCGTCGATCTCGTCCTCGGTCACGGAGATGGTGAGCAGCGTCTGCTTCGACATGTCGATGCCGGCCGCCTTGAGCTGCTTGTAGAACGCGACGTTGGAGCCGCCGACGATGATCGCGTAGATCACGTCCGGCTTGGTCAGCTTGATCTTGTTGATGACCGAGTTGAACTGGGTGTGGCCGAGCGGGAAGTATTCCTCGCCGACGACCTTGCAGCCCTGCAGATGGCCCTCGATGTGCTTGCGGGCGATCTTGTTCGAGGTGCGCGGCCAGATGTAGTCGGAGCCGAGCAGATAGAAGGTCTTCGCACCCTTGGTCTTGTTGACCCAGTCGAGGCCGGCGATGATCTGCTGGGTGGCTTCCTGGCCGGTGTAGATGACGTTCTTGGACTGCTCGAGGCCTTCGTAGAAGGTCGGGTAGTACAGCATGCCGTTGTACTGCTCGAACACCGGCAGCACCGCCTTGCGCGAGGCCGAGGTCCAGCAGCCCATCACGGCGGCGCACTTGTCGTTGACCAGGAGCTTCTTGGCCTTCTCCGCGAAGGTCGGCCAATCCGAGGCGCCGTCCTCCTGGATGTACTTGATCTTGCGGCCGAGCACGCCGCCGGCGGCATTGATCTGCTCGATCGCGAGCTTCTCGGCCTGCACCGACCCGGTCTCGGAGATCGCCATCGTGCCGGTGACCGAATGCAGGATGCCGACCGTCACTTCGCTATCGGTGACTGCAAGTCCGGTGGTGTTGACAGCGGAGGTTGCGGGACCGGCGCCAAAGGACGGCCGCGGCATCATGGCCAGCGCCGGGATTGCGGCCATTCCCATCAGCAATTGGCGCCGAAGCGGCGACTTCAGGCCCTTTTTGGTTTCGTCTGACATGAGCACCCCATTCATTGGTTCGAGGACACGCGTTGGGTCAGACGAAGGATGGCGCGGTTTGTGCAACGCACGGATACGCAAGATTGCGTATACTGCACCGCAAAAGCGCGACGTAGGCTCTGCGTAGGTCTTGCGAGGGGCAGGCGAGTTGCGGACAAGCGCCCGCGGGTGAGGAGTTCGAAAGTGGCAGGGCGGCAGCGGATCGACCGCGTCAGGCGCCAGTACAACCAGTGGGTCGCCAACCAGACGTTGGAGGACTATGCGCTCCGCTTCACGGCCAAGAGCGCGCGGCGCTGGTCGGCCGCCCGCGTCGCCAACACCGCGCTGGGCGCAATCTCGTTCCTGGCGCTGGAGGCCATCGGCGGCACAATCACCTTGAACTACGGCGTGACCAATGCGACCGCCGCCATCCTGGTCGCCAGCGTGATCATCTTCTGCTGCGGCCTGCCGATCGCCTATCATGCAGCGAAATGCGGCATCGACATCGACCTGCTGACGCGTGGCGCCGGCTTCGGCTACATCGGCTCCACCATCACCTCGCTGATCTACGCCTCCTTCACCTTCATCTTCTTCGCCATCGAGGCGGTGATCCTCGCCTCCGCCCTCGAGATGTGCTTCGGCATTCCGCGCCCGGTCGGCTATCTCATCAGCGCCGTCGTCATCATCCCGCTCGTGACCTACGGCATCACGCTGATCAGCCGCTTCCAACTGTGGACGCAGCCGCTGTGGGTCGTGCTGCACGTCCTGCCCTTTGCCGCAATCGCCTATGCGAGCCCGCACTCCTTCGCCGATTGGCTGCAGTTTCCCGGCGAGCATGGCGATCCCATGGGCCATCTCGATCTGGCGCTGTTCGGGACCGCGGCGGCGGTCGTGTTCTCGCTGGTCGCCCAGATCGGCGAGCAGGTCGACTTCCTGCGCTTTCTGCCGCGCGATCGCCGCACGTCGAAACGGTCATGGTGGATTGCGCTGTTATCCGCAGGCCCCGGCTGGATCGTGCTCGGTGCGCTGAAGCTGCTGGCGGGCTCGTTCCTGGCCTACTTCGCGCTCAGCCATGGAGTCTCGGCCGACCGCGCCGCCGAACCGGCACACATGTATCTCGAGGCGTTCCGCTACGTGCTGGCCCGGCCGGACCTGGCGCTTGCGCTGACAGGTACCTTCGTGATCGTGTCCCAGATCAAGATCAACGTCACCAATGCCTATGCCGGCTCGATCGCCTGGTCGAACTTCTTCTCCCGCCTGACCCACAGTCATCCGGGACGCGTCGTGTGGCTGGTCTTCAACGTCGTTGTCGCGCTGCTGCTGATGGAGATCGGCGTCTACAAGGCGCTGGAGCAGACGCTGGCGCTGTACTCCAACATCGCCATCTCCTGGGTCGGCGCGCTGGTCGCGGACCTCGTGATCAACAAGCCGCTGGGCCTGCGCCCACCGCAGATGGAGTTCAAGCGCGCCCATCTCTACGACATCAATCCGGTCGGCGTCGGCGCGATGACGATCGCCACGATCGTCTCGATCTGCGCCTTCTATGGCCTGTTCGGTCCGACCGGAAAGGCGCTGTCGACTTTCGTCGCGCTCGGCGTCGCGCTCGTCACGGCGCCCGCGATCGCCTATCTGACCGACGGAAAGTACTATCTGGCGCGCAAGCCGAAGCGGAGCTGGCAGAACATCGAGCAGATCCAATGCTGCATCTGTGAGCATCATTTCGAGCCGGAGGACACCGCCTCCTGCCCGGCCTATGCCGGCCCGATCTGCTCGCTGTGCTGCTCGCTCGACGCTCGCTGTCACGATCTGTGCAAACCGCACGCGCGGGCGCAAGCCCAGGTCGCCGCGGCGCTTGGCGGCATGCTGCCGGGGTCGGTGCTCGCCAAGATCAACTCGCAGCTCGGTCACTATGTCGGTGTCTTTCTGACATCGGCCGGACTCGTCGCGCTGACGCTCGGCATGATCTATCTGGAGACCTCGGCGGCGCTGCCAGGATTCAAGGGCATCATCTCCGACGTGCTGTGGAAGGTGTTCTTCGCTCTCTCCATCATCATCGGCGTCGTGACCTGGCTGTTCGTGCTGGCGCAGCAGAGCCGTCGCGCCGCCGAGGCCGAGACACGCCGGCAGACGCAGCTGTTGATTCAGGAGATCGAGGCGCACAAGCGCACCGACGCCGAGCTGCAGCGCGCCAAGGAGGTTGCGGAGTCCGCCAACCTCGCCAAGAGCCGCTATGTCGTCGGCCTCAGCCACGAGCTGCGCTCGCCGCTGAACGCGATCTCCGGCTATGCGCAACTGCTCGAGCAGGACACGAGCCTCGCACCGAAGCCGCGGGACCAGGTCCGCGTCGTCCGCCGCAGCGCCGATCATCTGTCCGGCCTGATCGACGGCATCCTCGATATCTCCAAGATCGAAGCCGGGCGGCTGTATCTGTCGCGCGACGAGGTCCGTCTCAGCGAATTCCTCGACCAGCTTGTGGGCATGTTCCGATTGCAAGCCGCCGCCAAGGGCGTCGACTTCGTGTTCAAGCGGCCGGCGGTGCTGCCGCTGGTCGTCTACGCCGACGAGAAACGGCTGCGCCAGATCCTGATCAACCTGCTGTCGAATGCGATCAAATTCACCGCGGAAGGCAGCGTCCAGTTCGTCGTGCATTATCGCAGTCCGGTCGCGGAGTTCGAGGTGATTGATACCGGGCCCGGCATCCAGCCCGACGACCTCGAGCGCATCTTTGCGCCGTTCGAGCGCGGCGCGCTCGGGGCCGCTCAACCGCAGACCGGCACGGGACTGGGCCTGACGATCAGCCGCCTGCTCGCCGGGGTGATGGGCGGCGACATCAAGGTCGAGAGCAGGGTCGGCACCGGCAGCACCTTCAAGGTCAAGATCCTCCTGTCCGAGGTCACCAACCCGACGCGGCATGCGCCGGTGAAGGCGCCGGTCGCCGGCTATCTCGGACCGCGCAGGACGATTCTGATCACCGACGACGATCCCGTTCATCGCGACCTCCTGCGCGAGGTGTTGACGCCGCTCGGCTTCATCCTGCTGAGCGCGCCCGACGGTCCCGCCTGCCTCGCGCTCGCACAGCACTGCCAGCCGGACCTGTTCATTCTGGACATCTCGATGCCCGGCATGGACGGCTGGACGGTGGCCGAGACCTTGCGCAACAGCGGTCATCATCAGGCCCGGATCCTGATGACATCTGCGAGCGCGCTCGAAGCGCATGGCCGGCCGCTGGCGCAACCATTCCACGACAGCTACCTAATGAAGCCGATCGACATCCCAAGGCTGCTGGAGGCGATACGTCAATTGCTGAAGCTCGAATGGAGCTACCAGACCGACATCCCAGTGGCGCCGCCACGCTGGCGGCCGGACACCGGGTCCCGGCCCCCGCTCAACTATGTCGAGGAGCTGATGAGCCTCGGCCAGATCGGCTACATCAGGGCCATTCAGCTCAAGCTCGACGACATCAGCAACGCGCATCCGGAGCATGCCGACTTCGTCGCCCAGATGCGCACGCTTATCGACCGCTTCGATCTCGATCAGTACATGGCCACTCTGAAGACCTTGCATGCCTATGAGCACTGACAGCAGGAAGCGCGACGTCGCGCTGGTGGTGGACGACTCGCCGGAGACGCTTCGGCTGCTCACCGACGCGCTGGATGGTGCCGGCATGACGGTCATGGTCGCACTCGATGGCGCCGCGGCCATGCGCATCATCGACCAGATCACGCCGGACATCATCCTGCTCGACGCCGTCATGCCCGGCATGGACGGCTTCGAGACGTGCCGCAAGCTCAAGCGCGAGACGGGTCTCTCCAACGTCCCCGTCATCTTCATGACCGGGCTCGCCGATACCGAGCATATCGTGAAGGGACTGGAGGCCGGCGGCGTCGACTACGTCACCAAGCCGATCGCCGTCTCGGAGATGCTGGCGCGCATCCGCGTGCATCTCGCCAACGCCCGGATGACGCAGAGTGCGCGCGCCGCGCTCGACGTCTCCGGCCGCTTCCTGCTCGCCGTCAACCGCGAGGGACGGCTGATGTGGGCAACGCCGCAAGCGCAGAAGCTGCTGTCGGACAGTTTTGGCACCGCCGAGGAGCTCGTTCTTCCCGAAGCGCTGCGGCTCTGGCTGGATCAGGCGCAGAACGGCGGCGGGAAGGCCGCCGCTTCGATCCCCGATCATCCCGAATTGCGCCTCTATTACATGGGCGGAGCCGGGCCCAACGAGTTCCTGCTGCGGCTCGCCAAGGAGTCCTCCGGTGAGTTGCCCAAGGAATTCTCCAGCGAGTTCGGTCTCACCACGCGCGAGGGCGAAGTGCTGTCATGGCTGTCCAAGGGCAAGACCAACCGCGACATCGCGCAGATCCTGGGGCTGAGCCCGCGGACCGTCGACAAGCACCTCGAGCAGATCTACGCCAAGCTCGGCGTCGAGAACCGAACCGCCGCCGCGGCGATCGCGACGGGGGTGACGCGGCGGGAGGGATGAGACGGGCGGCGCACTCAGAAGCGCGCTCTGAAACTCGCTGTCGTTCCGGGCAAGCCCGCTGACGCACAGCGTCAACGGGCGCCGGCCCGGGACCCATACCGCGTGATCTCGCTTGGGGCAGGATGTAAGCTGGCGTCGTGCCTCACATATCCGGCTGTGGTTATGGATCCCCGCGTTCGCGGGGATGACACCGAGGTTAGAGCGACAGCGAGTACTCCACCCCTCGGCGCTCACCCATATACGAACGCCGGATCATCCAGATCGATCGCCGGAATCTGGTCCTTCTCGCTCCAATAATCCTGGCTGTGCTGCCACTCCGGCTTGTCGCCGCGCTTGGGCAGCAGATGCATGTTGCGCATCATGTAGCCGGGATTGAAGTTTTCCGGGTCGATCCATGGCAGCAGCGGCATGTTGTGATCCTCCGGGCGCAGCGCCGGCACGACCTTGCTCACGCCCTTCTCCTTCATGTGCGCGAGCAGGCGGCACACGAAATCCGCGACCAGATCGGTGCGCAACGTCCAGCTGGCGCGGAAATAGCCGAACACCCAGGCGAGATTCGGCACGCCGGTGAACATCATGCCACGATAGGTCACGGTGTCGGCGAAGTCGAGCGGCTTGCCGTCGATCGAGAATGCAATGTCGCCGAGCACGCAAAGATCAAAGCCGGTGGCAGTGATGATGATGTCGGCCTTGAGCTCGTCGCCGGACTTCAGCTTGATGCCGCCTTCGGTGAAGCGCTCGATCTCGTCGGTCACGACCGAGGCCTTGCCGCTCTTGATGCCCTCGAACAGATCGGCATCCGGCACGAAGGCGATGCGCTGTCGCCACGGCCGATAGCTCGGGGTGAAATGCTTGGCCGCCTGTTCGGGGCCGATGATGGCGCTGATCTGGCCGATCAGCTCCTTCTTGACCTGCTCGGGCTCCGTCAAGCAGCGCTTGGTGAACCAATCCTGCTCGAACAGGATCTTGCGCCTGACGATCTCGTGGATCCACTCCTCCTTGACATCAAGCCGACGCAACTCCTCGGCCAGCTCGATCGCGTTGCGGCCGATGCGGAAGTAGGTCGGCGAGCGCTGCAGCATCGTCACATGCGCGCATTTTCCGGCGATCGACGGCAGGATGGTCGCGGCCGTCGCACCGGAGCCGATGACCACGACCTGCTTGCCGGTGAGATCGAGATCCTCTGGCCAGAGTTGCGGATGCACGATGCGGCCCTTGAATTTCGCCATGTCCGGCCACTCCGGCGTGTAGCCCTTGGAGTGGCGGTAGTAGCCCTGGCACATCCAGAGGAAATTCGTGGTGAAGGTGACGGGCTGCTGATCCCTGCCCTTCACGGCTTGGACCGTCCAGAGATTGGTCGCGCTCGACCAGCTGGCCGACACGATGCGATGGCCGTAGCGGATGTGGCGGCCGAGATCGTTCTCTTCAATCACCTCGCCCATGTAGCTGAGGATTTCTTCCGCGGTCGCGATCGGCGGCCCGACCCACGGCTTGAAGCTGTATCCAAATGTGTGCAGGTCGCTGTCGGAGCGGATGCCGGGATAGCGGTGCGTCCGCCAGGTGCCGCCGAAGCCCTCCTGGCTCTCCAGGATCACGAAGCGCTTGTCGGGCATCTGCCTGGTCAACTGATAGGCGCTGCCGACACCGGAGATGCCGGCGCCGACGATGAGCACGTCGAAATGTTCGGTCGCGTGAGAGGACGCGGCCTCCCGGATGGGCGCGATGACGTTCATGGGAGTCCCTGGGCTTTGGTCTTGATGTTGTTTCCTCGCGTGACAGGCTGAACCCGATCACAGCGACGGTCAACCCATCGCGAAGCGCGGCGTCGTGAACGCTGCGCCTCAATTTCCGCCGAGCGGCATGCCCCACTGCCGCGCGGTCTGCACGACCCAATCGCGATACAACGTGAGCGGCGTGACGCCGGTCATGCCGCCGCAGCCATCGCCGAGATTTGGCCCGGTCGACCATGAGATGACGCCGATCAGCACCTGTCCTTGCGCCTGCGTCTCGAATGCAGGCCCGCCGGAATCCCCGGTGCAGCCACCGAGCCCGGACCGCACGCCTTGCGTCGCCGGATCGACCAGCCGGATCTGCAACGTGCCCGGCCTGCCTGTGGCCACCAGCGCCGCGCCGCGCACCACGCCCCCGCTCTTGCCGTCGCCGGGGACGGCGACACCGATGCCTGCGACCGTGAATGCGTTGCCGGCGGCAAGCGGCGGCTGCGGCACGCCGAGCGCCACCGGCACGCGCTCCTTCGTCGGCGCCTCCAATTCCAGCAGCGCGACATCGGCGGTGGCGCGATGCGCCAGAATGGCCTGCACGCTGAAGCTGGGATGCACCGCCACCCGCCGGACCGTCTTGAGAACCGGCCTGCGGTCGCGATCGTATTCCACGATGCGGTAATCGAGACCCGGCTGCACGCAATGCCCGGCGGTCAGCACCAGCTTCGGGGCAATCAGCGCGCCGCTGCAGAAATTGCCGCGCGAGCCGACGATCGTGACCACGGCGCGGCCGATGCCATCATTCAGCGCCGGCGCATTGCCGACGATGGCCAGGGCCTGGGACGGCGCCAGCAGAGCGGCGGCTGCAATGATTGCGTGAGACGGCTTCATCGCGGCAGCAATAGCGGCTGACGCCGAGGTCGCCAAGTGCGACCGAGGTCGCCAAATGCGGCATCCCATGCTAGCGATCATCCAGGGATCAAGGAAGGACGGGACTGACATGGTCGAGGCGGTGATCTTCGATTTCGGTGGCGTGCTGACGACATCGCCGTTCGAGGCATTCGCACGGTTCGAGAAGGAGCGCGGCTATCCCGTCGACATCATCCGCAACACCAATGCCGCCAACCATCTCGAGAACGCCTGGGCGAAATTCGAGCGGGCCGAGATCGACCTCGACACTTTCGACCGGCTGTTCGCCGAGGAGTCGCTGGCGCTGGGCGGCGCTGCGGTCAGCGGGCGCGAGGTGCTGCCGCTGCTCACCGGCGATCTCCGGACCGACATGGTCGAGGCGCTCCGCCGCATCAAGGCGGAGTGTAAGACCGGCTGCATCACCAACAATCTGCCGGCGAACGCAATCGGCAGCCAGGGCGGCCGCTCGTTGTACGTCGCGGAGGTGATGGCGCTGTTCGATCACGTGATCGAGTCGGCCAAGATCGGCCTGCGCAAGCCCGATCCCCGGATCTACCAGATGATGACCGAGACGCTCGGCGTCAGCCCCGCGGACTGCGTCTACCTCGACGATCTCGGCATCAACCTGAAGCCGGCGCGCGAGATGGGCATGACGACGATCAAGGTGGTCAGCGCAGCGCAGGCGATCGCCGAGCTGGAAGCCGCGACGGGTCTGAGCCTGCGCTGATCGTCATTGCGAGGCATCCTTGCGCCGAAGCAATCCGAAGGCTTCGTGGGATTCTGGATTGCGTCGCTGCCCTCGCAACGGCGCTGATCCTAATCGTTCGTCTGTTTGGCCCGCTCCGGAAATGCCGCCGCCAGTGCCGCGCCGTCGGCCCGCAGCACGCCGCGCTCGGTGATCAGCCCGCTCACCAGCCGCGCCGGCGTGACGTCGAAGCCGTAGTTTGCGACCGGCGATCCCGGCGGCACGATGCGCACGGTCTCGATACGGCCGTCGGCGGTGCGGCCGGTCATCTCGGTCACTTCCTGCGCACTGCGCTGCTCGATCGGGATCTGTCGTCCCTCGGCGACCGCGAAATCGATCGTCGGCGACGGCAGCGCGACATAGAACGGCACGCCATTGTCGTGCGCCGCGAGCGCCTTGAGATAGGTGCCGATCTTGTTACAGACATCGCCGTTGGCGGCGACGCGGTCGGTGCCGACGATGGCGAGATCGACCATCCCATGCTGCATGAGATGGCCGCCGGTGTTGTCCGGGATGACGGTGTGCGCCACGCCATGGTGCCCGAGCTCCCAGGCGGTCAGCGACGCGCCCTGATTGCGCGGCCTGGTCTCGTCGACCCACACATGGATCGGAATGCCGCGATCATGCGCGAGATAGATCGGCGCGGTCGCCGTGCCCCAATCGACGGTCGCAAGCCAGCCGGCATTGCAGTGGGTCAGCACGTTCACGATTTCGCCCGGCTTCTTGCGCGCCGCGGCCGCCTCGATCAGCGCGAGACCATGCGCGGCGATGCCCTGGTTGATCGTGACGTCCTCGCCGGCAATGTCGACGGCGCGGGAATACGCCGCATCCCGCCGCTCCGACGGCGCCAGCCGGCGAAGCATCGTGCCCATCGTGTCGAGCGCCCATTTCAGGTTGATCGCCGTCGGCCGCGTCGCGATCAGCATCTCGTAGGCGCGGTCGATGCCGGGATCGGAGCGGTCGTCGCGCATCGCCAGCGCCATGCCGAAGGCGGCGGTGGCGCCGATCAGCGGCGCGCCGCGAACCAGCATGCCGCGGATCGCGTCCGCCGCCTCCTCGCATGTCGTGATCTTCGCCACCACGAACTCGTGCGGCAACCGGCGCTGATCGATCGCGCAGACCGACCAGCCGTCGGAGTCGAGCCAGATGCTGCGATAGTGCCGGCCGTCCACCTTCATGTTCGATCCCCCTTCAACCGCGCAAGATACGGCCTGCGACCGCATCGAGCTTGTTCAGAAGCTCGGGATCGCGCGCCTCCGGCGCAGTGATCAAGGCGGTGTCGAGCGCACGGTCGGAGCCGATCGGGCACGGTTCGTGCTCGCGCGGAAACTCGCGGGCGAGCCGCGCCACCAGTGATTTCGCCTTGTCGGCGTTGGTGGTGAGCACGCGAATGATGTCCTGCACGGTGACGGCGTCGTGATCCGGATGCCAGCAGTCGAAGTCGGTCACCATCGCGACCGTCGCGTAGCAGATCTCGGCCTCGCGAGCGAGCTTCGCCTCCGGCATGTTGGTCATGCCGATCACCGAATAGCCCGACGCCTTGTAGGTTATACTCTCGGCATAAGTCGAGAATTGCGGTCCCTCCATGCAGACATAGGTGCCGCCGCGCGCGATCGCGATGCCTTCGGCCTCGGCCGCCGCCGCCAGGTGAATGCGCAACCGCGGTGAAACCGGATGCGCCATCGAGACGTGAGCGACGCATCCCCTGCCGAAGAACGAGCTCTCGCGCTTGTAGGTGCGATCGACGAACTGATCGACCAGCACGAAGGTGCCCGGCGGCAGCTCTTCCTTGAACGAGCCGCAGGCCGACAGCGACACCAGGCCGGTGACGCCAGCGCGCTTCAGCACGTCGATGTTGGCGCGGTAGTTGATGTCGGACGGGGACAGCCGGTGTCCCTTGTCATGGCGCGGCAGGAACACGATCGGCAGCCCCGCGATCGTTCCCCGGCGCAATGGCGCCGACGGCTCGCCCCAGGGGCTCGCGATCACCTCTTCGCGGGCATCTTCCAGTCCCGGCAGATCATAGATGCCCGAGCCGCCGATAATGCCAAGCACAGCCTTCGTCATGACGTCCCCATCTCCAACGGAGACGAGAATGCCAGCTTTGCGACGGATTGAAAACAGCGACGCGGGAAACCGCGGGGCGTGGCAGCCGGGTCAGGCGGCCTTGGCTGCCGCAAGCTGACCGCTCACCAGACGCTCCAGCGTGGCGACAGACTGGAAGTTCTCCGGCGTGATCAGCTCCTGCGGAATGGTGAAATCGAACTCCGATTCGAGCGCCAGCATCAGGTTGACCATGTCCATGGACGTCAGCCCGATGTCGACGAGCTTTGCATCCGCCGTCACGTCGGTAGAACTGGCGTTCTGCGCGAGGATATCGCGCACGAGCGCCATGATCCTGTGACTGACATCGACATCGAAACTCGGCATGGGGACCTCTTCACTCGCGGCTTGTTCCGGCACGTCGAATTTAATCGACGCTCGCGCAAGGAGATAACGCAATCCGGCGGCGAAAGAGTTACGCCGCATCCCCGTTCCAGGTCTGAACTCGTCTTAACGCTAACGGCTTGGCCCGAAATTCTCGGACCGAAACAACCAGGAATTAACCCCCACCCGTCGATCGCACAGCGTTTACCCTGAATTTCGTCGACGTATTTGAATCAAATCCATACCCTGCGTGCAGCCCAAAAAAGAAGGCGCAGTGCATCTGTCCTGATCTTGCGAGGACGCACGTGCCGATCTCTCAACGAGACAAAATCCGGAGTATCGATCGGTCATGACTCTCCAGGGAACCGCGCTTCGCAACCCGATCCCCGATGATGGCGAGAGCCTTCTGCTCGATCGCAGCTCCTTGTTCCTGCAGCGGACCGCCGCTGTTGCCGCGCAGGCCGCCGCGGAAGCCGACGAGGTCGACAGTGACGGCCGCTTCCCCAAGGCCGCAATCGATGCGGCACGCGAGCACAAGCTGCTCGGGATGCAGATCCCGGTCGAGTTCGGCGGCTTCGGAGCCTCGATCCACGACATCGCCGACGTCTGCTATGCGCTCGGCCGCGCCTGCGCCTCCAGCGCCATGATCTTCGCCATGCACCAGACCAAGGTCGCCTGCCTTGTGCGTCACGGCCGCGGCAGCGGCTACATGGAATCCCTGATGCGCCGTATCGCATCCGAGCAGCTGTTGATGGCCTCTTCCACCACCGAGGGACAGAACGGCGGCAACATCCGCGCCAGCGCCGCGGCCGTCGGCCACGACGGTAACCGCATCTCGCTGAAGCGCGACGCCACGGTGATCTCCTATGGTGCCGAAGCCGACGGCCTCGTCACCATTGCCCGTCGCGCCGACAGCGCAGCCGCCTCTGATCAGGTGTTGCTGGCGCTGACGACGGACGATTATACGATCTCGCGTACCCTTGGCTGGGAAACGCTGGGCATGCGCGGCACCTGCTCGACAGGATTCGCGCTGGAGGTGAGCTGTCCGTCCGACCGCATGTTCACCGAATCCTATGACCGCATCCACGGCCAGACGATGACGCCGTTCGCGCATCTCTGCTGGTCATCGGCCTGGGCCGGCATTGCTGCGGCCGCGGTGGAGCGCGCCCAGCGCTTCCTGCGCAAGGCCGCTCGCGGCGCCGGCGGACAGATGCCGCCGGCAGCTGCACATTACACCGCGGCTAAGATGGCGCTGGCCCGGCTGCGCGCAATGATCGTCACCAACATGGATGCCTTCGTCGCCCATGAATATGACGAGCGGGCGCTGAGCTCGCTCGACTTCCAATCCTCGATCACGCTGTTGAAGGTGCAGGCCTCGGAGCTTGCCGTTGAGACCGTGATGCATGCGATGCGCGCCTGCGGGCTCTCGGGTTATCGCAACGACGGCGAGTTCTCGATCGGCCGCCACCTGCGCGATGTTCTGTCGGCGCCGATCATGATCAACAACGACCGTATTCTCACGAACATTGCCACGGCCAATTTGATGAGCACGGTACCGGCCTCGCTCCATGAATGACCGCGCCGATCGCAGCCATTGCCTCCACCCAGGATTTGCACAATGACGATTCCCGTTCTCCCGCAGTCGCCCGAGATTGCGCCCCAGCCGGCCGACGCGCTCGATCATCTGACCGACGCCCTGTTCCACCGCATGGGCGCGGATGGCGTCTATGCACGGACCGCGCTGTATGAAGGTGTTGTGGAGCGGCTCACGACGCTCATCACGCGGCATCGTGAGCCCGGCACGGAGGTCATGCGCTTCCCGCCGGTCATGAGCCGGACGCAGCTTGAGAAGTCCGGCTATCTCAAGAGCTTTCCAAATCTGCTCGGCTGCGTCTGTGGCCTGCACGGCACCGAGCGGGACATCCACGAAGCCGTGGCACGTTTCGACAAGGGCGGCGACTGGACCACCTCGTTGTCGCCGGCCGACCTCGTGCTGTCGCCCGCAGCCTGCTATCCGGTGTATCCGATCGCGGCGAGCCGTGGTGCACTGCCGGTCGGCGGCCTACGCTTCGACGTCGCGGCCGATTGCTTCCGCCGCGAGCCGTCGCGGCATCTCGACCGCCTGCAGTCGTTCCGTATGCGCGAATATGTCTGCATCGGCACACCCGACGACGTCTCGGCATTCCGCGACCGTTGGATGGTGAAGGCGCAAACGATCGCCCACGATCTCGGGCTGTCGTTCCGCGTCGATCACGCCAGCGACCCGTTCTTCGGTCGCGTCGGCCAGATGAAGGCGGTCAGCCAGAAGCAGCAGGCGCTGAAATTCGAGCTCCTGGTGCCGTTGCGATCGGAAGAGCAGCCGACCGCCTGCATGAGCTTCAACTATCACCGCGAGCATTTCGGCACGACCTGGGGCATCGACGACGCCGACGGCGCGCCGGCGCACACCGGTTGCGTGGCCTTCGGCATGGACCGCCTCGCGGTCGCGCTGTTCCACACGCACGGCATCGATCCGACGCGCTGGCCGTCGCGCGTGCGCGACGCGCTGCTGGTGGAGCGTCAGCCCGACGTCGTCGGCTGACGTCCTACCGCCATCGTCGGGAGATCGGCAGGCAATCTCATGACCGCGCGCAAGCCGCTGATCCGCTGCCGGGAGATCGGGGAGCCCGATCTCGACGCGGTCGCCGATCTGCTCACGCGCGGATTTCCGCGGCGGTCCCGCGCGTATTGGGCCACGGGCCTGCACCGACAGACGACGCGTCCGGCGCCCGAAGGCTATCCCCGCTATGGCTATCTGCTCGAGAACGACGGCGCGGCCGTCGGCGTGTTGTTGCTGATCTACAGCAACCGGGGCACACCCGCGCAGCCGCAGATCTGGTGCAACCTGTCGAGCTGGTATGTCGAGCCGTCGTTTCGCAACTATGCGACGATGCTGACCCGGATCGCACAGCGTTTGCCTGAGGTGACCTACATCAACATCAGCGCCGCGCGCCAGACATGGCCGATCATCGAGGCGCAGGGCTTTCGTCCCTATTGTCACGGCTTGTTCTTTTCAGTGCCCGCCATGTCATTTGCCGGCCGCGGCGCGCAAGTGGAGCAGGTCGCCGCTGACGCCCAGGCGCTCGATGGACTTCCGCCCAGCGAGGCCGACCTGCTGATCCGCCACGCACGCTATGGCTGCCTCAGCATCGTGGTCCGGTCGAAGCATGGCCCGGTTCCGTTGGTGTTGCAGCAGCTCCGGGTCCGGCAAGGACGGTTCGCATTGCCGGCAATGCAGCTGATCTACTGCCGCGGCACCTCCGACTATGTTGCCTGCGCCGGCGCCGTGGGCCGTTTCCTGCTGCCGCGCGGACGCGTGTCCGTCGTCGTCGACGCCGACGGGCCGATTGCCGGGCTCTACGGCGTCTACACCGAACGCCGCGGCCGCAAATACATCAAGGGACCGGAGCCGGGGCGGCTCGGCGAGCTCAGCGATACCGAACTTCCCGTCTATGGGTCCTGACCTATGCCGCGGCCCTGACCCGGTGGGCATAGTCCCAGTACAGCCTGCGTGCGCGGCTGAAGACGGGACCGATTGGCAGCGTCCGGTCGTCGATGCGGATCACCGGCGCGACCTTGGCGAAGTTGCCCGACGAGAAGATCTCGTCGGCGTTCAGGAAATCGTCATATCGGAGCGTCGTCTCGACCACACTGACACCATCGCCTCGCAGCAATTCGATCACGCGCTGTCGCGTGATCCCGTTGAGGAAGGTTCCGTTCGGCACCGGCGTGAAGACAACGCCGTCCTTGACCATGAACACGTTGGCATTGCCGAACTCCGCGACGTTGCCGAGCAGATCCAGCATCAGGCAGTTGTTGAAGCCGCGCGAGGCCGCTTCGATCAGCGCGCGCGAATTGTTCGGATAGAGGCAGGCCGCCTTGGCGTCGACCGGCGCGCATTCGGCCGTCGGCCTTCGGAACGGCGACAGCGTGATGGCGTTGCCCGTCGGCTGCGGCATCGGCGCCTCATAGATGCACAGGCACCAATTGGTGGTGTCGGGATCGAACAGGACACCGCCGCCGGCGCCATGCTGCGCCCAGTACATCGGGCGGATGTAGAGCTCGGCTCCCGCTCCGAACCGCGCGATCCCTTCCCGCGCCAGCCCCATCCAGGTCTCGACGTCCACCACGGGTTTGAGCCGGAAATTGATCGCGGACTGATTCACACGCGCGCAGTGCCGATCGAGATCGGGCGTCACGCCTTCGAACGCGCGCGCCCCGTCGAACACGGTCGATGCGAGCCAGGTCGCGTGGGTCCGCACGCCCATGATCGGCGCATTGCCCTCGCGCCATTCGCCGTCGAAGAAGGTCCAGGTCTGCGAGTAGCTGACAGGCTTGACGATGTGGGTCATGGCGGCGCTCCCGTTCGGCATCGATCGTATCTGCACTTCTGGCTTGAAGATTTTAAGGATTTCCCCGCCGCGGCCTGCCGCTCATGATCGATTCACTGCTGATGGGCACAATGGTCGCTGCCTTGGTTAACTGGAGCTGTCATGCCGCTCGACCCTCGCGCCCAGCGCCTGCTTTCGATGGTAGCTGCCGCTATGCCGGAAAGCCGCCAGCATCCGAGTGTCGGGCAACGCCGGCAGTCGCTGGCCAAGCTGATGCAGTTCGCGCGGAACGACTGCGGCGCCGTCATCACGCGGGATGGCGATTTCTCCGGTCCCTCCGGGCAGCTTCGCTACCGCCTGTACACGCCGGCAGCGGGCCCGGACGATCTCGGGATGCCGCCTGGCTTCGTATACTTTCATGGCGGCGGTCTCGTGGCGGGCAGCATCGACACACACGACAAGGTCGCCGCTGCGCTTGCCGCCGCCTCGCGCTGCCGGCTGCTCTCGATCGACTACCGCCTCGCGCCCGAGCACCCGTTCCCGGCAGCGATCGAGGATGCGATCGCTGCCGTTCACTTCGCGATCGATCACGCGGCCGCACTCGGCATCGACGGCAATCGCATTGTGCTCGGCGGCGATTCCGCGGGCGCCACGCTCGCGGCCGCCGTTTGTCAGCAGGCCGCCGGCGACAGCCCTCTCAGAATCGCGCTGCAGTGCCTGATCTGCCCGGTGCTCGATTTTTCCAGCCCCTGGCCGTCGCGCGAGCTGTTCGGCACCGGCTACCTGATCAACAGGGCGACCTGGCAGGCCGACCTCGGCGACTATCTGGACGGCAAGACCGATGTCGCGCATCCACTGATATCGCCGCTGTGCCGCGAGACGCTGGCCGGGCTTCCGCCCGCCGTGATCCACACCGCGGAGTTCGATCCGATGCGTGACGAGGGCAACGCCTACGCGGCACGGCTCGCGGAAGCCGGCGTCACGGTCGCGCATGTCTGTCACGACGGCATGGTCCACAATTTCCACGCGCTCGGTGCGATCCTGCCGCAGGCCAAGGTCGCGCTGGAGCTGGTCGGGCAGCAGATCCGGTCGCTGCTGCGGGTTTCTTCTATGCGCTAATTCGAAGTTCTTCGGCCACATCTCGTTAGGGTTATTTCGTCGTTGTTGTCGCGAATTATTGCCCGCTTTACGCCTGCGCTCCTACAACGGCACCACTCGCCGAATACGAGCAGCTCGCCGCATTGATCGAAGCGAGCGTGGAGATCGCCGATGCGCAACGAGACGATTGCAATCCACGCCGGCTATGAGCCGGAGGCGACCACCAAGGCCGTCGCGGTTCCGATCTATCAGACCGCCGCCTACGCCTTCGACAGCGCCGACCACGGCGCCGCGCTGTTCAATCTCGAAGCCGAGGGCTATCGCTACAGCCGGATCTCCAATCCGACCACGGCGGTGCTCGAGAAGCGCGTCAGCGAGCTCGAGGGCGGCGTCGGCGCGCTCGCCGTCGGCACCGGACAGGCGGCGCTCCACTTTGCATTCGTCAACCTCGCCGATGGCGGCGGCAACATCATCTCGGTGCCGCAGCTCTACGGCACCACGCACACGCTGCTCGGTCACATCCTGCCGCGCCAGGGCATCACTGGACGCTTTGCCGACAGCGATGCGCCCGACGCCATCGAGCGTCTCATCGATGACAACACCAAGGCCGTGTTTGCCGAAACGATCGGCAACCCCGCCGGCAATGTCTGCGACATCGAAGCGTTGGCGAAGGTCGCTCATCGCAACGGCGTGCCACTGATCGTCGACAACACCGTCGCAACGCCGATCCTGCTGCGGCCGTTCGACTACGGCGCCGACATCGCGGTGCATTCGCTGACCAAGTTTCTCGGCGGTCACGGCACGACCCTGGGCGGCATGCTGGTCGACAGCGGCAACTTCCCCTGGAAGGATCACGCCGACCGCTTTCCCGCCTTCACGCAGCCCGACGCGTCCTATCACGGAATGGTCTACACTGATCATTTCGGCCGCAGCGCCTATATCCAGCGCGCGCGCAGCGTCTATCAGCGCACGATGGGCGCGGTGCTGTCGCCGTTCAATGCCTTCCTGCTGCTGCAGGGCATCGAGACCGTCGCGCTGCGCATGGAGCGTCACGTCGAGAATGCGCGCAAGGTCGCCGAATTCCTCCGCAACGATCCGCGCGTGGCATGGGTCAACTACACCGGCTTCGCCGACAGCCGCTATTACCCGCTGGTCCAGAAATATCTCGACGGTCGCGCGTCGTCGCTGTTCACGTTCGGGATCAACGGCGGCATGGAGGCCGGCAAGGCGTTCTACGACGCCCTGAAGCTGGTCACGCGGCTGGTCAATATCGGCGATGCGAAGTCGCTGGCCTGCCATCCCGCATCGACCACGCATCGGCAGATGCCGCCGGACGACCAGCGCAAGGCGGGCGTCCTTCCCGAGACGATCCGGCTGTCGATCGGCATCGAGCATGTCAGCGACATCATCGAGGATCTCGACCAGGCGCTCGCCCAGGCCTGCCCTCGCCCGCGTCAATTGGATGCGGCGGAGTAGAGCGATCAGCCGATGACCCTGCTGTTCGACCGACATCGCAGGATCGCGAGCCCTGCCCTCGCGCCCGCCGAGTTCGACGACCGGGGCCGGCGCCCGATCGAGCTTTCGATCGGCCTCGTCAACAACATGCCGGACAGCGCCTTGAAGGCGACCGATCTCCAGATCGCCCGCCTGCTGCAACAGTGCGCGCCGCGGCACGTCCGCATCCGCCTGCACTGCTTCTCGCTGCCCTCCATCATGCGCTCGCAGGCGGCGAGGCACCACGTCGCCCAGTCCTACGCCGACATCGGGTCGCTCGACCGGCTCGGCATCGACGGCCTGATCGTGACCGGCGCCGAGCCCGTCGCGGCGGCCTTGCGCGACGAGCCTTATTGGTCGGACCTCACCTCGGTCATCGACTGGGCCAGAACCAACACCCGCTCGACGATCTGGTCCTGTCTCGCGGCCCACGCGGCCGTGCTGCATCTCGACGACATCGAGCGGCAGCGGCTGGCGAGCAAATGCTCCGGCATCTTCGACTGCGAGAAGGTCCAGGACGACTGGCTCACGCACGGCATCCATTTGCCGCTCCAAGTGCCGCACTCCCGCCTCAACGCCGTCAACGAGCCGCTGCTGGCGGAGCGCGGCTACGACATCCTGACCCGGTCTGACGAGGTCGGCGTCGACATCTTCGCGCGCTCGATGCCAAGCCGGTTCGTGTTCTTCCAGGGCCATCCCGAATATGACGCGCTCTCCCTACAGCGCGAATACATGCGCGACATCGCGCGGTTTCTCGCCGGTCAGCGCGACGACTATCCGCGGCTGCCGAAATCCTACTTCAGCGCCGAGAGCGAGGCGGTGCTCAACGCGTTCGAGTGGCGGGCCAAGGAAAGGCGCGACCCGACGCTGGCGGCCGAGCTTCCGGGGTTGACGTTGCGGCCTGACCTCGCCGCCGAAAGCGCTGCACAGACGCTGTTCAGGAACTGGATCGCCCATCTCGGGCAGACCGGCTAACGCCAAAGTCCGCCCGATATCGGATCGATCGCGCATCGGCGCGCCTTCTGTTAGATTGGTGCGACACGCCTCCTCTGCAAGGTTCCGATGGCCCGACGTACCGGCAGCGCCGATCTTCCGCTCCATTCCGGACGCGTGCCGGCCTGGCTCGGCATGCGCATGGCCTCGCTTGGCGCCATCATCACCCAGGCGATCGTGCATCATTACGGCCGCGACGAATTCCTGGCGCGGATGTCGCATCCGTTCTGGTTCCAGTCGTTCGGCGCCGTGATGGGCATGGACTGGCATTCCTCCGGCATCACCACCAGCGTGATCGGCGCGCTGAAGCGCGGACTGAAGCCGCTGTCCGGCGAGCTCGGCATCTACGTCTGCGGCGGCCGCGGCGAACACTCGCGCAAGACGCCCGACGAGTTGCGCCTGCTTAGCGACCGGCTCGGCCTCGACGGCGAGGAGCTGGTGCGGACCAGCAAGCTGGTCGCCAAGGTCGACAGCGCCGCGGTGCAGGACGGCTTCGACCTCTATCTGCACGGCTTCTTCGTCACTGCGGACGGCAAATGGACCGTGGTGCAGCAGGGCATGAATGGCGGCACCCGCCAGGCCCGGCGCTACCATTGGCACTCGCGCGAGCTTGCGAGCTTCGTCGACGCGCCACACAGCGCCATCGATGGTCCCGTCCAGGGCGAAATCGTCAACCTCACCGACAAGCGCGCCGCGCCGTCGCGCAACGCCCAGCTCGAACTGCTCACCGAGCTTGGCCCCGACCGCGTCGTCACCGAGTTCGAACGGCTGAGCACGCCGGAGCCGGCGCAGGGCGTCCTGCCGCATCTGGTCATGCCTGCGCATCACGACGTCAGGCCGAAGGACGTGTTCGCCCGCCGGCTGCACGGCACGCTCGCGGCCGCAGCCGAGCGCGGTCCGGTCGACTTTCCCGACCTGCTGCTGACGCCGGGCGTCGGCGCCCGCACCGTGCGCTCGCTCGCCATGGTCGCCGAGGTCGTGCACGGCGCGCCCTATCGATTCAGCGATCCGGCGCGGTTCTCGCTGGCGCATGGCGGCAAGGACCGGCATCCCTATCCGGTGCCGATCAAGGTCTATGACGAGACCATCCGCGTGCTCAAATCCGCCGTCGGCAACGCCAGGCTCGGCCGCGACGAGGCGCTGTCGGCGCTGAAGCGGCTCGACGACCAGGCGCGCCGGCTTGAGCGCAGCGCGACCGGCCCCTCGCTCGACGCCTTCATCGCGACCGAGCGCGCCGCCTCGCCCGAGCTCGACGGCCGCTCGGTGTTCGGCTGGGAGCGCGACCTCATCCAGCGCACCGGCGAGGCGTAGCGGCATGCCGGCGCGCAGCGCGGGCGTGCTCGCGTTTCGCAGGACCGCCGACGGATTGGAAGTACTGCTGGTGCATCCCGGCGGACCGTTCTGGCGCAACAAGGATGCGGGCGCCTGGTCGATCCCGAAGGGCGAGTTCGGCGCCGACGAGGCGGCCGAGGCGGTGGCGCGGCGCGAATTCGCCGAGGAGCTTGGCACCGCGCTGACGGTGCCGCTCGTCCCGCTCGGCGAGATCAAGCAGCGCGGCGGCAAGGTGGTCGAGGCATTCGCCGCCGAGACCGATCTCGATGCCGCCGGCATCACCAGCAACGCATTCGAGCTCGAATGGCCGCCGCGCAGCGGCCGTATCCAGCGTTTTCCCGAGGTCGACCGCGCCGCCTGGTTCGACCTCGCCGAGGCGAGGGTCCGGATCAATCCGGCCCAGGCCGCACTGCTCGACCGTCTCGTGGCGATCGGCGGAGGGTGAGCTGTCACCATCCGCCGCCGGCGTCACGCCGCGCGGACGTTGCCGAGGAATCGTCCGGTCTGGGTCTTGAGCTGATCCGACTGACTGCCGAGCTGGGAGGCTGCGCTCAGCACCTGCGCCGCCGCGGCGCCGACCTGGCCGGATGCCTCGCGCACGCCGACGATGTGCTGCATGACCCCCTGCGTGCCCTGCGCCGCCTGCTGCACGCTGCGGGCGATTTCCTTCGTCGCCGCGCCCTGCTCCTCAACCGCGGCCGCGATCGCGTCGGTGATCTCGTTCATCTGGCCGATGGTCGCGCCGATCTCGCGGATGGCGTTGACGGTGGAGCCGGTGGCGTCGCGGATGGCTTCGATCTGGCTGGTGATCTCCTCGGTCGCCTTGGCGGTCTGCGCCGACAGCGCCTTGACCTCGTTGGCGACCACCGCGAAGCCCTTGCCGGCCTCGCCGGCACGCGCCGATTCGATGGTGGCGTTCAGCGCCAGCAGGTTGGTCTGGCCGGCGATGGTCTGGATCAGCGCCATGACCTCGCCGATCTTCTGCGAGGCGTGGACCAGCCGGTCGACCATCGCCTCCGTCCGCGTCGCCTGCCCGACCGCGTTCTGGGCGATCGACGACGACTGCGTAACCTGCTTGGCGATCTCCTGGATCGATGACGACAGTTGCTCGGCGGAGGCCGACACCGTCTGCACGTTCCTGGCGGTCTGCTCCGCGGCCGCGGCCACCTTCGCGCTCTGGTCGGTGGTGCCGGAGACGATGCTCGACATCGACTGTGCCGAGGTCTGCAGCTCGCCGGCGGCGGTCGCGGTGGTCTGGATCACGCCCCCGATCGAGCGCTCGAACTCGTCGGCGATCCGCACCAGCACCGTACGGCGCTCCTCGGCGGCCTGCTGCTTGGACTGCTCCTGCTCGGCCCGGAGCCGCTCGCTCTCAGCGAGATGCTCCTTGAAGATCTGCAGGCTGCGCGCCATGCGGCCGATCTCGTTCCGGCGGTCGGTGAACGGCACCTCGAAGCTCAGATTGCCCTTGCTCAGCTCGTCCATCACGGCGCAGGTGCGGTCGAGCGGAACGACGACGCTGCGTCCGAGCCAGAAGGCGACGATCGCGGCGACCAGCAGACCGGCAAGCGCGCCGAAGCCGGCCCACATCGCGCGCTGATAGACGACCGCATCGACGTCGTCGACATACACGCCAGCCTGGATCGCCAGCATCTTGTCTCCGCTGCCATAGGCGCCGACATAGGACATCTTCGGCAGCTCGGTCGTGCCCCCGGCACGCGGCACCTTGTACTCGACGAATCCACCGCCGGCGCGCGCCATGCGGACGATGTCCTGGATCAGGAGCTTGCCGGTGGAATCCTTGAAGTCCCAGCGGTTGACGTTGATGTATTTCGGGTTGGCGTGGACATAGGTCACGCCCGCATCCGACGATCCTGTTCCGTAGACGCCGAGATAGTCGTTGTATTGTCCCCATCGCATGGCGCCGATCGCGGCATAGGCCTGCTGCCGCGCCTGCTCCGGCGCCATCTTGCCGGCGGTCGCCGCGGCGTCATAATAGCTCAGCACCTTGACGGCGGACTCGACGAGGTTCCGGACCATGGTCTGCCGCTCCTCGAGAACGGTTCCGCGCAGCATCATGATCTGCATGGCGGAGACGGCGAACAGTGCGATCGACATCACGGCGATGATCGCCGCGAGACGCTGATAGACAGTCAGGTGTCGCATTTTCTGGTTCTCGTTGCGTGGACTGTATGCACGATACCAACCGTACATTAATGGTTTGCTATCCGTGCCGCCCGAACACCGGCGAACTAATTAGTTTTTGGACGAATCATGTCCACTCACGCGAACCCATGCCAGAGAACAACCAACGCGACCCGAGGTGGCGATCGCTCGAATTAACATGCGATATCAGAGGTATCGTCCAAGGGGACGGCCGGTTCCCTGCCAGTTCCGGTGGGTCAGGTGTCGAGTTCCCACGGAGTTTCGTCGTCGCGACGCGTCAGGCGCCCGAGCTTTGTGCAGCGAAGCCCTCACGTCATCGAGGGCGCAGGGAAGACCAGGCATCGGCTGATTCCTGCGGCCCCCGTGCGGAAAGGAATGCACGGGGCAGGAACCACAGGTTCAGCCGGGTTTGCCCGGCCTTCCCTGCGCAATGGTGTTACGGCTGCTTCGCACTCTCCCCGGGGACCGGCGTTCTTGCCCCCGTTTGCGACGACGCGCCAAAGGCGCCACGCAGGCATCAGCGTCGGGATGCCAGGACCATGCGACTTGACCGTCCGTGCCGGCGCCGCTCGTCAGTCGGCGCCCGCCCGTCCATCACATCCCACCCCAACGCTCCTGACGATGCGCAGCGCCCCTCGTCGATGAGGCGGGACGGCGATAGAGAGCCATAAATTCCGATAAAACGAAAGAACAAAATTTGTGCAGGCGGCCGTGGCTGCGGCGATCTCGTTGGAGCAACGGATGAACTTCGTGTTTTGGCGCAGGACGGATGCGGACTGGTTCGGCGCTCCCGCCGAGCCCATGACCGGCCCGACGGGCGACTCAGTCGAACGCCTCAGGACGAGACCGCCGCGCGCATCGGACGGCGCCGCCGCAGCAGCAGCAGGATGACCACGGCCGCGCAGGAGCAGGCCAGGCTCAGCGCCAGCGGCGCGTTGCTGCCGTAGCGGGTCAGGAGCTCGACCAGGATGGGCGCCGACACCGCCGACAGCAGGTTGAGCGGCAGTCCGATCTGGGCGGACGCCTTGGCGAACGCGGCCTTGTCGTAGAACACCAGCGGCATCGTGGCCCGCGCCACGGCGAGCGCGCCGCTGCCGAGGCCGTAGATCAGGATGAAGCCGCCGATCGCCGCGTGTGAGCCGTCGCTCAGCATCAGCAGCAGCATCGCCACCGGCAGCGCCAGGCCGGCGACGATCGCGGTGCTGATGCCGTCCCAGCGGCCGCCGCCGAGAAAATCGATGGCGCGGGCGCTGATCTGGATCACGCCCAGCATCGAGCCGAACCCGACCGCCTCGGCCGCCGAGAGGCCTTCGGCCTTCAGCAGTTCGATCAGCACCGCTCCCATCCCGAACGCGACGAAGGCGTTGAGGCCGGAGGCGCCGACCAGCAGATAGAAGGTGCTACGCGTCGGCGTCGATGCGGGGGCGGACGCTGCCGCATCCGAGGACGGCGGCAGATGATCGCGGACGCGCCGCGGCAGCAGGAACACGAACAGCGGCAGCGAGATCAAGAGCAGCAGGCCGGCATAGACGAGACAGGTGCTGCGCCAGCCGATATGTGCCGAGAGCGCCGAGGTGACCGGCCAGAAGATGCTGCTCGACAGGCCCGTGACCAGCATCAACGCCCCGATGGCGCTGCGCGCACGCAGGCCGGCGATCTCGTTGAGCACGATGTAGGAGGCGGTCGAGAGCGTGGCGCTGCCGGCCACGCCGAGCAGCAGCCAGGCGGCATAATAAGTGAGCGGGCCCTGCGCAGCCGACAGCAGTGCATAGCCGGGCGCCGCCAGCAGGGTGCCCGCGATCATCACCCGCCGGCCGCCATGCTTGACGAACGGCCGCGCCAGCAGCGGCGAGCACAGCCCCATCGACATGTACAGCACCGTCGTGCTGGCGAAGACCGCCGTCAGCTCCATCTCCAGATCCGCCGCCATGGCCCGGCCGATCACCGCCGGCAGGCTGAGCGTGCCCCAGGCGATGAGCTGCGTGACGGCGAGGACGATCAGGACGCGCAGGAGGGAGGGATCGGCGATGACGGGGGGCATTTCTGGGCGAGGGCACTACAGGAGAGGGCGCGCGACACGCGCCACAGTGCTGGTTTTAGAGCATTCGAGCCGCACGAGCCCCGCTGTTTCGGAATTGCGTCCCGTCACCGATGAGGGGGCTCGGACCACGTGCCGGCCATGACATGCGCCGGTCGCCGCCGGCGAAGCAGCAACAGCATGAGCGGGGCGACGGAGGAGCAAGCGAAGGTCACCCCGGCGACGCGTTGCCGCCATAGCTGGTGAGCAGCGCAGCCAGGACAGGCGCCCAGACGGCCGACAGCAGATTGAGCGGCAACGCGATCTGCGCCGACGCTTTGGCAGACGCCGCCTTGTCGTAGAACACGAGCGGCATGGTCGCCCGTGCCACCGCCAGCGCGCCGCTGCTGCTCCATCTCGATGATCCATCGAAGAACAGAGCCAGGAGCGGCCAACCACACCAAGCTCCGCTGTACTGCGTACGATAGCGTACCGACTATTCCACTTTGCATCCTATAAGCGCTGTTGCTGATAGCCTGTAAAATTTGTCCATGCGTTACCAACGTGCAACAGGACGCTCGATCAGCGAAGTTGGTCCACCTCATGAGAACCGCCTTGATTTCCGGCGCCGGGATCGCAGGGCCTGCGCTCGCATATTGGTTGAAGGCGGCCGATTTCGAGCCGACGCTCGTTGAGCGGGCCCCGGCCTTGCGCCAAGGTGGCTATGTCATCGACTTTTGGGGGCTTGGCTATGATCTCGCGGAGCGCATGGGTCTGCTCGGCGACATCAATCGCGTCGGTTATCATATGCGGGAGATGCGCATTGTAGACGGCGGGGGCCGGTCCGTTGCCGGATTCGGCGCAGCGATATTCTCGGAATTGACTGCCGGGCGCTATGTGACGCTCCAACGAAGCGACCTTTCCCGGCTGCTGTTTGAGAGATCACAGGGACAGGTCGAAAGCATCTTCGGCGATACGATCGTCGCCTTGGAAGAGCAGGCGGATTGCGTCCGGGTCCGGTTCGAGCGCGAGCGTGAACGACGATTCGATCTCGTGATTGGCGCGGACGGATTGCATTCGCGTACGCGCGCACTCGCCTTCGGACCGCAATCCAGGTTCGAAAAGCACCTGGGCTATGCCGTCGCGGCGTTCGAGGCGCGCGGCTATCGCCCTCGCGACGAGGATATTTATCTGATGTACGGACGACCGGGCCGGATGCTCGGTCGTTTCACGTTGCGCGACGATCGCACGCTGTTTCTGTTTGTTTTCCTTTCGACGAGAGAGGAGTTGCCCACCACGATGGATGCCCAGAAGGCGCTCCTCGACGACCTCTATCGGCACGATGGCTGGGAATGCTGCAAGATTCTGGCCGAACTCGAGCAAACTGAGTCGCTCTATTTCGACAGCGTCAGTCAGATCCAGATGCAAAACTGGTCCCACGGCCGCATCGCGCTGGTGGGAGACGCGGCATTCTGCGTCTCGCTGCTGGCCGGGCAGGGCTCGGCGCTGGCAATGATCTCGGCTTACGTCCTTGCCGGTGAACTCGCAGCTGCAGACGGGCAGTATCAACTCGCATTTCGGAGATACGAAACATTGTTGCGAAGCTACATCAATGCCAAGCAGCGTGGAGCCGAGCGCTTTGCCGGTGCTTTTGCACCGAAGACAGAGTTCGGGCTGCGATTCCGCAACTTGGTGGTCAAAGCGTTTGCTCTTCCCGGCCTGGCCAGGCTCGCTATCGGGCGTGACATCACAGATTCCTTGGAACTTCCGCAGTATAGTTGGCCATTGTTCAGCAGAAGGGCGATCGATTAGCACTTGCCCTGACGCTGCACTCTGCGTCAAAGCCGTCCAAGTCCCTGTTGCCCAGTGCGGACGGCGTCCGGAACGCTTTTATGGCCGACCAGTCCGTATCTTGCGATCCCCACCTTGAGCCATTTCGTGTGACCCGGATGCCCACAGGACTGACTTCCGACAATATCAAAGCGATCGCAGCCGGCGGCCGCAAATCGCTGCTGGAGGAACGGCGGGTGAGCCTGCTCGTTCTTTGTGGCCTCGCCTTGGTTATCGGGGTGATGACTGGACTAGGCGCGGTTGTGTTCCGCGCCCTGATCGGCTTCGTGCACAACGTCTCTTACAATGGCAGACTCAGTTTCGTTTACGACGCCAATATCAGCGAGGGTCCCAGCCGCTTTGGCGACTTCGTTCTGTTGTCCCCGATGGTCGGGGGCCTGATTGTCGTTTTTCTCGTGAGGCGCTTTGCTCCCGAAGCAAAGGGACACGGCGTCCCCGAAGTGATGGATGCGATCTTCTACAAGCGCGGCAATATCCGCGGCACGGTCGCCGTGATCAAGGCGCTGGCCTCCGCAATATCGATCGGTAGCGGCGCCGCCGTCGGGCGCGAGGGGCCGATCATCCAGATCGGCTCGGCGCTTGGTTCGGCCTTCTCTCAATTCATCGGACTCTCCACGCGGCAGAAGATAACGCTGTTGTCCGCGGGCGCCGGCGCGGGCATCGCCGCAACGTTCAACACGCCGCTTGGCGGTGTGCTGTTCGCCCTCGAAATTCTCCTGCCGGAAGTGTCGAACCGCACCTTCCTTCCCGTCGTCGTGGCGACGGGCGCTGCGACGACGATCGGGCGAATTCTCATCGGCCCGGACCCGGCCTTTGCGGTGCCGGACGTTCAATTTCCCATGGTTGCGTCGTTCAATCCGCAGGAGGCGGTTGCGTTCGTCCTGCTTGGAGTGCTGTGCGGCGCAGCAGCCTGGTCGTTCATTCGGCTGCTCGTTTTCATGGAGGATGGATTTCCGAAACTGTCCGGAAACGAGTACGTCCAGAACATCGTGGGCATGGCTGTGATCGGCCTGATGATGGTGGGACTCAGTCACGCGTTCGGCCATTCCTACGTCGATGGGGTTGGCTATTCGGTCATTCAGGACATCCTAGACCACAAGATGACCGCGACGGGTCTTCTTGCGCTGCTATTCGCGCTGAAGCTGCTCGCCACCACCGTCAGCCTTGGCTGCGGGGCCTCAGGCGGGATCTTCTCTCCCTCGCTCTATCTTGGCGCCACTCTTGGCGCGGCATTTGCGACCGGGACCAGTTCGATCTTGCCTCATTCCGGGCTGACGCCGTCCTCGGCCGCTATCGTTGGAATGGCGGCCATGGTCGGCGCGGGAACCGGCGGCGTGATGACGGCCATCGTCATGGTGTTCGAGATGACGCGTGACTACGCGATCATTGTGCCGGTGATCGTCGCGGTGGCGCTGGCTGCCGGCGTAAGGCGCGCGCTCGTCAATGAGACGATCTACACGGTCAAGCTGCGTCATCGCGGCCACCGTATCCCCAAGGAGCGGCATATCAATCTTTACCTGGTTAAGCAGGCGCAAGACATCATGGAGCGTCGCTTTATCGTAGCCAGGGCCGGCACAACGCTGAAGCAAGCCTTGCCCGCGGAAGATACCGATGACGCTCGAGCCATCGTCGTCGAGCGGGATGGCCGGATCGTGGGGCTGATTCCGCCGCGTTCGGGTCTGTGGATGGAATCTCAAACCAACCCTGACCTGTTTGTCGAAACCTTTGCCGAACGGCGGATGGTCATTTGTCGCGATCAGGACCTCCTGAGCCTGGTGTTTGCGAGACTCAAGCGCCACGGCGCCGGTGCCGCCATCGTCTTCCAGGGCGGCTCCCGCCCGCGGGTGAATGACATCGTCGGCATCGTCACCAAGCGTACGATCGCTGACGCGGTCATCGACAGCTACGAGGACTGATCCGCGCGGGGATCTGAAGCACGGCAGCCGCTGCGCCGATGCGCTCGACGCTCACAAGCAGCTACCGTTAATTCCGGCCGTTCTGCGCGGGCTCGCCGCCGCCACGGGGTCGTGGGCCGGCCCGACCGGCCCGGAGCGCATCTCCGAATAGTTGAACAGTCTCGGATGCGTTCAACTTTCAAGACGATTGGAAAGCTATGGCCGCCGCGGTGATCTACAGCCTCCATGTTTCGTGTTGCCGAAGGATCACCACATACAAAGTCAGTACGATAGCGTACGACTCCTCGCGGAGGTCATCTTCAAAGTCGCCTCAAGGAAGAGAGAAGTGAAGGTTGTGGGGACAGGGGGCGATTCGTGGACTCTTCAAGAGAAATTGCGTTGCGATTGCCGCAGGCATATTGCGAGTCATGTACGATGAGGACCCCTCACGTCCACGAACGGTTAGCCATCAACGGAACTCAAGTTGCACGTTCGGTCTGTTTCGCATGCAAGAGCGAGCGGCCAAAGGAACAACCGCAACAGCCGCGGTCGTAGCTCGCAACTTCACAAATAGGCCAGCACCGATCATTTCGGCGTGCGGCATTAGCAGGAGTCGCCAAGCCGACCGTCATACGGAGAAGCGCTCATGACCGCGAATGTTTTCGACGAGCACGAAGGCCGCGTGAGGTTCATCACTGCGATTGCCATGGAGGTGAAAGCCCTTACTCTGAGCGAATCCAGAGATGAGATGGTCTCGATGATCGATCCAGGCGCCGAAAAGTTGGTTTATGCCAAGGCTTACCAAGCCTGGGCTGATTGCAAGATCGAAGGGACGGCAGACGACATATTTGAGGCAGTCCAGGAAGTGCTGGACGTCTGAAGATGCGTCGTGTGAGCGAAATATCCTGAAGACTGTCATCCTCGGCATGGAAAAACGGAGAGCCACGGGAGCGCAACCCTGCGCAGTCTGCCGAAGGGCACCTACAAGATGACTCTCTGCCAGCTTTCGCCCCATCGACGCCGCGCGGTTCGGCCAAGACCGCTCTGAGCTTGAGCGAGCATCGCGAAGTTCACCTCCTGGATTTCTCCCGCCGACGTGTGCCAAACGGCCGGGGCTGCTCGGTCCACTCCAATGAGGTTGTGCGGGATGATCCGATCCCGTTGGCGACCTTGGGGGAAGACCGTCTGGATCGAGGAGAAGTTGAGCCTTCCGTTAAAGGACGGGAATTGGCTCGCCCCAAGCCGAACGTTCGAGTTCCGCCATGCAACGAGCGGACGCCGCCTATCGAAGGCCCGCCATAGCGCAGTTTGGCGTAGAAAATCGTGCAGCTGGCGGAGAGAGTGTCCGCGAATCAACGCAAGATATCGCTTTATTATCAACCGGTTGACTGATTTGTACGCTAGCGGTTCCACAGAATTACCCCCAACCACTCGGCGGATTGGAGCGGAAACAGACGGACAACCGCGGCCAAGTCTCACGAAGTGTAATCAGATCATCCCAAGCCGGTGACCTCGCTTGCTTCGCGTTCGGAAGGATTTTTGGAGCCTTATCTGGCCTTGTCCTCGCCGAGTTGCGTTCGGAGAGCGGACGGAGCGCGTTGAGATCGCCCGGGTCTACTACCGGACTTGGTACGGACGCTTTGGGGCGCAGCCTGCGCTGCCCACTCCTTGTCCGCGTGGGCACCGTTGAGATCACCGGTGGGTCCAACGAACTGGCCTGCCATGACGTCACAGACCTGTTGCTTAGACTGGGTCGAGCAGAGCAGTTTAATCAGGCAGCCCTCTACCTTCACCCGTTCCGTCGAGTCGCGCCACAGCGCGACCGAATAGGGCTTGCCGCCCTCAGCCTTGCAGATCTCACCCTCAGTCCGGCCCCGGGACGTCGGCTTCAATCCCAAAGATGAGTCGATGACCGAGTAGCGTGCGCGATCGCTTCTCTGGATCGGGAATATTACTGTCGCGGCCGGGGGCGACCTCTTTCATCGTTGGGACTCTTCAGCCAGGCGAGATAGCCACAGATCACGTCCTGTGCCGCTCCGCAGCGTTCAATGCGATCGCGGGCCCGCCCGTCTTCGATGGAGAATGTTCCGCTTGGGTCCGCAACACCTGCCGCCTGGGCTCGGCAGCAAAGAGCCATCGTCGCGGACAAGCGCGTCTTGCCGCGACGACCAGGGACAGACTCTCACCTACAGTAGACCATCTTCGGACGCCTTAGTCTCAAGGGATTGCGCGAACACAAAGTTGAAGGCAGAGTACACGTCGGCATTTGATCTTTTCAGTTGCTGGAGATTCAATAACTCATGGATGCCCCCCCGAATCAGATCACGCGCGCCAACTACCAGCCGTGGCTAAAAGCAGCTCTTGGAGACAGCTACACGCCGAGCGCGTTCTATGGCATAATGTTCGACTGGTACGATGCTCAACTCCGAAGCCCGTTGCCATCGGCGGTGTTTGCCGATCCTGAAAAACTTTACGTCAGAACTGACGTCGCTCTTCAGCAGACCATCGCACTTGAGGAAGCCGGCGAAATCGAACAAGGAAATACGATAGGCTTCGACGCCTACGGCCGAGTGAACGTGACGATCGACCTGCTTCTTGAGACCAATCTATACTTTTGCGGCAAGCCGATTGGCAAAGATGAAGGCGAAACGAAAGTCCGCGATACCGTGTTCGCCAGCGTCCGCTGCAAGATCGTTGAGAAGTGGGGAAGGGGCAATTATCTTTCCAGCATGGCTCAGACTGGCGGCGGCATCGTGCAAGACCTGCACGATGACTATTTTGTTCTGGTGCGCGGTAACGCGGTGGACGGATATTCCGTGTTCATGAGTTTTGTGGCACCCACACCGGGTCAGAGGACCGCAAGTGACAACCATTTTTCGATAATGATGATGAAAGGCGGTCCAAGTGGCGCAACCGACTTTAGGCAATCGCTGCGTCGTAGTGGACAAAGCTACAAGGCACTGGGGCTCGAGTTCGGTCGTAGGAATTTCGCATTCAACGCTGGCCGCTTTCGTACAGCCGAGAGCGGATTTATCGCCGCCGCGGCGCAATTGAGAGACACCGGAAACATTACGCCATAGCGTGGGGGACAAGCCAGCATCGGTGGCACTGCATTGATAGCGAGGATCACGCAGGGTTCCGAGAACAAACCGGAGCGCCACGCCGGGACAATCACGTTCCCCAACCACCACGCATTTTTCGAGGCTGAGCTTCGCAGCAAGAGAGGAACTCCCACACCGAGCGGTAGTCGACCTTCAGTCCGCGCCCATCGAGCTTGGCAACGAGCTCGGGGGCGAAATCGCCGGTTTTGATCCGCTGCGATAACCACGGCGCATGCTCCCCGAAATCGCCTTCGGCTTGTGGCCGCCCAACTGACCGGGAGCAATGCTGCGGTCTACTCCACCCGCCGCTTCCGACCAGTCACCCGTGCTGATCGCGACCTCAGACTACTTTGCAGCTTGATTGCGCGAAATACCGCCCTCAATTCCCGCCATAACAAGTTTGCGAAGATAAAGTACGGCTCCCCCCATCCATGCTGGTCTCCTTCTCAACCAGCATAGTGAACCAGAAACCGACTGATTTGGGAATCTCAAATCGATTCCAGTTAAGCTCATACCGCTTTGATCTGGAAAATATTTGTTGGAAGCCGCGCGGCGAGGGTTGACGGCCGACGGTGTTTTTGAGCCGGACACGACAAGTTGTTTTTCGAGGTGGAATTGGCCCCCCCTGGCCCAGAAAAGGCGACGAAACATCACTGTTTCTAGTTCCGTGCGAGACGAGACGAAATTCAAATCGATAGAGTTCGTTCCATGGAAGGTTCCGTCTCAAGACGCTTAGTCGTAAACACATCAGCCATAAGCCTCCCGTCGCTTTCCGCAATAATCTGACACCAGTGACGGAACGTCCGCTCTACGTTGGTGGAAGTCTGTCCCCCACGCAAAATAACCGTTACCTTCTCGCCAAGATCTAGATTGCTATAGAAAAATAGATCTCTTCTCTGAGTATGCGCAATGGCATCCGGCTGATGATTCCACTCCCACTCGGCTCGATCAATAATGCTTTGAAAACTAGCAAAATAGAGAAAGGCCGCGCCGTTGAAGTCCGTGTGCGGGCATGGCAGATAAGAAAATCGCTTTAAATCGTCCGAAATTGCATGCGAAAAGCCGAGATACTCCTCCCATTTACCCAGACGCAATTGATGGGCGGTACTTGGAAGATCACTTATTGACAGCCCAACTGTCACTAAATTGCTCTGTTCACCAACAACGTATCCACGTTGAATCCGACTGTTGCGACCGGGAATGGTGCGCCGCAGGAATGCTGATACCATCTCTACGTGCGCGACTGCTTTGTCGTTATGACGGATAACGTGTCGGCTCAGATGTTGGCTGCGTGAAATTTGGTCGAGACTCGTTGCAAGGCTTATCTTTTCGTTCTCGTGAATTGTACCCAATTGAGCATCTACGACGCGACAAGCGACAAACGCGGCGTACAGCTTATGCCCATGTCGATCTTGGAAATCCGGAGTGGGTTGGCCGAACAAACTAGCTAAAGCCAGCCAGTGACGGTGACCGCACTCCTTGAGCAACCAGTTTTCCGAAAGGCCTCCATACGAAAGTTGGGGCATACCTACCAGAAGAGTTTGGTTCGAATCAGTCGAAGGCGTATCTTGGTACTTTGGACTTGCTTGTAGCGAATGCTCTTCGTGCGAACTGCACATTAGCGACAATCTCCATTACTTTCGACGATCAATCGCTCTTTGCGAGCCATAGCTTGAGAATCTCCACATGGCCAGCCCCGGGCGTCCCGCAGGCGAAGCCGATGCATCAAGCCCTCCCGGCAAATTAACTGCCGCTCGTTGAGCCATGAGGAAACCGGCTCTGTCAAGGACCACACTTACTGGCCCGGGACATGCGAGCGAACTCATGGAACTGTCCAATTCAGTTGCACATTCAACTCGTGTCGAGGTACTGCCACTGCCACCGCCAAGGCGTGCGTCGCGGTCGGAAAGTAACGCTCGAACGACCAACATGCGGGGTCGTCTCGGCAGTCGTCATTGAAAATCACACAGGGTCGTTTACCCGAGAGATCGAAAGCGAAGCTATCAAGCGTTAGCGAGAGCTCCATGCCACGGGCCTTGATGTATGCCTCCTCAAGAGTCCAAAGAGCAAAAAACATATCTCGGCGGTTTGATTTCGTACTGCTCTCAAGCGCCACGACCTCAGCGGGCGCAAATACCATGGGCGCGATTTGTGCGATATCGACATTCCGCGACACTTTCTCGACGTCGACCCCAACATCAGAATCCCTTGCGACGGCGAGAACTACAAGCCCCTCTGTGTGAGACAAGTTGAATCGAAGATCGAGCGCAGACGTGGGCGAAGTAATATGCGGTCGTCCATAGGTATTCGTATCAAACTTCCAGTCCTCTGGCTTAACGTTGGCATAACGAGATAAAGTTGTCCGCAGCGGCGCTCTCGCGACTACGTGCTGCAGCTTCGGCTGCGGCACATCGAACCGTACCCATCGGGCGCGCTCGTCGGAGCTCATTATGGACCCGTAGTTCCGCAGTTCGTTCGCGCCAATTTGATCCAGGTCAGTAAGCCAGACGTCTACCTGGCCGAAAGCGAGCCCTCTGGTGGCTTTATCGCAACCAACACAAGGTGACACCAAAACTGGCCTTCCTGTTACCGCGCACCTAAGCGGCTAAAAAATAACTATTCAATCGAATGAGGCGCCGTTGCGCAATGTAAGTTATGAAGCTCCTAGCAGTCTAGAGGGCGACATCGATTCTCGGCCATGTATCCGCCGCCGCTTCTAACGCAGAACCTCGCCGCCGTAACTAAGCGCCCCCACCAAGGGGCCGATCTTTAACCGAAAATATGGTCTCTCCCTTTTGCCCGCGATGCCAGTCATAAGGTTCTCGCCTAGGCCTTTGTGGCGCCCTCTCTGCCTAGCAAGTACGCTGAGCTCATATCAGCATCAGCACTTTTAGGTTGAACAATGCGCCTTCCATGATATACTTCGTATGGTCATTGTTCAGGAGAACAAGTGGCTGCGCGGGCAAATATTCTCGATATTCTTGCTGCACACGTCAGAAATGACGAAGACGGCGAGCTCTTTCGCTTTATTCAGGCGCGGCAATCAACGCCAGAGAGCTTGACCTACGGTGCTCTCTATAGACGTTCCGCAACGGTCGGAGCTTTACTTCGCGAAAGAATACGGCCGGGTGACACCGCCATAGTGCTGCATCCGGCTGGCTTGGAGTTCATCGCAGCTTTTTTTTCCTGCCTTGTTGCCGGCGTCATTCCCGTTCCGCTGTATCCCCCGAAACGAGAGGCCGATTTCGTGCGAGTTTCGGCAATCGCCCAGACCGCCGGGTCGCGATGCATCCTGACGACTTACCGCGAGGTAGAGAGGCTTCGCCACCGATTGGTCGTGAACGAACTCATCGCAACCGACCTGATCGAGACAGATCAATCCCACGGAATCAAGACCTCGCATTCTGAAAGCGGCCCACTAGCATATCTGCAATTCACATCCGGCTCGACCGGACATCCGAAGGGGGTCGCGATCACACACGACAATCTTTTGGACAATCTCGCGGCGATCCGCGACGTGTTTGGGCACACGCAAGAATCGCGGGGCGTGGTCTGGCTGCCGCCCTATCACGACATGGGCCTCGTCGGTGGAATCCTACAGCCGATCTTCGCCGGATTTCCATGTACACTTATGGCTCCGGCAACTTTCGTGCAAAAGCCGACGCTCTGGCTGAACGCCATTTCGGAGCAGCGCGCAACGACGGCGGGCGGCCCCAATTTCGCATTCGAACACTGTGTTCGCGCAGTGTCCGACTCTCAACGTGTCGGCCTCGACCTGTCGAACTGGAAGAATGCGTTTGTCGGAAGCGAGCGCATTCGCGCAGACACGCTCGATCGATTCACGAAAGCGTTCGCGCCTTATGGCTTCAACCCCGGCGCCTTCTTGCCATGTTACGGCCTCGCGGAGGCAACGTTGATGGTAAGCGGCGGTCCAGGGGGCCGGAAGCCGCGCACGTTGGCATTGGATCCTGGTGAACTCGCGAATCGGCGGGTGCGGGAGGTGTCACGGTCGACAGCGTCAGGCGTGCTCCTCGTCGGCTGCGGCAAGCCTGTTGGAGGTCATAGCGTGGCGATCGTCAATCCCGATACCGATGTATGCGTCGGTCCGGATCTTATCGGCGAAATCTGGGTCAGAGGCCCAAGTGTGGCACGAGGCTATTACGGCGAACCGCAATCGTCGGGCAAACGATTTCAGCGAAGACTTGCCGACGGTCGAGGACCTTTTCTCGCAACGGGCGATCTTGGGTTTCTCTTGGATGATTCGCTTTTTATTGTTGGCCGTGCTGATGACCTCATTATTATTCGCGGCAAGAACCATTATCCCGACGATATCGAGCGTACGGTCGAAACCTCACATCCGGCGATCGGCCCGGGGAGGGCCGTCGTGTTCGGCCATTCGGTTGAACCGTCATCCGACGGTGGACAACTCGGTGTGGCCATCGAAATCGATCATCGCGCATCTGCGGCGCCGGCTCAGGATGTCCTCGCGGCGGTTCGAAACGCAGTAGCGGAAGCGCATGAACTGACAGTCGCGAACGTCGCCATCGTTCCATTGGGAAGATTGCCGCGAAGCTCGAACGGAAAGATTCAGCGACAGAAAGCATTGCAACTCTTCATGAACAGCAACCCCGTAGACGCCAGGACCATTCGAGCTACATCACTTTCCAAAGTTTCACCGCGCGTCGATCCAAAGCCAGCGGACGCCCCGACAGTAGAGGGCTTGATCCAATGGGTGCGTGACTATGCGGACAGGCGCTTCGATCCGGTCTGGATGCGCGAACGTCGAACCATTCCTCCGCACCTCGTGCTCGATTTTGGCAACCGCGGTCTGTTTGGGTTGCAAGTCTCGCCGTTGCTCGGGGGCATCGCATTGACGACGACCGATACGATGCGCGTATTGGAGCAGTTAGCTGCCATCGACTTGACGCTTGCGACGATGGTCGGGTTACACAATGCGCTCGCGATACGGCCGGTGCTCAACTATGCGCTCGAAAATGTCCGGCAGCGAGTTCTGCCGCTATTGGCGAGCGGCCGTGAACTCGGTGCTTTCGCGCTGACGGAGCCGGGCGCCGGCGCAAACCCCCGCCTCGTCAGTGCAACAGCCGAAGAACTTGCAGACGGCCGGTGGCGGCTGAACGGACGCAAATGGTGGGTTGGCTCCGCCGCTTGGGCCGCCAGCATCCATTTCTTTGCTCGCTCCTTCGATCGCTCGGGCCGTGAACTCGGCATGAGCGGTTTCATGTTGAGCGACGGCACGCCGGGTTTGCGACTCGGCCCCGAGGCACTCACCCTCGGCGTTCGAGGGATGGTCCAGAGTGAAGTCATCGTCGAGAGCGCCGTTGTCGAAAGGGATCGTCTGCTCGGTGAGCCCGGACAGGGAATAGCGATTGCGCAAGATGCGATGATGCATGGCCGACTGGGACTCGGCGCCCTCAGTATTGGTGGGATGAAACGGTGCGCACAGCTCATGGCGCGCTATGCTGATCGTCGCGCGTTTAGCGGCGCGAAACTGATCGACCAGGCGTTCGTCCGAGCGCGGTTGACGTCGCTCGTCGCTGCGACCACGGCGCTTGAGGCTCTGGTTCGCCGCCTCGCCGCCATGCTGGACGAGGGTGGCGAGGTACCACAAGAAGCGTTCATAGCGGTCAAGGTGGTGGCGCCGGAGCTGCTTTGGCGGGCGGCTGACGATCTCGTGCAGATCCTCGGCGGCCGAGGGTATGTCCATCCGAACCTTGCGCCAGGCTTGTTCGAAGACGCGCGACTGTTCCGCATTTTCGAAGGGCCGACGGAGGCAATGGCGGCATTTCTCGGCGCGCGCGCCCTGAACGAGCCCGAGGGTCTTTATCGCTTCATATCGGAAGACCTCGGCGCGCCCGAACGGGCTTCCGCAATCGCCACGGCGGCGCGACAGGCAGCCGCTCGGGGCGCCGATTGCCACGTAGCGCTGGGCAAGGCGATCGGTTTCGGTATCCTGGAGGCAGCGGCCCGGAGTGCGGCGTTCGCCTCTGCAGACCTCGCATGCGCGTGGGCGCGTCGGGAATTCGGCGCGGCACTTGCCGAGGCCGACCACATGGCACTCCCGTCCACGATGCTCAAGGAAACGATTGATTCGTACGCGAGTGGCATCGGCGATTTCGAGCCAACGCTGCCCGGCGTCGGGCAGACAATCGATCCGTTGCTCGCGCGCACAGACTCTGCCGTGCATATTGAAGCGTCGAACATCGGCGATATGGCGATGCCGGCTGACGTCGAGTCTGCTGCGGATCTCGAGGCCTGGCTTATTGGCTGGGTCGCGGCGCGAACTCGGCTCCCGATTGACAGCATCGACAAGGTCAAGCCGCTGACAAGCCTAGGCATGGATTCGCTTATGGCGCTGGAGTTCGCCGCCGCTATCGCGGCCAAAACCGGCCTCGATATCCCCGAATCTATGATCTTCGAGCTTACAACTATCCGGGCCATAGCCGAGCAGCTTTCGAAGCCGATCCATCGCTCCGACGAAAGACAAGGTCCGACGCGTCGCGACGGCGTGCAATGGGAAAGCATTCGCATATGACGACGGAACAGTTGCTCGCAGATCTCCGTCGGCGTGGCGCAGTGCTTTCCGCCGACAATGGCGAGATTGTCGTGCACGCCAGGCCAGGCACCTTGACACCGGATCTGATTGATCAGTTGCGTAGCCACAAGCGGGAAATTTTGGAAAAGCTTCAGTGCGAGCGTGTGACCTTTCCGTTATCCGACATTCAACGTGCGTATATCGTCGGCCGTCACCTCGTCTCTGAAATCGGCAATGTTGGATGCCACTTCTATTACGAGTTCGATGGCGGCCCGTGGGACCTCGCGCGCCTGTCGGACAGTTGGAATGCGGTGATCGAGCGGCACATCTGTCTGCAATCGACTCTTGCGTCGGATATGACGGCGATGATTTGCAAACGCAGGGAAAGATTCGAGATAGCTGTCACGGACTTGCGGAACTGCAGCATCGCTTCCGCCGAGGCGGTTCTACTGGCAACGCGCTCCACGATGTCGCACAAACTTTACGATCTGTATTCATGGCCGCTGTTCGACATTCAGGCGACGTTGCTACCCGACGGCCGCGCGCGACTACATGTGAGCCTTGATCTCATTGTGGCCGATGCGGCCAGCATCGTGCAATTGATGCACGAATGGAACAGTCTCTACCACCAAATGCCGCTACCAACGGCACGGGCAAGCTATGACCAATACGCTGCGCGGGCGGCGGATTTGGAACGATCTGAGCAATTTGCTGCCGCGAAACAATACTGGCGGGATCGCGTGCCCAACCTTGCGCCTCCGCCGGCATTGGCGCTCGACTGCTCTCCAGCACAGATCGAGCATCCTCGTTTTCACCGCAGGATCGGAATGCTGCCGGCCGCACAATGGCGAGAACTGAAGCAGCGCGCTGGCGAGGCGGGGCTTACCCCTTCGGTGCTTCTCTGCGCTGCTTTCGCGGATATGTTGCGAATCTGGACCGGCCAGGACGAATTCACACTGACAATGACGTTATTCAATCGCCTGCCCGTGGTCCCAGACGTCGAGAGCGTAGTCGGCGATTTTACCTCGACGCTGTTGTTGCAGGTGCCCGATGGAGACACGTTCCTTGCGCGCGCCCAAGCGTTGCAACAACGCTTGCGGGCCGATATGCAGCATCGCCTGTTTTCAGGCGTGCGCGTGTTGCGGGAACTTCAGGCCAGCGCGACCGAACCCGTTCGTATGCCAGTGGTCTTTACGAGCTTGCTCGCGCAGCAAAATCGAGCAGGTGGCACGGACCTCGGCACCGACTGGCTCGGAGAACGCGTGTTCGGAATCAGCCAAACCCCGCAGGTGTGGCTCGATCATCAGATCACTGAGGAACGCGGCGCGCTGCTGTTCAACTGGGACGCCGTCGATAAGTTGTTTCCCCCGGGTTTGCTCGACGCGATGTTCTCGGCCTATTCGGAATTCGTATCACGGCTCGCGACCGGCGAGAGCGGACTTAAAACGCCATGTCCGGTCCAGTTGCCGAACGAGCAGGCCCGGCGGCGCAAGGACTACAATGCAACGACCAGGATGGAAGACAGCGGTTTGCTGCAGGATCGCTTCCTTGCCCAAGCTACGCATAGCCCGGACAAAACCGCCGTTGTGAGCTCCTTGACGACGCTTTCTTACGATACTGTACGGCGGCGAGCGAACGCGGTTGCCGCGCGACTTTGCTCGTTAGATATTGGCCCGGGCGATCTCGTTGCCGTGGTGATGGTCAAGGGCTGGGAGCAAGTGGTCGGCGTGTTCGGCACCCTCTTTGCCGGCGCTGCGTTCCTGCCGATCGACGCAACGCTGCCACAGGCTAGGATCGCGGCGATGCTCGCGATCGGTCGCGTGCGTGTAGTCCTCACTGAGGCTCACTCGGCGAATATCGCGTGGCCCGAAGGGATTGTTACAATCGTAGTCGATGATGGTTTGGAGGCTGAGCATGCGCCGCCGCAACCACGGGCGAGTCAGGAGGATCTCGCCTATGTGATCTACACATCAGGATCGACCGGGGTACCCAAAGGGGTCATGATTGATCACAGAGCCGTCGTCAACACAATTTCCGATATCAACCGTCGTTTTTCGATCTGCAGTGCTGACTGCGTGCTTGGTCTAAGCAACCTCTCGTTTGATCTTGCCATCTACGACGTGTTCGGCGTGCTGGCCGCCGGCGGCACGCTCGTTTTGCCCGATCCGTCACGGCTGCGCGATCCCGCGCACTGGCTTTCGCTGATGTGTGAGCATCGCGTGACGATTTGGAATTCCGTGCCAATGCTGATGCAAATGCTGATCGAGCACACTCGTGGTCACACCAGTTCGCTCCAGCACTCATTGCGACTCGTCATGCTGAGCGGAGACTCTATTCCGCTCGACGTGCCGGATGCGATCCGGTCGCTGGCGCCCCACGCGCAGGTGATGAGCCTCGGCGGCGCGACGGAGGCATCGATCTGGTCGATTTTCTACGAGATCGACGCCATCGATCCGACGTGGCGAAGCATTCCTTACGGCTTCCCGATGGCTAACCAACGCATGCATGTCTACGACGGACGCATGCGGCCCTGCCCGGAATGGGTCGAAGGTGATCTCTATATTGGCGGCTTGGGGCTGGCTAAAGGCTACTGGGAAGATCCCGAGAAGACCGCCAAGCAGTTCGTCAACCATCCGGACACAGGTGAGCGGCTCTATCGCACTGGCGACAGAGTTCGCTTTCTGCCGCAGGGATATTTGGAATTCCTTGGGCGGCGGGACTTCCAAGTGAAGCTTCGCGGCCACAGGATCGAGCTTGGCGAGATCGAGCGAACCTTGCGAGAGCACCCACTGGTCGCCGACGCCGTTGTCATCGCCGAGGGCGGCGCGAACTCTCGCGCGTTGATCGGGTATGTGGTACCAGAACAACCATCCGTCCTGCTGTCGCTGGATGTGAGGTCAGCGCCCTGGCGCGATTTTCCGCTACTCTCGGCTGAAGTTCGTCAAATGCACGTTGAACTCGCGCCGTCGCTTGCGCCCTTCCTGCGCGAAACACATGCGCTCGAGCGCGAAAGCACTGATGCCATCTTCGAAGCCTTACACGCCCTTGGCTTGTTCAGCGCCGCTGGAGAAAGACGGACGCTCGAGGAGATCGTGACCCTCGGCAGGGTGCATCAAAAGTTCCACGGCCTGCTTGCGCGCTGGCTGCGGTGTCTGACCGAGGACGGGCTGCTAACGTGCGATGGTGGGCGATACCGCTGCGCCACGCCGGTCAGGAAAGAAGCCGCTGATCCCTTCGCTGATATTAACCTGCCAGACAATCCACTCATCGAATACTTCACCAACTGTCGCCGTCACCTAGACGCGCTGGTGCGCGGCGATATCAATCCTATCGCCATGCTCTTCCCGGGTGGTAATTGGCGTTTCGCGGAAGCGCTGTACGAACACAATCCTATTGCACGGCTCCTTAATGCCCAGGCGGCAAGAGCCATCCAGGATCTCGTCGCCGGAACTACTGGCCCGATTCGCATACTCGAACTTGGCGGCGGGGTCGGTTCGACGACAATGTCGCTGCTGCCGATGCTTCCTAAGGGCCGAACGCAGTATCTATTTACCGACGTCACGCCGTTCTTCCGCGACGTTGTCAAACGCAAGTTTTGGCAATTCGGTTTCGTCGAATACGGAGTCGTCGACGCGTTACGGGATCCATTGGTCCAGGGACTGCAGCCCTACAGCTTCGATCTGATCGTCGCCGCCAACGTAATGCACAACGCCGAGGAACCCGCCGCGGCGCTCGCTCGTCTCCGGCCGCTGCTGGCGCCACGAGGCGTACTGCTACTGATCGAGGCAACTCGCAACACGCGCGCGCATTTGGTCACGGTCGGATTGATCGAGGGCCTGAACGTCGTGGACGGTGAGGATCGTCCGTTCCTGCCGCTTAAGCGCTGGATCGCCGAACTTCTGGAGGCTGGCTTTAGTGAGATCGCGACTGGTCGAGATAGCGAAGACTTGGCAAACGATTTCGGGCTCGATCTGATCTTGGCCCGCGCAGAGCCGCCTTCGGTAGCCGAGCAACGGATCGCATATGACACGGCTAGGGAATGCCTCGGCGCAGCCTCACTACAGAGTTATCTCTCTCGTCACCTGCCGCCTTACATGGTTCCCAGAGACATCGTAGTTCTCGAGCATCTTCCGCTGACGGCGAACGGAAAGCTCGACCGTTCCGCCTTGCACGTGCCTGCCAAAAGCAAGGCTCGACGGGAGGCGCAGCGCCACTTTACGGAAGCCGAAGACCTCGTCGCTGAAATTTGGCGCAAGGTGCTAAATCGAGATGACGTAGGCTTGAACGACAACTTCTTCGATCTTGGCGGGGATTCTCTGCTGATGGTTCAACTGCAGCAAGCGCTCGCCGCGCGACTTTCGCGCGACATTGCTATTGTCGATCTATTTGCACATCCGACCGTCGCGGCCATGACGGCGGGCATGTATGGAGCCGACGAGCGCGAGCGACCAATGCAACTCTCCAAGATGGAGCGGAGGGTTGCACAACGCCGCGCGGCAAGGATTCGCCGACGCGAAACGCACGAGGAAACGCCGCAATGAAGCCAGTCGACGAATCCCTTGAGGCAGATGAGGGAATCGCCATCATCGGCATGGCAGGGCGCTTCCCCGGAGCCCGTTCGGTTGATGCCCTTTGGTCCATGCTGCGGGAGGGGCGCGAAGGAATTCGTTCGTTCAGCGTGGACGAATTGCGTGAGGCGGGAGTCGCTGAAGCGTTGCTCTGCCTACCAAACTATGTGCGAGTCGCACCGGTGGTAGATGACTACGACTGCTTCGACGCGGAATTCTTTGGTTATAGTGCGCGCGAGGCCGCGCTCATCGACCCGCAACACCGACTGTTCCTAGAAGAGGCATGGGCTGCGCTCGAGAGCGCTGGTTACGATTGCCGACGAACTACGGCGCGAATCGGCGTCTACGCTGGCGCGAACATGAGCTCTTATCTTCTGAAGAATCTCGAGCTTGACGGCGACGTGTCGACCCTCGTGCGCCGTATCGAGATATTCACCGGAAACGACAAAGATTATGTCGCAACGCGCGTGTCATACAAGCTCGGGCTTACAGGCCCGAGTCTAAACGTCAGCAATGCTTGCTCCACATCGCTGGTGGCAATCATCGTAGCTTGCCAGCAGCTGGCCGACTACAACTGCGAAATTGCGCTTGCAGGTGGCGTGGCGGTCGTTGTGCCACATCATTCCGGCTACCTCTATGAGGAGACCAATGGCGGGTTGTCGTCGGACGGCCATTGCCGCGCTTTTGACGCCCGTGCCGACGGTTGCGTGTTTGGAAGCGGTGTCGGAGTCGTAGCGCTTAAGCGCCTCGCGGATGCCAGGAAGGATGGCGATCACATCTACGCTGTGATTCGCGGACACGCCCTCAATAACGACGGCGCGGCGAAAGTCGGCTTCATGGCACCGAGCGTGGACGGCCAAGCAGAGGTCATCGCCGAAGCACAGAGGATGGCCGGCTTCGATCCTTCCACGATCGGTTTCATCGAAACCCACGGCACCGGCACCGCGCTTGGCGACGCCATCGAAATCGCAGCACTGAAGCGAGCCTTCACGGGTCACGACGGGCGCAACGCCTGCGCGCTCGGCGCCGTCAAGACTAATATCGGGCATTTAGTCGCCGCTGCGGGCGTGACCGGTCTGATCAAGGCAGCGCTTGCATTGCATCACAAGGAAATTCCGGCGACGCTGCACTTTGCGCAGTCGAATCCTCGCCTGGGCCTGGAGGCGAGCCCTTTCTACGTCAACAATCGGCTGACCCCATGGAACATCGGAACAACACCGCGTCGTGCCGGAGTGAGTGCCTTCGGCGTCGGCGGCACTAACGCACACGTTTGCATGGAGGAGGCACCATTGCCGCCGGCACCGGCTCGTGACCGACCTCACCAGCTCCTGATTTTTTCCGCTCGGAATCCCGCTGCGCTGGGTCGGCTGTCCGACTCTATGGCCGCCCACTTTGCGGCCGCTCCTGCCGAGCAATTCCCAGATACCGCCTTCACCCTACAGACAGGCCGAAGCGAAATGCGCGAACGGCGCTGCATCGTTAGCGACAGTTTCGATGATGCTTCCCGACGGCTGCGCACGATGGAAGGCCAGCGCGTGTTCGACGGCCACGCCGGTGAGCGCAAGCGACCACCGATCTTCATGTTCGCGGGAGCGGGTGCCGCCCGCGGTGAGTCGATCGCGGCAATCTATTCGGCTGAGCCAGTTTTTCGGACAGCTGTTGATACGTGTGCGGCAATTCTGAGACCTGAAATCGGAATCGACCTCTCAGCGTTGATGCGGCCGGAAGGTGAAGGCGTTGCGGGCGCCACGATGCAAACCGCATTCGACCGCGGCGCCGTGGGCTTGCCGGTGCTTGTCACGCTGGAGTATGCGCTCGCCACGCTTTGGAAGAGTTGGGGCGTGATTCCGGACACGGTCGTTGGCTACAGTACCGGCGAGTATTTGGCCGCACATTATAGCGGCGTCTTCGATCTGGAGACGCTGCTGAAGATCACCGCTTACCGCGGCCGCCTGCTCGACGAAATTGAGGGTGGTGGCATGATGCTCGTGCAGGCGGGCGAGGTCGAAATTGCATCCCGCCTGCACGATGGACTCGTGGTCGCAGCGGCGAATACACCCCGGCAAAGTCTCGTCTCCGGGCCGGCTACCTCAGTGCGGGCGCTCGAGCGTCAGTTGAAGCAAGACGGTATCGCATGCCTCCTCTCCCCGATCGCGGCAGCCGCGCACTCACCATTGGTCGAGCCAATCCTTCACCGCTTCCATAGCTTTGTCGCAGGATGCCGTCTGCGCGCGCCCGACAAGCCGTACCTATCGACCGTGACAGGAACTTGGATTGAAGACGAACAGGCGACCAGTCCGGATTTCTGGACTTCGCACGTTCGAAAGTCAGTTCGGTTCACGGATGCCGCCAGCAAGCTGCTCGAAATGCCCGGGCAAGCATTCATTGAAATTGGCCCGAGCGATCATCTTTGTTCGATGATGCGCGCGCAGCCCGGCTTCAACGAAACGCAGGTCGCGTTGCCGTCGATGCGCCATGTCGCCGGGCGCGTTCCGTCCAATGCTCATTTGCTCGAAACCTTGGGACGTCTATGGACCAGCGGCGTCGAGGTAGACTGGTTGAAATTTTCGCAATCGAAATTGAGGCGGCGCGTGCCGCTGCCTACTTATTCATTCGAACGAACGCGCCACTGGGCAGAACCGCAAATCGAATCCGAAACGCCGTCAGCGATCGGGTCCGCGCGGGAGGGGACTGCGGGCTGGTTGCATGTGCCGAGGTGGCGAGCGGTGTCGCTGGCGCGTGCGACCGAACCGAGACGCGATCGCTGGCTTCTGTTCGCGGACGAAGCCGGGCTTGGTGGCGCCTTGGCCGAGCGGCTTCAATCAATTGGATCTAACGTCACCCTTGTATATCCAGGCCGTCCCACATCAGCAGAGCCCGACGACGGCCGATGGCTGATCGACCCGTCGAATGGCGAGCACTATTCACAGCTAATGGGAGCGCTCGCCGAACGCGGCCAATTTCCCGATCGTATCGCCTATTGCTGGTCGATCGCGCCGGCGGCAAATGATGGCGACTGGTCAGCGCTTCCGCCACTGCTCACTCTGCTTGCGGCGCTGGACCGACATGGTTCGGGTAACCCTGTCCGGCTATCCATCATTACTACCGAAACGCAGGACGTCCTGATGGATGGCCGGGTTGCTCCGGGAAAAACAACCCTCCTTCCTCTGTCCAAGGTCGTGCCGCGCGAAACTCCCCACATCAAGGTGCAGACTATCGACATCGCGCTGCCGGAGGCCAGGACCGTGCCGGGCGCCTTAGTCGAGCAGCTGATCGCCGAAATCACCTCGCCGCTACTCGACCCCGCGGTCGCCTATCGTGGTCCGGGCCGCTGGATCGAGGATTACGAGCCCGCGCCACCGGCGCTCGAAACAAACTACTGTCCTTACCGCGAAGGCGGCGTCTATCTCATTTTGGGCGGCCTCGGCCGTATTGGGCTTTCCCTCGCCGAACATCTCTTTCATGGCTTTAAATGCAGACTGATCCTCGTCGGTCGCACCGGCCTACCGGACCGACCCCAATGGGACGCCTGGATCGCGGAGCATGACGACCGCGACATCATCTCCCAGCAGATGCATCGCATACGGCAGATAGAGGCGGGTGGCGGTGTAGTAGAGGTGGAATCCACCGATGTTGGTGATCGTGAGGCAGTGACGAGCCTCATTCGTCGATTGCGTGAACGCGGCATCAAACTAGACGGCGTCTTTCATCTCGCCGGTGCCATCGAGCGTCAGAGCTTTGAGCTCGCCGCTGACACAACGCCTGAAATTCTTGCCCGCAATTTTCGCGCCAAGGTAGACGGCACCGTGGCGTTGGCGGACGCGCTGCGGCCTGATCCACCGCGATTCTGCCTGCTCGCTTCGTCGCTCGCCGCGGTCTTCGGGGGTCTCGGCAATGCCGCTTATGCGGCGGCCAATCAATTCATCGATGCCTTCGCGCGTCGCGAACGAGCGCGAACTGGAGCCTTATGGTCATCTATCAATTGGACCTACTGGATGGACTCTGAAGCGGTTGATGCAACAACCAACGAATCGCACCGCAAGAACCTCGAAAGGATGCTTAGCGACCGCGGAATTTCTTCCACAGAAGGCCTCGCACTGATTCAACATGTACTCTCGGTGCCAGCCGAGCCGCAATGGGTGGTCTCGCGCGAGGCGCCGATCGCGCGAATAGCTGCGCAAATTGCTTCGCCTCAGCAACCGTCGCCCCGCGCCGCGGTACCGGTGCGGCGTCCCCAATTGCAGACGCCTTTCGTCGCACCGCGCAACGAGAACGAGAGGATCGTCTCCGAAATCTGGCAGGAACTGCTCGGCTTCGAACAAATAGGCATTCACGACAACTTCTTCGAACTTGGCGGCGACTCGCTGACGGCTGTCCGTCTTGCCGCACGCATTCGCGAACGGCTCCACGTACAGATCCAACTTCGTCGTCTGGTCGAGGAGCCTACCATCGAGCGCACTGTGCATGCGATCGAAGCCGCTGAGACCTTCGCCGCAGGCGGACCCGCGTTGCTCCAGAATTTACGCACCAGCATCACATCCGACCCCATAGCCAACCGGACCCTTGTCTGCGTACCTTACGCTGGCGGCAACGCCATCATGTACAAGGCGATGGCGGATGCGCTGCCGGCAAGTTTCACGGTTTTTGCCCTGGACATTATGGGCCAGGACTATGGCGACGTGCAATCATCGACCGCCGACATCGAAGACATCGCGCGGGCTTGCGTGCATGAGGTTGAACACCGGGTCACCGGGCCAATCGAGATTTACGGACATTGCGGCGGCACTGTTCTAGCGCTTGAGATCGCCCGCCAGCTTGAGAGCGCAGGTCGCAACGTGACGACGGTTTTTGCCGGCGCGGTGGTGCCGTTTAGCAGTAACGGCGCAGAGGAGCGGCGCTACATGAATCGCCTCGAAGGGATGTCGGACGACGCGCTGCAAGCGTTCCTCAAGATACTCGGCGGCATTGACGAGACGCTTGATCCGGAGGCTACAAAATTCGTGGTCGCGAGCTTCCGCCGCGATGCGCTTGCGACATTCGATTACTATCGCCGGCTAAACGAACGGTCCATCAATCGGAAACTCAATGCGTCGATATTTTGCTTAGTGGGCGACGCCGATCCGTTGGTTAACGGTTATCGCAAGCGTGTCAAGCATTGGGCGCAGTTTACCGATTCCGTCAAACTTGCAGTCTTAAAGAGCGGCGGACATTATTTCGTTCGGCATCAGCCCGTCGAAGTTGCCGCGTTGATTGCTGATACGCGGCGTTTTGAGCCTATTGACGGGAGTTTCTAGACCAATGATCGAGACGGAGGCGTGGGTTCTCCATCAGGGAGACGGATCGCGGCAGCCAGGACAATTGGTGCTCGAGCAATTTTCATTTTCAGAACCTGACGATACCGAAGTGCTTGCAGAACCGTTGTACGGCACTTGGGAAGGCAACATGACACATGCAATGACACGTAACCCCGTCGATGTGTGCCGCCTGCGTATGGAACGACGGATCGTGCTCGGCAATGCGGGCGTGGTCCGGGTGGTCGAAACCGGTAAGAACGTTACGCGCTGTCGCCCGGGCGACGTTTGCGTCGTGATACCAATTGGCAAACCTGATTCACAAGGCTATCCGATTGAGGTTTACGGCTACGACAATCGGGGTAGCGTCGGCCTTCTCGCAAAGCGGACGAAATTGCGTGAGGATCAGCTGATCCCATTGCCGCGTGAAACCCGTTACAGCTTGCTGCAATGGGCAGGCACCTCCGTACGCTACGCGACCGCTTGGGACAACTGGCGAGTGACCTGGGCCTGTTGGCGCAGCCAGTGGACGAATGGGATTGCGCCGACACCGCATGTCTGGGGATGGGGCGGCGGGGTCGCGCTCGCCGAGTTGCTTCTGGCGAAGCGCGCCGGTTGCAGGGTCGCGATGATTGCCTCGAACAGTGAAAGACTCCGACAGATCTCTGCGCTCGGAATTACTCCCGTCGATCGTCGCGAGTTTCTAGAGCTTTCGTTCGACGCCGCGCGCCACGGTGCCGACATCGACTACCGCACCGCTTATGCTGCCGCGGAAGTGGCCTTTCTCCGAAAAGTGCGTCAGCTTACGGATGGACAACGCGTCTCGATCTTCATCGACAATATCGGCACGCCGGTACTGCGCGCAACGCTGAAGGCGCTGGCCCGCTATGGTGTGCTCACGACTGTCGGATGGGAGGGCGGCACCGACATGCAGTTCAGGCGCCCGACGGAATGCATAGGCAGACATATCCACATCTTCACCCATGGCTCGTCTTACGAGGGGGGAGACGCGGCGATCGCCGACGCGGAGGCTGCCGGGGAAATCCTTCCGGTTGGCGACGACGTCTACGACTGGGCGCGGATTCCACAGCTCGCCGAGGATTTCGCAGCCGGCCGCATCCGCGGCTATTTCCCGATCTACAAGGTGAATGGAGCCTAGTCGCAATTGTAGCGCTGCGAGGAGCGATTGAAGATGTCGGAATTACGACTGGAGCTGCGCAAGATGATAGCTCAGCAGATAGGAGTTTCGGAAGCGATCTTGAAGGATGACGTCGTCCTGGCGGACATCGGCTTGGATTCGATGCAAGTTGCCGAAATCGTGATTGCCATCGAGCGGCGGGCGATGAGGCCCTTCGACATGTCCGATCTGAGTGATCAACTCGATGCCGATTGCAGTCTAGGTGAGTTTATGCACTTGATAGAGCAGAAGCTCAAAGACGATGGTGTTTCGACAATGCCTATTCCCAATGGCTAGTTCGGAGACTTCGATTCTCCGTGTAGGCGACGGGAAGCTGGACCCGGGGTTCTTCACCCGCATGGGTACACGGTTAAGCGGCTCAAGTGAGGCCTCCCATGCGGCTTCCGATCTCGGTCGCAGTCGGGGTCTGACGCATGCATTCGTCGAGTTGGCCAATTGCGCATCGGCGCGCGTGCTTGACAGCCTCTGTCACGACAGCCTCGATAGACACCATCACGGCTGTGCGATGTCGAACGGCCGTCACGCCCTGAGTTGGCGCGGCGATTTGGTCAGTGGGGTTTGCGATGTCATGGTCGGCGCCGCGACCGCTGACGCTTTCCTCGTACTTTTGCCCAACGGTCGCGACGATGCAAAGCTCGCCTTGATCGAACGCAGACATCCCGGTCTGTCCGTTGAGCCGATCAGCTCCCTCGGTTTGTCCGATGCTCAGCTGGCGCGCCTGCGTTTCGACAACTGCAACCTCCGCCAAGGGGTACTTCTGTTTGGCGGCGCAGCCGATGCAGCCTATCTCGCGAGCGAAGTCGAGTTTGTTCTGGCCGCCTGTACCGCAGTGGTGACGCAGGTGGACGAGGCGGTGCTCACGACCGGCAAGTTCGCGGTCGAACGCGGGCTCATCGAACATCAGGTGGTGCGCCATCGCCTGGCTGACCTCTCCGCGCAAGCCAGCATCTTGCGGGCGTTCACCAACCGTACTTGGCGGGGTAGCGAGCCCGCTCATGGATTTGATGGAGCTGCGGTGCGCGCGCTGGCGATGTTGGTTGCCGAACAAGCACAGCAGATTGTCGATAGTTGTCTGCAGTTGTTCGGCGGCTTGGGATATATGGCCGACCAGTGGATATGCCGCATCTACCGGGAGACAAGGTCGCTGCATCTCGTGCTTGGACGCGGTGCCAATTGGGAAAGCCACTCGCGTCCGCGGAACCCGTCCCAATCCGGCGACATAGACGACTTCAAGCGCCAAGTTTCTGACTTTATTGCACGCCGGATTGCGCCGCAACTTAACGAATGGCACGAGGCCGGAACGGTGTCGCGCAGCATGTTCGAGGACTTCGGTTCGGCCGGCTATCTGGGTTTAGTCGTGCCGCGCGCAATGGGCGGTGCTGGGCTAGATCTCCGCTACAACCTGGCTTTGCTCGAGGCGCTGATGGATTGGCGCATGGGCAGTATCGCCGTCAGTCTGATGATGCCCGCAAACACGATCTCTCCACTGCTCGTCCGCTATGCGACGACGGAATTGCGGGAATATTTGCTGCCGAGGATCATCGCTGGAAAAATGATTCCAAGTCTCGCGATCACCGAACCGGGCGGGAGTTCCACAATGGTCCGGACGCTAAGAACCGTCGCAGAGGATGACGGCGATCACTGGATCGTCAGTGGTGAGAAGATCTTTATCACGAACGGCCCGATCGCGGACGTTGTCTTCGTGCTCGCCCGGACCAAGATCGATCCAGGTCCCATGAGCATGACGATGATCGCAGTGCCGACCAACACGCCCGGTTTCGCTGTGGTCGAGCACCAGTCCAAGCTTGGAAATCATATCTCGCCTACGGGCCGGCTTCGCTTCGAACAATGCCGGGTGCCGAAACACTTCACGGTCGGCCTCGTTCATCACGGCTATGCTTATTTCAACGACGCCATTTCGGAGGAGCGGCTGTTGATCGCGGTCGGCTCGGTCGCCTTGGCGCTGTCGTGCCTCAGCGAAACCGCCAAGCGGACAGGCGAGTCCGCACAGGGTGAACTTGCACTGAGGGCGGCGCACATGCGGGCCTGCCGCGAGTTATGTGGCGAGGTGGCTGACGCATTGTGCCGAGGCGAGCAAGCGATGATGGACTGTTGGCTCGCCAAATTCGCCGTCTGCGGCGCAGCGACTGCTGCGATCGAATGTTGTGCGCGTCATCTTACGGACGTGAAGGATCGCGCCTGGATCGAAGGCGTGCTTTGCGACGCCCGCGTCCTAACAATATTCGCGGGCGCTTCCGACGTCATGCGAGACCTGTATTCGGCGCGTCTAGCCACGCGCTTCAAACTCATGCACCGCCTGGGAGGCGAGCAGCGATGATCCCCGAACCTCGTGTCTGGCGCGACGCTACGTTCACGGCGGCTCTGCGTCACCATGCCCGGCTGAGGACGGGTCCGGCGATTCGCCTCATGCGCGGTGGTAGCGAAAGCGAGGATCTCGATTATTCACGACTTGCCGCTCTTGCTGGAGGCACCGCCTGTGCGCTTACAGATGCGGGGGTACGCGCAGGCGATCGCGTGGCCGTCGTCATGACCAGCAGCCTACCGGTAATCGTGGTGGTCAACGCGCTTTTCGCCATCGGAGCGGCGCTGCTGCCGATCGCGCATCGTCCGGGCCTAAAGTCGGGTTCGCACCAGTTTGACGCTATCATCGCATCTTTGCGGGCGGGGATGCCCAGTTGCGTGTTGCTGCCGAAGGATGCCATCGACACCTATCAGTCGCTCGTTGCGAGGTCCGGAATCGAGCGATGGATCTGCTTGGACGAGTTGGTCGGTACAGAATCCGAACTTCCGCCTCAATCTGACGCCGACGCGCCGAAACTGATCCAGTTTTCTTCCGGTACCACGTCGGCACCGAAGGCAATTGTGATCAGTGAGGACAGGCTGATCAGCAACGTCAGAGCTATCCTCGAGCGAATAGAGGCTTCCGCCAACGATCGCCTGTATTCCTGGCTGCCGCTCTATCACGACATGGGGCTGGTGGGCGGCCTGCTCACTACTTTGTATGTCGGCGCCTCGATGACGCTGGCTTTGCCGTTCGGCTTCGTTCGCAATCCGCTGAGTTGGGCGGAGTCGATATCGCTCCACCGCTGTACGCTCACGCTCGGTCCGCCGAGCGCCTTCGCGCTGCTTGCAGCGAAGGGCAAGGTCAATCCGGACCGGGTCACATCGCTCGATCTATCCTCGCTCCGTCTTGCCATGACCGGTTCTGAGATGGTCCCACCTGATCTGAGTTCGGATTTCCAGAGCGCATTTTCGGCTGCGCGGCTACGGGACCACGTGCTGCAGCCCTGCTATGGCCTCGCGGAAAACGCAGTCGCGGTCACCCTGCGGCGCCCCGGTCAACCCTGGAGCGTCGCGCACTTCGCCCGAACGGCGCTTCACGAATCAAGGGTTGAACTGCGGGCCAGCGCCGGCGATGACAGCGTCACGCGTGTTGGGAATGGTGGTCCGGTCGAGGGGACCGAGGTGATGATCGGTCGCATTCAAGACGGCGCGATCGTCTCATCTGATTGCGGCGATCTTTTCATCCGCGGCACCTCGACGGCAAGCGCCGTCATCGATCACAGTGGCGAGCCTCTTCCCCCGTACAAGGGGGGCTGGATAGCTACGGGAGATCTTGCGGTCATGATAAATGATGAGTTGTTCATCGTCGGTCGCACTAAGGAACTCATCAAGTACGGTGGCCAGAGCTTTGCACCGACGGATGTCGAACGCTCGATCGCAGCCGCATGCGGCCTTCGCGACGATACCGTAGCGGTGGTTCCGATTTTCGACCAACCGGACGGGCGAGAAAGTTTTGCGATTTTCATCGAGGCGCCGAATTCGGTGGACAATGATGCCTTGGTCGTTGCCGCGCGACAGGCTGTTGTCTCGGCCTTTAAGATGGCCGCCAAGAAAGTCATCCTGTTGCGCAGTGGCGAATTGCCCCGTACGTCCAGCGGCAAGATCAAGCGCTCTCTGCTCGGCTCTAGCCTTGCATTGCCGCAGGGGTGAACATCACGGAGTATTGTCGGGCGAACGGGATTGCGTCGCGCTGTCGGCACGATCCGCGATGTCGTCAGCAGTCTCATGCCGAAAGGCATCAGAGAATTGTTGCTGGGAGCGCCCGACAACATCTGCCAGATCGCGGATCGCGCGATTGGCGGATTCGACCACGTTGACCTCGGCAACCATCTCGTGATCTGCGTCGCGCCGGGTCCGCATTGGCCGCGTCACCGCCGTCGCCAGATCTGAGGCGAGATTGGCGAACACCTGTATCGATCCAGCGACCACTTCTGCCGTCGAGGCCGCGCATGCCTGGGTCAGCCGTGTAACGTTGTCGGTCAAATTTTCAGACTGCCTCTGGATATCGTCCTGTTCCAAACGGGCAGATGACCTCGATCCGCGCCTCGTTGTCTTCATGAGAGCACCCATGGGTTGAGCCGATCACAAACATATACGACAATTGTGGACGCCACGCGATATCAATTTATGCGCTTTTACCCTCCATAGCAGCAAGAGCCGTCAGTGCGAAAGGGCCAGAACTGACACGCTAACCATCACAATCGCGAGCGCTATCGTCAGCACCTGCCTTTTTTTCTTACGGGAGGCGTCTGACTGCCGACCCACCGTCCGCCACAGTATGGTAGGCCTGTCGCACGCAAGAACTCTCAAGAGCGCGTCGGCTGCGTCCGAAGGCGCACCGGGCTCTGCCACCGGACACCGCGGGAAACTATTTCGGTGCTCTTCAAAGAACTCGCGGATCAAGCCAACGACGTCAGCCTGCCGATCGAGACTGAGCGCGAGCGAATCGAGGATATAGAGCAGGCGATAAAACAACAGCAGGTCGGTATCTATGCGAATACTGTACTTGCGCAGCAAGCCAGTAGTGCGAAGCATCAATGTCCCGAGATGGCGATCCACGAGGTCGCCGTAGCCCGCCATCGAGGTGGTACGCCAGTCCCGCATCATGCGGATCATTTCCTGCTTGAAGGCAACCTTGTTGGTCGCTGGCGTCGGAATCAGCAGCCGGTAGTAGTGATGGAAGCTATCCTCGTAGTCCCCTGACGCGAGGCCGCGCATGTATCCGCTGCAGTGACGCCGCTGCTTCTCCGTCAACTCTCCGAAAATCCCGAAATCGACGAACGCGACGCTGCCATCCCGCCGCACGAGAATGTTGCCGGGATGCGGATCAGCGTGAAAGTAGCCATCGACGAAGACATGCTTGAGGCACGCCTTGGCGATGGTGGCGATGACCTTATCACGCTTGATGTCTGCCGGGGCAGTCGCGCCCTTCGGTAAACCCTCGTCCTCTGCCACGATATCCGTAAGGCGCGTTCCCTCGATATATTCCTCCGCCAACACGCATGTCGTCGTGAGATCCCAGCGTACCGCAGGCACGTATTCATTCCGGATACATTCAAGGCGAAGGCGTGTGGCGACATGCGCCTCGATCAGGAAGTCGGTCTCCCGGCGTGTGAAGTCCTCGAACTCATGCAGGAACTCCGCCGCTGATAGTACGCCGAGCAGGCCGAAGCAGTCGATCAGCCAGGCAAATACGCGGCCGATACGGATGTCTGCTTCCAACGCCGATCGGGCCTCCGGGCGCTGTATCTTGATGGCGAGGCGCTCACCGTCGAGCGAGACCGCATGATGGACCTGCGCCAGTGAGGCCGCCGCGAGCGGCGCGCGATCGAAGCTCGCAAAGCACGCGGCGAGCGGCGCGCGTAGTTCCGCCTCCACCACGCGGCGCACGGTCTCGAACGCCAATGGCCGCGCATCGTCGAACAAGCGGCCGAGTTCATCGCAAACGATCTGAGGCAAAAGGTCGAAGCGGAATGCAAGGAACTGGCCGAACTTGATGTATGTAAAACCCATAGATTCGAGAAACGCCCGCAGGATGACGGCGGTGCGTGCAATCCGCTGCCCGCGCGGATGCCATAGCAGCAGCAGCAATTGGGCGCAAAGGTGAATTCCGCGCAGCAACAGGAAGGCCAGTCGATAAAGCAGAAATGCCGCTGCAGGCAGCGCTTCCGATTGTGCAGGGCGCGAAATCCCCGGCAACGAAATCATCAAGGGGCCGCCGCCGGCGCATGGTCAAACACGCCGTGTTTGTTAAAAATGTGGACGACCGCATCCGTCAGGCGAGCGGCAACAAACGAAAAAATGTCGCGCTCCGCGCCGGTCAGCCGCATGCCGTACTCCTCCTCGAACAGAACGAGGATGAGGTCGCACGCATAGGCCTGCTTCTCGGCGCCGCTCATCTCTGTGAAATGTTCGGCTTCGGAACAGGCCGTCGATACGATTTCGGAAATGGACGCCACCTCGTGCCGATGCGCAGATACAAACGAGACGAACTCCGCGGCCTTCGTCACAAGGATAAAAGGATCGGCGGCAGGAACGGCGAGGATCTTGTTAACGCTCGCGAGCATTGCGGGCGAAAGTTGCGCCGGCGGCTCAAGCCATCGATGAATTGCCTCGAAAACTACCAGCGCTCGTTTCAAGATCCAGCGCCATAGTCTACTCGTCCAGGTCGGTTCTGGCTTCGCTACCTCTCGGCCGACCCACAAACCCTCGCGATTGAGCAGCATCACCACGAAATCGATTGTTAGATCGATGGTTGCCGAAATAAGGGCAGGATCGAACTGGAGCGCCAGGAACGAAGGGTTGCGCGACAAGAGGTAGTTGATCGCCGCCTTGACCTGCTCTGCCTTGTAAGCGCCGAGTCCCGGCCGCGATCCGAAGCGCTGCTCGGCGTCCTGAGCAAGGGTCTCGATCAGGTTGATCCAAAGCGGAAATCCTCGGCTGGCCGAGCCGATTCCGTCCGAGAGGCGAGAGATGACCCCCGCAAGCACGCCGCCACCTTCGCCACCAGTTGCATTATCGTAGGCGCGGCGCAAACGCCATACGGTCTGTCGCAACTGCACAAGCCGCGCGTCATCCTCGGTATCCCGGGGGTTCGCGCAAGGCATGGGCCCCAAGATTTGGGATGAGTTGCTTATAAGAGCAACGATGCCTCTCGCAAATTCGGAAACAGGTTCGCTGTTCATCGCAGCCGAGCCCACATATACACGATGGCCGCAAACCACCCGCAAAGCATGACCGCACCGAGCGTGCGCAGCGTCCACGGCCCAACGATTTGATCCGGCAAGCCACTGAAGATTATTGCACCACCCACGAACAGAATAGCCGCGACGAGCAGGCGCGTTCTGGCGTTGGAGGCACGCCTTTCCTCTGGGGCTTCGCTGGTCTGGGTGCGAAGCACGAAGCGATCGTCGGCAAGGTCGGACAACAACCGGGAGAGTTGGCCCGGGGTCTCGCGCAACAGCGTGACGAAGCTGGCACTTAGCATCTGCAGCCGGTGCGGGGAAAATTGCTCGAACATAGCTTCAAATTGAAGTTGAGTGAAAAACGTACGGGCTTCCTGCCGGAGCCCGACTTCGTCGTTGCTCAAGATGAATGCGATCGACTCTGCGGCGAGCAGAGCGCGGTACATGGAGAGGATCTCGACGGGCACGTGCGCACGATTCCGGCGCGCTGATTGCATCATCTGTATCAGGTAGATCGCCAGTGGCGATCGCTGCCGCTCGCCGGGAAGATCCCGGTCGCGCCGCCAGCGTCGCATGCCCTCAAGGAAATCGGCGCGGAAGACATCAAGACCGTCGGCGCTTTCAAAGACGAGCATATCGCTCATCGCCTTAAGAATAACTTCGGTATCGCCAGAGAACACCGCCGACACATAGCGCAACTGATTGTTGCGGAGGCGTTCGTCGAGCCGGTCGGCAATGCCAAAATCGACGAAGCCGACCACGTCATTGCTGAGCACAATCAGATTTCCGGGATGCGGATCGGCATGAAACACAGGCGCGGAGAAGACTTGATAGAGCATCGCGCGGATCAGGTTTCGTGAAAACGCGATCCGGTCGATTCCAAGGGTTTCAATTTGATCTTCACGCCCCTGACCAACCAGGCGAATCAATTCGCTGCAAGGCACACCGCGCAAGAACTCCTGCGTCAGCACCCGCCGACCGCAAAGTGCTTCGACGGGCCGCGGCACGCGAAACTCATTGCGAAAGTTGGCCGTCTCATACAACGCAAGGGTATTTCCGAGTTCGCGCGCGAAGTCGAGTTCCTCCATTAGCCAGCGCTCGATCTCGCCTGCAAGGGCTTTTCGATCGACAGCGGCGAGGCTGCCCACCGCTGGCACGATGCGTAGAGCGCGTCTCATTCGCTTCAAATCGCGAACTACCCGTATGGTGACATCGGGGCGCTGTACTTTGACCGCCACCTCGTCGCCCTCGAAGGTGCGCGCGCGGTGCACTTGGGACAGCGAGCCGGCGGCAACTGGCCGAGGATCAATCCACGCAAAAACCTGATCCGGCGAGCGCTGGAATTCTTCGGTGAGGATACTTCTGATCGACGGCCAAGGTACGGGTTCGACATTGTCGACGAGGTGCAGAAGCTCGTCACAATACTCCTGCGGCAAGAAATCTGGTCGCAGCGATAGGTACTGTCCGATCTTGATGAATACCGGTCCGAGCCGTTGCAGGATTGTCCGAAGCCGTACAGGTCCCGACGAGGCTGAGGCCGATCTCGCTCCACGGATATTGTTAAGAACGGCCCTGCGGTTCATTGACTGCCCGGTCCGCCTAGCGCGCGCGCAAATCAAGGCGCGAACATCCGTTGCCCTCCGGCCATTGTATTTTGCGCCTTGTCTCAGGTCAACACCGGAACCACGTCGGGCGACGGTGCTTCACCGTCGTTTCAAGTATTGAACTGTCAAAGACTGTTGGGCTTATCGCCATGCCCACGCATCTAACGGGCGCTCCATTCGGCGCTTCCAATTAGTCCCAATCGCGGTACGATTCATATTCCGGAGCCCGACTGTAGCATGTCAGCGACCGCTTTGCGCCAAGAGCTACCCTCCCGGCGGGGCGCGTAATCTGCGCTAACGGACACGTCGGCGGACGACGAGCAGCAACACCCAAAACAAAGTTTTGCTGGGCGCGGCTGCAAGAATATCACAAGCGCGGCGCCGGCAGGTGCCGTGGGAGTGCGACACCACTTGCACTACCCTGCTTGAGAATGGCGCAGATGTTTAAGAAGGTCTTCCGAAGCCGCGCAACATCGATTCGCATGTCCAACCTATGATTCTTGGCAGAGGTCACTAACCGAAGGCTGAAGAGCCCAGGTGGACGAGCTTTCTCAAAATGACGAGCTCGATTCGGGTTGCCGAGCGCCTATCGAACTAGAGCGTCTCCTCAAGTCGCCCGTTTGCACAGCCGTTCGCGGGCGAGCTGCGGAAACGTTGCCAGTAAGCATTCCATATGCCAAATTGGAGGGCCCCAGGGGCTACACCAGAGGCCTCTGGCGTGCAGTAAGGCCTGATTTTACGGGGCTTCCTCGAAGCCGTTTTTATTATGGCGGAGAGGGAGTCCGCGCCATGAACCGCGATTTTCATTTGTCTTCAGTAACTTAGATAGCCGTCCGCGCCAGCCACCCATTGTTCCACCCGCATCAGAACGACGGATTGTAGCGGAGAAAGACGAACGATCACGGGCGAATTACAGGCCGGTTCGCGGAGGCCGACCGGTTGCGGTCGGAGCCTCAAAACGCTGTCCATCTAAAGGTTTGCCGCCCTCTAAAATCTCCGTACGCCGACGGTCTGTTCAGTGATCGGGCAGTTCGCCGTTACTGTGCGCCCCGCGCCAGACGGCCTGATCAAGGGATGGCCTTTTGACGTTAATCTTGGCGAGATCGACATCTGACAAGCTCTGGAAGATGACGAACGCAGCCATTCGGTGGGAGCCGTCGATCAGACTCATCCCGTCAGGGCGCTGGATCGTGACGAGTGGGCGCGGGAAGCTCCCGTTGTCGCGAATGTATATCCATGGCTGCGCAACCCTTTTCTTGGTCACGGCATCGGCTCTGCCCGCGTTGAACTCGGTAACTATGTCTGAGACATCCGCCTTCGCCTTGGCAGCTAGATCGTCAAGGGTGCACCGGGCAGTCACCTCTTTCCAGGAGACTTGCTTCCACCACGACAATGGCTTCCCACCCAAGAGCCCGGCCCAGCGGTGACAGCCGAGCGGCTCAGGTGGTGGCCAGCCGCAATCAGGTTCGTTTGCGAAGTAGTAGAGCCATTGCTCGACGACGTCATCAGGCCATCCGGGCAGATCTTTCTTTATGTCCGCAACGGAAACCATGTGCCCTCCGGGATCGCCGAATATTGGCCTAGTTCAACTTCGTTGCGCATTGTACTATCTTGAGACCGTAATCATCAATGTGCTTCAACCTCGACATCTCCGAAGCCGTAACGTGGCGGCTGCTCAGCGCTATTTTCGAGAGGCCGCGAATTGCGACGCACATGCGGGCGCACGGGATGCCGGCACTGCCTTTTCTTCTGTTCCCGCAAAATGACAAAGGCACGATAAGCAGCCCGCGTCGGATACCGCGCACCTGGCAAGGTCCTGGCCACGATCAAATGGCAGCGCTACTATGAATTGCAAAGAGAGAGGACTTGGCTTGGCGGAGATGCTCTCCCGGTTACACACATTATTGCGCGAAGTGCGCAATGAGGCAGGAGACTCATTTTCAGGGATCGGCCTTCTGGTCAGTTCCGTACCCGACGACCTCCCGACCATACCACTGAGACAAACGCACTTCCTGCCGGATCGACGGTCCACCCTTGATCGTCTCGTTGAAATATCCGACCAGACAAGCGAGTTCCATGACGGCTTTCATATTCTATCACCCGAACTCGATCTCGAGCGAGTGTCGTTGTATTTTTCTCCGCCCATCGTCGCGGGACTCGGCACCGACCCGATCCGTCGCGTGGGAGGCCGCTACATGGCCGCGCTCTTCGGGTCGACGCTGACGGGGATCATCGCGACGGGAGTGGCCAGCCCCCGCTACGGCGTGGCCGTATTTCACCGCGGCAAGGAAATTAGCGTCGAACCATGACAGCCGACGAAGACCCAGCTCAGAACAACGACCCGTGTTATTCTTCGCTCTCGGCTTCTTCGAGCGACACACCCTTGCCCGACATTTCCGGCGAGTGGACGATGAATATTCATTGGCAGCGTGGGGAACACACAGGAAATCTGACGGCTTCTGCGATAATTCGACAGGATTTCGGTCGGATAAGCATGGAGGTTCAATCGAGGGGATCCGACTCTCATACGCTGTTAGCGCAGCTCGGTCGCGAAAAGTCCGGGAGCCCAGTGCTCCACTACCTGTACGAAGTCGACCCCAAAGCGATCGGTTCGGACGCCGAGGGTCCATACAAAGGGGCTGCAATCCTCCGCTTCTATTCCGACTCGGAGTCCTTGAGAGGAAACTACTGGACCAGTCAGTTGACTAAGGGACATTTCGAGCTCAGGCGAAAAGTGAAAACACGCAAGGTGGCTACCAACACAGACGCCATTGACGTCGTGCTGGTGACGGCAATTCGGGAGGAATTCGACGCCGCGAAATCGGTGTTCTCGGCAGCATCCGCCAGAGAGGACGGCGTGCGAGAATGGACCAGTAGAAAGACAATTTCTAGCGCGCCGCATGAGGTCGGCATATTCTTCAGAAACAACGCCCCTCTCTTCGTCGTGGCCATCGCCAAGCCGACAAGAATGGGGGCAAATCGCACGGGGCACGTCGCGACGGTACTGGTCGAAAGACTCCAACCTAAGTGCTTGGTCATGTGCGGCGTTTGCGCAGGCAATCCCGGAGACCTCGCACTCGGTGACATAGTCGTATCGGAACTGACTTATCAGTACGACGAAGGTAAGCTCGAGCCCGATGGATTCGTCGGCGATCACCGTCAATCTCCGATATCCCGGAGCTGGCTTAGAGCCGCGGAGTCCCTTAAGCCGGAACAGTTACCGAGCTATGGTCGTCCCACAGCGCAGGATGCACGCTATTGGCTGCTTGAACGCCTTCTCGGCGGCGATGATCCGCGGAATCACCCCGCCCGCAAGCGCTACTTCGGCACAGGCGAGTGGCCGACAGCGATCGGCGAGTTGGAAAGGCTGGGTCTATTGAGCATCGACGGATCGGTGCTTCGCTTGACCGCCGCGGGAAAGGCGGAGGTGGAGAGATCGATACTGATGGATGTCGATCCACCGCTGAGGCTTCCCCTCGCCATCAAGACCGGCCCAATCGCGAGCGGCAACGTGGTCGTGAAGGACGGTCTGACCTGGGACAAGCTCAAGCGCATGGGCGTACGCACCGTTCTGGGTCTGGAGATGGAAGCGGCCGCGATCGGCGAGGTCGCACACGCGAGCGGCGTCGAGGAATGGGTCGTGATCAAAGGCGTGATGGATCACGCCGATCCGAAAAAGGATGACCGCTTCAAACCGTTTGCAGCCCGCGCCTCCGCTGAAGCACTTCGCATGTTTCTGATCGATCGCTTCGGTGAGATCGCGCAGGGCGCGCGGACCGGCGAAGGCTCCGGCGCGTCGTCCGCGAGTCCAGCACACTCGGCCTGGCGCCCCCGCATCTTAGAAGGACGGTTCTACGACGAACTAAGCGCGGCTATCGAACGACACGCGCCGAGGTTCAAGGGCTTGTTTCAATTGGCGCTCGAAAAGGCCAAAGAAGCGCGGGCCGCCTCCGAACAGGCGTACGAAGTGTCCGAGCAGGTCCGTGTCGCATTGGGTGGCGCGATCGCCAAGACCCATGTCGGGCGGCTCAATAAAGGGGCCAAAATTCTGAGAGTCGAAAACGGCCCGAAAGGAAGCGCGAGACCACTGATCGCAAAGATATGGAACAGCCACGACGAGTATACCGGAGAAGCAGCGGGCAACGAGGCCGACGGTTTCGGTGTCCTCAGGCTCTATCTGGTTTCTGAGGAGATCACTCCCAGCCTTCGGTCCTCCTACGCAGGCCTGCACGAGGCCGGTCGATATGGGCCGCTCGGCGTCTACACATTCCCCGGCCAAGAACAGTTTGCCGGACAATGGACAGGAGGACATCCGAGCCTCGGTTACCGCGAGTTTGTCGGCAATCGCGGCAAGCTGCAGTGCGACTTTTATCTGGGCTATATGAATTTCACCTCCGAGAAGTTTCAGCCGCTTTGGCGTCCGCATGGCGAAGGAATCGCGGTGGACGCCAGCCTGCGGCGCGTACGCTGCGGCATGTTGGTGGACGGCGTCTTCGATCACATCGCTGCGGAGTTCAGCTTTTAGGGCTCCCGCGCCGCTCTTCGAGATTTCCAAAAACTAATGACCGCCGCCTGCAGTCTAGCGATGAAACGACGGCTCCGGCCGGCGGTAAGCCAGCATCTCGATGACCTTCGGATTGTTGCTCAACGACTGATAGCAGCCTTCCGCCATGCCGAGCAGGGTTTGGCGGCGACTCGCCGTCGCAAGATCCAGCCCGAGATCGGCAGTTTGTTCGGGCGACGGCTGCTCGTCGAACCTGACGTACCGGTCGCCAAGCTGGTGCTTCAGCATGAAGTCGACCAGTTGCTGCTGCGACGACAGGATAGTGGAAACCAGCCGACTGTTTTCGAGCCAAAGTTTCTGCCCGAAATCCCGGCCGAGCGAGCTTGGCAACGAGAACTTGCTCGTCGTGGTGCCGACGCTGAGGACGCTGATGTCCTCCATCTTCTGATCCAGGAAATGAACCGCTTCATGGACGGCGCACATGTCCGGAGCATTGGCGACCACGCCGCCGTCGATGAAGTTGCTGTTTTCGACGCGAGCCATCGGAAAGTACAACGGGGCCGCCGCGGTCGCCATCGCGACATCCACCGCCGATAGCTTGTAGTCGTTCATGTAATTCGGATGATGCGCCGTCTTAAACATCTGGACGCTACCCTTCGTCATGTTGACAGAGGGAATTAGAAGCCGCGTCCGAGCGTCGCCGAGCCTAGTTTCCTTGCCGAGGATGGCCTCGATCCTATCCCGCAGCACCGTCCCGTCGTATTTCGGACGACACCATTGCGAGTAGATAGCCCTGTACTTCTCCAATCGCGACCGGGGTGGTTCGCCCCGGGTGAAGATTTCCTCGCCGTGGTCGAGAAACTTCGTGCGGATCGATCCGGCACTCTTGCCGAGGGCAAGTCCGAGGGCAATTACGCCACCGATCGACGTGCCGGCGATCAGGTCGAAACATTCCGCCAGCGGCCTTCCCGCCTGCTCTTCGAGCTTTGTGAGGATCGCGATTGTGAAAAGGCCCCGATAACCGCCCCCGCTAAGTGCAAGTATCTGAAAAGTCATCGCAATTCCTCAGAATGCAATATTCCCGGACCTACCGTTGAACCAGGGAAATCGTTTTCCCATATGGATGTTCGATTTATGTTCTGCAACATTTTAGCGACTCAGAGTAGACTTCGATAACCGCGCGGTTGTGCGACATGGGCTAAGCCCATTTCAAATCCTCCCTCGGTTTGATGAGGGAAAGGATTCGATGGCCAACATATCCCGACTACTTCACCGCCGCGGAGAAACGCCGTCGTTCCTCAGCAACCTTGAGATCACTGAGGAATGCCACGCCGAGTTGAGAGCCGCGCGGACCAAGATCCGACAGTGCCTGCGAGGCGAGTTCGTCAAGGGCAGCAAGGCCGACGTCGGCTTCACGGTCCGGCCACGCTTCTTCACTCAAGGTAGCTTCGCGTACAAGACGATCAACGATCCGGCGTGGACGCCGCCACAGCAGATGGACCTGGACGACGGCACATATCTACCGATGACTTTCGTGCAGGGCGCGAAGCCATCGGTCGCCGCAGCCGCCTTCTTCGCAATCGTCGACCGGGCGCTGCAAGCTTTGGCGAAAGCCGAAGGCTGGACCTTCGTCAGGAAGCCGACATGTGCACGGCTGATTATATCGGAATATGCGCACATCGACGTTCCGCTATACGCCATCCCCGATGCTGAATTCGAACGGCTGGAAAAGGCCGCGCAGTCCAGAGCTTTCGACGGAGCTTTCGAGGCGCGGGCGGACAGCATCGACCGCTGGGATGCTCTACCATCCGACTGCGTGCTGCTGGCTCATCGCGAGGAAGACTGGGTGGCTTCGGACCCGCGTCAGATCAACGACTGGTTCGTCGAGGCCGTCGTCGTTTATGGCGAGAGGCTTCGCCGGATCTGCCGGTATCTGAAGGCCTGGCGCGACCACAACCAGCCTCATCTCGACCGAGTTTCCTCGATCCTGCTCATGGTTTGCGCCTGGCGGGCGTTCGACGATTTTGGCCGGTCGAACGTTCCTGACCGGGACGACGCGGCGCTTCTGCTGGTCGCCCGGCGCCTCCCGGTGCTGCTGGCCGGCCCGGTCGAGAATCCCACGGACCCTGACGAGAAGATCGACAGCCGCCTCGGCGATGCGGACAGGCGCGCAGCGATCAAGGTGGCCGAAGGCCTCGCGGCCGACTTGGCCTGGATTGTCGAGAAATGCTTCGACCCGCAGGAGGCCGTCATCCGACTGAAGGACCTGTTCGGCGAACGCATCCCGAGCCGCCCGGATCTGGTCGACGTTACCAAGGCTGCCCATGCTGAAGTGCGGTCGCATGAGCGCAGGATCTCCGCCGCTCCCGTCGTCGGCAAGTCCACAAGTGCCTGACAAGCGGACGCGATCCGTTCGAGCCGTTCACGACGCGCTACGGCAACGCCAGTTCGTGCGAGATCATTCAGGTCCAGGTCTACGCTACAGAGGTGTTTTCGACGAAACGGGACTGAGGATTCCGGTGGTGGTCACCGTGACCGACCTGGATTTCGTCACGCCGCCGGTCATCCGACTCGTCGACCCCGAAGCCGGGTCCAAGGGTCAGATTCCGCATGTCCTGCGGTCGGACGGCACATTCTGCTATCTGGACGGTAAAGCGATCGTGCTCGACAGATACAGGCCCGCCGAAACGATGATCCAGTGCCTCGAACAGGCCGACAAGGTGCTGCGGGACGCCGTCCGCGGGCGCCTCGACGAAGATCTGATCGGCGAGTTCGGCGCCTATTGGGCCGACGGCACCGTGCTGATGGATCTGCCGCCGACGTTCGAGGGCGACGCGAAGATTCAGATCCTGAGGTTCGACCGCCGTTCCGGCCGCGAGACGATCTTGGTATCCAACGGCGCCTCCCGCTTGCTCGACCTACACACTCGAAACGGAGGCAAGAAGCCCGAAGGAGTCCTCTGCCCCGTCCTACGCGTGCCGGCGCTGTCGTTCGATCCGAAACAGTCCTGGCCACCCAAGAACCTTGCGGAATTGAACTCCTGGATGAAGGCCGCCGCGCCTTCCGCGGTTGGGGCGGTCGAAGAAGCGTTCGCCCGCTCCCAAGAGTACCGGCAGTGGATCTGCCTTTCGGCTCCAAACGGGCGCTTCTTCGTGTCGGCCGAGATCGCCCCAGCATACAGGACGCCGGAAATTCTAATAAATCGCCGCGCCCATCTCCGTGAGACGCTCCAATATCTTCAGGGCGCCGTGAAGATCTCTGGCTATGTCGGCATACCGGTGGACCAGGAATACGTTTTCTCTAGGAACATGGGCGCGATGACCAATCTATCCGGCAAGAGGATACTCGTGGTCGGGTGCGGCGCGGTCGGAAGTTTCCTCGCGCAGAACCTCGCGCAAAGCGGCGCTGGTGCCGAAGGCGGGACACTCACCTTGGTCGATAACGACAAGCTGAAGGGCGCAAATCTTGGACGGCATTTGCTGGGAGCGCCGTATCTCGATCGGAACAAGGCCGACGGCTGCGCAGACCTGCTTCGCGAACAACTTCCGTATCTCGAGATCATCAGCATCTCCCGCTCGATCATGAGCGACATCAGCCTTCTCCGCAGGCAAGACTTGGTGATCGACGCGACTGGCGAGGAATCGCTGTCCATCGCCATCAACGAACTCGCCGTGAACGGCCGTCCGAACTTCCCGCCGATCCTATTCGGCTGGTTGCAGGGAAACGGCGCCGCCGCCGTTGCCTTCCTTGCCGGGGACCCCGACCTTGCCTGTTTCAAATGCCTGAAAGTCGAACTAGCCGGCCAACCCAGATTCCGGATAATGCGTAGCGAGGTTCAGATCGAGACGGGACGCAATCTGGCATGCGGCGACGCTCACTACATTCCGTTTCCGGTCTCGCGGGCGACGATTTCGGCGGGTCTGATTTGCGACATGGCGCTCGATTGGGCGAACGGCGGCGCTGGCGCCAAGTGGCGATCGATCACGCTCGACCAGCGTCGTGCAAATCACCGCAAGGACGGAAATCCGAAGCGCATCAAGACGTGCCCAGCATGCGGTAACATCTGACGATGATTTTCCTTACGGGCGGTCATCTAGTGATCTTCTCGGATGAAGTCGTCGCCAAGATGACGCGTTTCGTCGCGCCCCCTGAATCGAACTTAGAGGCGGGTGGCATACTGCTCGGATGCCATCGCGGTCCTCACGTCGAGATTCTGGAATGCACAGTGCCCATGCGCCAAGACCGGCGTAGCAGGTCAGGTTTCGTTCGCCGGGACCCAGGCCACCAGCGCGTCGCCCTCGCGGCTTGGCAGACAAGCAGCCGCACGGTAAATTTTGCTGGCGAATGGCACACGCATCCCGAAGAAAATCCAATCCCGTCACGCGTTGATCGTAATACTTGGGCTCAACAGATGGCTCGGCGTAGGAGTGATCCGCTTGTTTTCGTGATCGCCGGAAGCGGGACCGTCTATTGCGGCTTAGGTCTCGAAGGTCATCTGACAAGGATGAACGTCGTGGCGACCACGCCCGGCGGCACTGGCAGGCTCTAAGCCGCTCTATCTCGCAACTGACTGCACCGACCTTGATCCGCTGAACGCGGATCATGCGCACACGATCCTGAGCGGCTAGCGACAGTAGTCGAGGGTACCGAGTTGCTGCGTACCCATGTCGGTGACGCTCACAGCCGCAAGCGCAGTTCCAGGAGGATCGATCGCGGGATCGCGAGCCTTGCGATCCATTCGGCTGGCACAGTCGCGCTTTTCCCGATCGAGACGTGGCAGAGAAGATATCCGCCGCAGTTACTCAAGCGGCACAACGTCGGCCGAACAAAATTCGCAGATTGGGCGCACGTCGCCTCAGGCACGCCCGTGGCTCAGTTGACACACTATGTCGCCCATCAACGACGAAGTACAGGACCAATCTGATCAGTCGGGCCGTGAGGCGCCGACTCCGCCTCGAATGCTTGCTTCCCCTTTGCTAGCCACAGCGCTCGCGCCTGTTCGCGCTGATCGCCTTTAAGCTTGTCGGCCATCCAAAGCAGCGCGCCAAGGATGGTGGCGCGATCATCGTTGGTCAAGTCCACGATACCGGCTTTGACGACGAGGCCACCAAGTTCGATGAGATTCCGCGTGCGTTTGCGGCGCTCGACCTGCCACGTACGCATGTCACGCCGTGCCTTTGCGAATTGATGTCGATTGCGCATTACCTGGTTGCGCCAGAGGGCCGTCCGGGTTGCGGTCAGTCCTTGGAGCAATTCGCCGCGTCCGGCTTTGAAAGAACGCGGCCCCGCGCTTGGCCCATGCCTCCCCTTTCCCGGCCTCTTTCGTCTCGACTAGGACGATCAGCGCGCCGGCGAGTTCTTCAGCGCTGAGTGTGTCCGCTCCAGTGGCGATGACCAATTCGCCGAGCTGACGCACCTTGCGAGTTTTCAGCCCACGCGCCTTGTCTTCGAGTGCCTTTAAGTCTGCGTCGAAGTCCCTTGGTTTGCGCATCGTCGCCTCCATGAGTGTCGATGGAGAAATGATAGTTGAGCACCAGGCACAATGCTGCAGGGTCATCGGGACAAACTGAGACGAGGTAATCCCTCCCGAGATTTTTTCGAGGGAGGGCGCGCTTATACGTCGTTCCGACGTGCGCTTCGCTGTGTCAGTGATTCGATCGCGATGGCGATCTATCACCTTCACGTCAAGGTCATTGGCCGGAAGGCCGGGAGCAGTGCGGTGGCGTCGGCCGCCTACCGCTCGGGCTCGCGGCTGCGCGACGAGCGGCTTGGACGTGATCAGGATTTTTCTGCCAAACGAGGTGTCGTTCATTCCGAGGTGATGCTGCCAGACAACGCGCCGCTAGCATGGAGCGACCGCGAGCGGCTCTGGAACAATGTCGAAGCGTCCGAGGTCCGCAAAGACGCCCAGCTAGCGCGGGAGGTCGAGTTCGCCCTTCCACGCGAGCTGAGTGAGGCGCAGGGCATCGAGCTAGCCCGGGAATTTGTTCAGGGCGAGTTCGTGGGTTTGGGCATGATCGCCGATCTCAATGTGCATTGGGACAGGGCCGAGGACGGACTGCCCAAGCCCCATGCCCATGTCATGCTGACGATGCGCGCGGTCGACAAAAGCGGCTTTGGCCAAAAGGTGCGGGACTGGAACCGCACCGAGCTGGTGGAGCGCTGGCGTGAACGCTGGGCGGAGCTTTCCAACGAGCGGCTGGCCGAGCTCGACATCGACGTGCGGATCGACCATCGCAGCCTGGAAGCCCAGGGCATCGCGCTGGAGCCGCAAAGCCAGATCGGCGCACCGGCCAAGCGTATCGAGGGTCGGGGCATCGCAGGCGAAGGCGGTGAGGCGGACCGCGCCGAGATGCACCGCGAGATCTCGCGAAACAACGGTGCGCGGATCATCGCCGATCCCTCCCTTGGACTGGACGCCATCACCCAGCAGCAATCGACCTTCACACGCCGGGACCTGGCAAAGTTCGCGCATCGACATAGTGACGGGCTCGACCAGTTCAACGACGTCATGGGCGCGATGCAGGAAGCGCCCGATCTGATCGAACTCGGCAAGGACGCCCGCGGCGAGGACCGGTTCACCACCCGCGGAATGGTCGAGGCAGAGCAGCGCTTGTATCGCGCTTCAGAGCTGCTGGCGGACCGAGAGTACCACAAGGTCCGTGAAGCGGACCGCGAGGCCGCTTTTGCGCGTGCGGAAGCGCGCGGCCTGGTGCTGTCGTCCGAGCAGGCCGAGGCGCTGGCTCATGTCACGGACCGACGCGGTCTGAGCGTCGTGGCGGGCCATGCCGGGACGGGAAAGAGCGCGATGCTAGGGGTGGCACGAGAGGCCTGGGAAGCGGCAGACTTCGAGGTCCGTGGTGTGGCGCTGTCCGGCATTGCAGCCGAAAACCTCGAAAGCGGATCGGGCATTGCGTCGCGCACGATCGCCAGCCTGGAGCATGGCTGGGGACAGGGCCGTGATCTGCTCAAATCGAGCGACGTGCTTGTCGTCGACGAGGCGGGGATGGTCGGCACGCGGCAGCTCGAGCGCGTGCTGTCCCATGCCGCCGAGGCTGGAGCCAAGGTGGTGCTGGTCGGTGATCCGCAACAGTTGCAGGCCATCGAAGCCGGCGCGGCGTTCCGGTCAATTTATGAGCGTCACGGCGGTGCCGAGATCGGCGAAGTGCGCCGTCAGCGAGAGGACTGGCAGCGCGGCGCCACACGCGATCTGGCGACTGGCAAGGTGGGCCACGCGCTTGAGGCGTACCGCGCCCACGGCATGGTGCATGAGGCCGAGAGTCGCGATCAGGCGCGCGGCGATCTGATCGATCACTGGGATCGCGACCGGCAGTCATCACCGGATCGGAGCCGGATCATCCTGACCAACACGAACGACGAGGTCCGCATCCTGAACGAGGCAGCGCGCGAGCGGATGCGGGCAGCGGGAGATCTCGGCGACGAGATGGGGGTGACGGTCGAGCGCGGCGCGAGGAACTTTGCCAGCGGGGATCGCATCATGTTCCTGCAGAACGAGCGCGGCCTTGGCGTGAAGAACGGCACGCTTGGAACCGTCGAGCAGGTCAGCGCCCAATCCATGTCCGTGCAGACCGACGATGGCCGATCCGTGCGCTTCGACCTCAAGGATTACAATCGGCTCGACCACGGCTATGCGGCGACGATCCATAAGGCGCAGGGCATGACGGTCGACAGCGTCCATGTGCTGGCGACGCCCGCCATGGATGCCCACAGCAGCTATGTCGCCTTGTCGCGGCATCGCGACGAGGTGGACCTGCATTATGGTCGCGATGATTTTGCCAATGCGGACCGGCTCACCCGCGCCCTGTCGCGCGACCGCGCCAAGGATATGGCCTCGGATTATGAGCGCGCCGATCCGGTCCAGAGATATGCCGAACAGCGCGGGATCACGTTCCGCGATCGCGTGGTCGAGATTGTGCGCAAGATCGTGCCGGAGAAGTTGCGCGAGATGTTCGACGGCCTGCGCTCGCCTGCAGATGCCCTCGGGCCGGATGGCGGACGCAAGCCGGAGCAGGCATCGCCGGAAAGGGAAGCGGGGCAGACGGGAGCCGACCGGCGCGACATCGAAGCGCCGGAAAGGCAGGTGGCTGAAGAGCCGGGCCAGGAATTGCGTCGCTTGCGCACTCGGGCACTCGTCCGCCATGCCCGCGCAGTCGATGCCATCGTCACAGCGCAGGAGATGGGCGGCGCGGCTACACCTGCCCAGGTCAAAGAGCTGCAGAAGGCTCGGCAGGCCTTCGAGCAGGTGCGACCCTTTGGCCCACATGACGCGGAGTCAGCCTACAAGCAGAACCCCGAGCTGGCCCGTGAGGCCGCCGGCGGACAGGTCGGGCGCGCCGTGCGCGCACTCCAGCTCGAGACCGAGCTGCGCACCGATCCAAGCCGCCGCGCGGACCGCTTCGTGGAGCGTTGGCAGAAGCTCAGCCAGACCAGCCAGCGCCAGTATCAGGCTGGTAACATGTCCGGCTACAAGGCCACCCGCTCTGCGATGGGCGACATGGCCCGAAGCCTCGAACGGGATCCGCAACTGGAATCCGTCCTCGCCAGCCGTAGGAATGACTTTGGCATCGCCTTCGAATCAGGTCGCCGTATCGGTCAGGCACTGGCCTTCGCCCACGGCATCGATCTCGGCAGAGGCCGTAGCATCGGAATTTGACCCATCCTGTTTTTCGCCGGCTCTACGCTACACTCGGCAACATGCAAGATCCTGTTGTCCGCATCTAACTGTTGGTCTGTCTGGTTGCAGAAGCATCCAGCAAGAGGCAGCGCGGCCATGCGCGAACCAGAGCGTATCATCCGTCTAAAAGCCGTCCTCACCAGGACCGGACTCTCCCGGTCCACCATCTACCGAAAGATTGCGGAGGGTACATTCCCCGCGCAGCTCAAAATCAGTATCAACGGGTCCGGCTGGCACGAATCCGAAATCAACCAGTGGATCGCAGATCCCATCGGATGGCGTCCGATTGACGGAACCGATGAGGTCCCTTGAGGTCCACGGCTGCCATCGGTCGGCTCCTGGATCTGGCCCGTCCACGTGCTTTGTGAAAGCGGATCGACCGGCTTTCTGCGGTTTAGGCGGGGGTCAGGCGCCAGAGTTAGGACCTGTGAATAGTGTGGGATCAGGCAACCAGGCTTCAGAACATATACGGAACATGATATAGTTGGGTGTAGTGCCGAGTCGCAACCCAACTAACGATAGGAGGTTGAATGTTGAAATCGCAGGCGCGCTCAACGCGGCGCCACTGGGAAACGTTGACCGATGACCAGCTCCTCGAAACGGAGCTAATGACCGACGACCCCGAAAGCCTACCAAACCTCGTCTATGAACTTCCGGCCGGCGACGAGGAGCCGTACGTGGAATACAAGTACGATCTCCGAAAATCCGAGAGGGAGATGTTTTCCTGCGTGCACGGCCATCATCAACACCTTGCGGGCTTCGTGATGCGCAAGGGCGCGTCTCGCTTCTTGGTCGGCTGGATGTGCGCCAAGAGCATCTACGGCGAAGACTTCGAAAAATACACCGCCGACTTCGATGCCGCGGTCAGTCGACAAGATGCGCTCAGGCGCGTACTTGAGATCAAGGCCGCCATAAATCCATTTGTTGAGTATCTGAACGCGATCTCAAACTCAGATGTGTTCAAGCACTTCAATAGAGTCCGCGGTCAGCTTGAGACTCAGATGCCCTGGGTATTTGATGTACTGCCTGCGGCTGCGTCGATTGACCGTCACATCATAGGAGCCTCGCTTCCGAAGAGATTGTGTGCGCCCGGCCTTGATGTTCGCCAAGAGTACACCCGCCTCATGGCAGACTTCGCTGCTACGCAAATCATGCTCGCCGGAGAACCTGAAAAGGCCGCAAAGCTGATTGGACTCATCCGCACGAGGATGGAAGGACTCGCGAAGCGGATGGAAGGAATCCTCGACACAATCCGTGAGGTGGAGACGTTCTTTCAACCTGCTGTTTTAGCTGCGATCTGCAAGCTTGCCAACGAGCATGACAACCCAAAGCGTCGAAAGTACGAGGCAGGCCTGTTATCGATTACCTGCAAGCGGGATCGTGATAAGACCGTCATCACAATGCCAAAGGGGTTTGAGCTTCCGTCTCCACGGCCCCTCGAAGCATTCCGGTCGGCATTGGCCGGAGTAAATGTCTAAGCAGAGTAGGAACGACTCCTCGTTTTCGGGAAATCCACGAAGGTTAGCTCCGCACTCAATATTTCGACTATTTTCGATTGCCACGAGAATACTGCAGCATGTCACCTGAACGCGATTGAGGAGCGTAGATAGTGACTGACGCCAAAGCTGTAGGACCGCGCAAGCATCACTACGTGCCGCAATTCTACTTGCGTGGGTTCGTTGACGAGAAAGGCAAACTACTCGTCACCGACCGCGCCAGCGAGAAGGTCTTTCGAACAAACCCCGCTAACGTCGCCGCTCAGCGTGACTTCAACACTATTGAGGGCAAAGATCCCCACGCGGTCGAAAAAGCGTTGTCCGAGTTTGAGGGCAAGGTAGCGCCAGCCCTTGAGCGAATCAAACAAACCAAGTCGCTTTCAAACGCTGAAGACCGCAACGCTTTGATGAACCTGATCTGCAGCTTGGCCATCCGCAACCCGCGGCAGCGCGCCACGATCAACGACTTCACCGCCGAGGTAATGCAGATGATGCTCGAAATGGCTGTCGCAACGAAGGAACGGTGGGACAGTCAGGTAGCGCAAATGAAAGCTGAAGGTGTGTGGGACCAGAAAGAGAACATTAGCTTCGAGGACATGCAGACCTTCGTGAAGGAAAAGAATTATACCATAGGACTAAAGCAGGACTTCAATATCGAGGTGGAGATTAAGCAGCACGATCGTTTACTGCAGCATATCTCCGCCCGGAAGTGGCAGATGATCACCGCAAAGCAGGATTCGGGTGGTTTTGTTACTACCGACGTTCCCGTTACGCTACGCTGGTCCGACGATAAGGATCACGGCATGTTTGGACCGGGGTTCGGGGTCGCTAGCACGACGGTCCTCTTTCCCATCTCTCGCGACATCTGCTTGCTTGGCAGGTTTGAAGGCGAAGAAGACACCATCAAGGGTGACCTATTTACGGTCGGCCGCATCAACTCCGAAATCATCAGCAATACCCGCAATCAGGTTTACTCAAGAGATCACAAGTTCAATTATATGCGACCCTTCCCGCAGGAAATCGGCAGCGGCTCTACGCTCATACAAGACAAGAATTTCCTGAACGCGGGGAGGTCAGAGACGCGTAAGATCGTGCCGCTGAGGACCAATTAGCGGCGAACAGACAATGCACTTCAGACGGCCTTCCTTCTCGCGTTGCTGGCTCTCGATCGACCGACCTCAGGAGGCTCGGGGCACCACTTTGAGACCGCGGCTTCTTCCGCGAAGTCAACCGACAACACCAAGTCGGAGCGGAATTTCATTCAATGAGTAAGAGCGCCGAGGGTGGAGCCGTGCTACCAAATGTATCGACAAGAAAGCTGCGTCGATCATTTCGCGCTGACGCGCCGTAAAGTTCACTTGCGGCTCAGTTTCCTCACCACGTCGACCGGATCGAACCCCAGGATCTTCCCCAGCTCGATCAGCTCGACGACGTCAATTCGACGCTGGCCAGATTCCATGTGGGTCACCCAGGACTGGTAGACACCCATCTTTTCAGCCAGATCGACCTGTCTCATCCCCGCAGCCTTCCTGTGCTCGACCAGCATGGTGGCAAGCTTCTTCTGCAGCGGTGATGTTACCGTTTTCGGCATCCTGGCCTCCCGAGGGGGCCAGAGACATAAAACGACTTTTCAGATACCGATAAATTCGGTATTCTACGGGAACGACTCTATTTCCTTTCCGGAGTCTCCAATGAGAATGCCGACTTTCGTATGCAGCGGGTGGCTGCGCCGGCTACGCTGGCGCACACCATGACCAGTAAGCGCAACTTCCCCGGAAATCAGTGTTCAAGACGAATGGGCAATGTATCGTCAGAGCAGGCGGTGAATTCCACGACCTCTCCGAGAGCAAAGGAACTGGCTCCTCGGAATGAGTCCTCAGCGGATCGGAGGATCCCAGCTGAACAACTTGGGCCCGATTTCGCGCTTGTCCAGCTAGACACGGCCTTCGTCACGCTCTTGTTGGAGATTTCCGCGATCGAATCCCAGCAGGATGATAATCGGGAGCCGCCAGACGCGGAGAACGTTCGCTTGGATGAGGCCAGCCGAACACAGAAAATCGAGTCGGTCTTGGCTCGCTTGGCCCCGATTGAGCGGGCTATTGTGTTTACGCCGGCGCAGACGATCGTAGGTCTGGGCATAAAGGCTCGCCATGCAGCCTACGTAGTGTCAGAGCATTGGAATGTGCCTGTCGATCAAATGGAATGGGATGCCCGATCCGTTCGCCTCCTGATTGAAGCAGTCTGCGATGTTGCCGGCGTTCGGTTGCCATTTTCGAGCGAGGCGTACGATGCCTGTCTTAACGGTCTGAGAGGCCCAACTTTCTGACGGCCCGTCGCACGAGAGCAATTTGTGGCTCGTTTGCCTGTGCGCTTCGGATCGAGACCACAAGCATGAACTAAACCGATCCCGATGAATACGCCGCTGCGGAGGTAGGTTCCGCACACAGCGCTTGTTCCAGCTGCCGATCGCTAGCTTCAGCGCGGCGCCGCGTGCGAACTGTATCGGCCAATTTTGGCGAGCGCCATCCAATCGATGGGGGGCAATTCAGGCGCGAATTGAGATGATCTTTTGATCGGCGCCGCCACTTGAGGCACAAAATGTTGCCCAATCCGACATCAACGCTTTTCGCTTATCGAACAGGTCCCCTCGGCGGTAAGCAGCCTCGACCTTACTGCTGATCGTATGGGCGAGTGCCATCTCGACCACTTCGTTCGGATGGTTTGTGCACTCGGCGGCCCAGTCACGGAAGGTCGAGCGGAAGCCATGGGCGGTCAGGTCCGATCGTCCCATCCGGTCTAGCAGCGACAGCATGGCCATGTTGCTGAGCGGATTATCGCGCTTTCCACCCGGAAACAGATACACGCCACCCTGCTCCTTGCGCAGCTTCTCAACCATGGCGAGCGCCGCGACCGACAACGGAACGCGGTGCTCCTTGGAGGCCTTCATGCGTCCGGCCGGCACCGTCCAGACGTTGTCTTTGATTTCTTCGGGTCGTGCGCCGATCACCTCTCCGGTGCGCGCGGCCGTGAGGATCAGGAATTCGAGCGCACGTGCTGCGACACCCTCTTGGGCCCGCAGGGCGGTCATAAATGCGGGGACCTCATCAAAGGGCAAGGCGGCGTGGTGCTTGACCTTGCGCACCTTGGCACGTGCCGGCAGCAGCTTATCGAGATGGCCACGCCACCGAGCTGGATTTTCACCTTGGCGAAAGCCGCGCACGGTCGCCCAATCGAGCACGGCTTCAATCCGGCCTCGTAGCCGCGACGCAGTTTCGGGCTTCTTCGACCACAGTGGCTCGATGATTTTCATGACTAGCGCTGTGTCGATGGCGTGAACCGAGAGCGAACCAATCACCGGCTCGGCATAGGCTTTCAGCGTCGAGCTCCATTGTGCCGCGTGCTTGGCGTTGCGCCAGCCGGCGCTGTGAGCCGCGAGATACTGCTTGGTGCACTCCTCGAAGGTGAGCGCGGCGGCGGCCTTCAGCGCAGCTTGGGCGCGCTGCGCTCGTCGCGCCTCGATCGGATCGATCCCTTCGTAGACCTGCCGTCGATACTCGGCTGCCTTCGCCCGCGCTTCGCCCAACCCAAAGATCGAGAAGGAGCCAAGGCCCATTTCGCGGGAGCGGCCGCGAAGGGTGAAGCGGAAGATCCAGGACTTGGCAGGGGTGCTTTGGCCGTCGCCCGTGACCTGCAGATAGAGGCCGGCGCCATCGGCGTACATACCGGGCTTCTTGACCTTGATTACCTTCAGTGCCGTCAGGCGGCCCACCAGATGCGCCATCTCTGCCTCGCAGCCTTACCCACGATGCTACCCACATCCTGCACGCGCATACCCACGTTCTGGGGCGAACCCGCGCGGACGCCGGAAAGCATCAAACGCCAAAATTGCGGCGATTTTTCAGGGGGGTGGCGGACGATAGCGAACAGATGCGAACGCTGGGATGGCGGAGAGAGTGGGATTCGAACCCACGGTACGGTTTCCCGCACACACGCTTTCCAAGCGTGCGCCTTAAGCCACTCGGCCATCTCTCCGGCGGCCCTCTCTTGGCGGGGTCGGCGGCGTTTTGCAAGCCGGGCGGGGGCCTCGGCGGCAAATTTCCCCCAAATCGCTGATAAAAATCATCAATCCGCCCTGGTTGCGGGCTCGATCTGGCATCGCCCCCGCCCGGCCGGCCCCACCGTGAACCGGCCGGGCGGACGGCACGACCACTGATTTGCGGCCTCGATCCGGCTGCCCATGAGGGACCTCGCCATGCCGCCATCCTCCCCTGCCTGTCTCGCCATCCTGCTGGCCGCGGCGTTCAGCCTCGCCGCCGCCGGGGCGGCGCGTGCCGATCAATGCACCAAACAGGGGGTCGACGTGACCTGCGACGACGGCCGCAAGGGGATCTGGCAGGGCGACGCGATCCTGTGGCCGGACGGGACCAGGTCCAGCCTCAACCCGCACCCGTCCGTCATCGTCGGCAACAAGGCCTCGGTCGTCGTCGGGCCGGGCGTGTTCGTCGGCCAGGGCAAGGGCATGGTGCCGATGGACAATCCGAGCTCGCCGAACAAGCTGCGCTGCGCGGTGCTCGACGGCGTGTCCTACTGTCATTGAGTCTCGCCGCCCTGGGGCGGCGAGAGGCAACGCTCGGTCAGTGATAGCGCGCACCGGGCGAGAGCATGCGGCCGGCCAGGAAGCCCGCGGGCGCCGCAGGCAGGGGTTCGATCTCGACCTCGGCGGCGTCGCCGTCCTGCAGGGTTTCGACGAAGTCGGCAAACCATTGCTGGATCGAATGGCGGCGCAGCTTCGTCATCATGATCTCGTAGCGCATGCGGCGCTCGTTGAGCGGCATCGACAACGCCGTCGCGATCGTCCGGGCCATGCCATCGATGTCATGCGGATTGACCAGGAGTGCCGCGTCGAGCTCGTTGGCGGCGCCGGCGAATTTCGACAGCACCAGCACGCCCGGATCGACCGGGCTCTGCGCGGCGACATACTCCTTCGCCACCAGGTTCATGCCGTCGTGCAGCGGCGTGACGACGCCGACCTGGGCGCTGCGATAGAGTCCGGCCAGCACACCCTGGCCATAGCCCTTGTTGAGGTAGCGGATCGGCGTCCAGTCGACCTCACCGTGGCGGCCGTTGACCTCGCTGACGAGGCGCGCGACTTCGCTCTGCAGATTGCCATAGGCCTCGATCGATTCGCGCGAAGGCGTCGCGATCTGCAGCAGCGACGCGGCACGCAGCAGGCTCGGGTGCATCGTCCACATGCGATCGAAGGCATTGACGCGGTTGACGAGGCCCTTGGAGTAGTCGAGCCGGTCGACGCCGATGGCGAGCTTCTCGCCATTCAGGCTGCGGCGCAGCCGCGACACGTCCGGATGCGCCACCGCCTTCGCCGCCTGCTGCGCGAACTTGTCGGCGTCGATGCCGATCGGGAACACGGCCAGACGCGTGCGGCCGTGCAGCGACCTGACCACGCCGTCGCGCACCTGAAGGCCGAGATCGGTGCGGATGCAGGCGGTGAAATTCTCCCGATCATCCTCGGTCTGGAAGCCGATCAGATCATAGGCGAGCATCGCGGTGACGAGATCGCGGTGATTCGGCACGCTGTCGATGACGCAGCGCGCGGGCCACGGCGTGTGCAGGAAGAAGCCGATCGGGCTCTTCACACCGAGCGTGCGCAACTCCGCGCCGAGCGACAGGAAGTGATAGTCCTGGATCCAGAACAAGGTGTCCGGCTTCTGGAATCGGAGCAGCGCGCGCGCCACGAAGGCGTTGACCTCGCGATAGGACCGATAATCATCATGCGAGACGCTGATCAGATCGCTGCGCGAATGCAGCGCCGGCCACAGCGCCGAATTGGCGAAGCCTTCGTAGTAGCCGGCGTAATGCGCGGCTGGCAGATCGAGCAGCGCCAGCGCGCCTTCACCGATCTGCTCGATCTCCGCAATCGGTTCCGTCTGCGCGCCGTCACGCACACGTCCCGAAGACCCCACCCATACTGCCCCCGATTTCTCCACAACGGGCAGCAATGCTGCCGCAAGTCCGCCGGTCATTGGCTCGTTGGCTTTGCCACGGGCCACCCGATTCGAAACCACGACGAGGTTCACAGCTCCCTCCTGTTGGTCATGTCGGTTAACAGCTGTTCATCAATATGGTTCCAGGCCACCCTTTCAACCAAATGAAACCAAATTCGGGCATTCGCGCGGTGTAATCACAGCGTCAATCAAGTCAGAACGTTTCTAATCAAGAGCGACGCATGCAACATGCGAATGCATGGCGAATGGAACTAATAACGCGGCGATGCGGAACCCCTGCGCGGACTGCTAGGTCGACTAATTAGTTCCGCCGTCGGCGAGGCGCGCCAGGAACGCGCGCACGTCGTCCGGTGCGTCGAAATGTCCGTCGACACCGAGCGCGCGGCGGCCGACCGAGAACGACAGGCCGGCGAAATCCGGCATGATCGCGAACACCGTCTCGTCGGTGACGTCGTCGCCGATGAAGAACGGCTTGCGTCCCTTGAACGGCGCGTGCCGCATCAGCTCGCGCACGCCGCTCGCCTTGGTGAAGCCGGCGTGCTTGATCTCGCACACACACTTGCCTGGCAGCACCTCGATCGGCGCCCCCGGCAACTCGGCGCGGATGCGCGACACCTCCTCGTAGATCGCTTTCTCCGCCTGCGGCGCGAGGCGATAATGCAGCGCCAGCGAGTACCCCTTGTCCTCGAGCAGAATGCCGGGGCTGAGCTTGGCGATCGCGGCGAGCCTGCGCTTCAGCTCCTTGTCCAGCGGCGGCGCCTTGATCGCGTCCGCCTCGCCGCCGCCGCCGAGCCGCATCTCCGCGCCATGGCCGCCGACGGCGGGGTAGACCTCCGGCGCGAAGATGAGATCGATGTCGTTGAGCGAGCGGCCCGAGACCAGCGCCAGCGCGCCGGAGGTTCGTTGCAGCAACGCGTTCAGTGCCTCGGCAAGGCCCGGCGGCACCCACACCTCGCGCGGCGTCGGCGCAAGATCGAGCAGGGTGCCGTCGATGTCGAGCAGGATCGCGACCTCGCGAAGATGCGGCACGAGACTCACCGGCGTCGGAACGATCTCGGCGGGCTCCGACGCAGGCGAAGCGATCAGATCGGAGTTGTCGGACATCATCATCTACTCCATGACAGCGAGCGGACGCGCCACCTGCTCGAGCGATTTGCGCTCGGCCGCGATGGCATAGCGCCAAGCGACGAGCGCCGCCACCAGCATCAGCGCGGCACCGAACAGATAGCCCCCGAACACCGCGCCGCGCGCCCCGCTGTCGAGCAGCACGCCGAACAGCGCGGGTCCCGCCACGCCGCCGATCCCGGTACCGATGGCGTAGAACAGCGCGATCGCGAGCGCGCGCACCTCCAGCGGAAAATTCTCCGACACGGTGAGATAGGCGGCGCTCGCCGCCGGTGACGCGAAGAAGAAGATCACCATCCAGGCCGCGGTCTGGGTCGCTGCGCTCAGCACGCCGATCGAGAACAGATAGCCGGTGAGCGCAAGCAGCACGCCGGAGACGCCATAGGTGAAGGTGATCATGGCGCGACGGCCGAGCGTATCGAAGAGGCGACCGAGCAGCAGCGGCCCGAGCACGTTGCCGGCCGCGAAGGGCAGGATGTACCAGCCGACGTGATCGGACTTGATGCCGTAGAAATCGGTCAGCACCAGCGCGAAGGTGAAGAAGATCGCGTTGTAGAAGAACGCCTGCGCGATCATCAGCGTCAAGCCGACCAGCGAGCGCTGGCGATAGACCGAGAACAGCGTGCGCGCGACCTCGGCGAGCGGCGTGTGATCGCGCATGCGCAGGCGAATCTTGGGCAGGGATTTGGCGCGCTCCTCGCAGTCGTGGCCGGTGACGTCGCGCTCGATGGCGGCGACGATGTCGTGAGCCTGGTCCGGATGACCATGGATCATCAGCCAGCGCGGGCTTTCCGGAATCCACATCCGCATGATCAGCACGACCAGGCCGAGACAGGCGCCGATGCCGTAGGCCAGCCGCCAGCCGACATCGGGGCCGGCGAAGGCGGGATCGAGCAGCACGATGGCGCCGACGGCGCCGAGCGCGGCGCCCAGCCAGAAGCTGCCGTTGATCATGAGATCGGTCCAGCCGCGATAGCGCGCCGGCACCAGCTCCTGGATCGTCGAGTTGATCGCGGTGTACTCGCCGCCGATGCCGGCGCCGGTCAGGAAGCGAAACAGCGCGTAGGTCGCGACATTCCACGACAAGGCGGTGGCGGCCGTCGCGGACAGATAGAGCGCGAGCGTGATGAAGAACAGCTTGCGGCGGCCGATGCGGTCGGTCAGCCAGCCGAAGCCGAGCGCGCCCAGCACGGCCCCGGCGAGATAGGCGCTATTGGCAAGCCCGATCTCGAGATTGGAGAAGTGCAGCGTCGGGCTCTGCTTGAGCGCGCCGGACAAGGCGCCGGCGAGCGTCACCTCGAGCCCATCGAGCACCCAGGTGATGCCGAGCGCCAGCACGACGCGGGTGTGGAAGACGCTCCAGCGGAGGTCATCGAGCCGGGCCGGGATGTTGGTTTCGATGATGCGATCCTGGCCGGCCGTATCGCCCGGCGGCGCGCTGGATGGCGGCGCTGACGTGATGACGCGGAGGTGCGGAAAGGATGCCTGTCGGGGTGCCATGGAATCCCATTGCGACGGCGCGGGTCGCACCGCATGCTCGACCGAGAGGATGAAGCAAATGCGGCAGCGAAACCCTGCCGCTGCGACCCAACGTCTCGGCCAGCGCTGGGTTCCCCCAAGCGGGGTGGGGAACCTACTCTCGGCACCAATCAGGCCGGGTCAGACGGTCGCGTAGCGGGCCCCAAATGCCGCCTCACACTTGGCTGTCGTCCCGGGCAAGTCCGCTGACGCAAAGCGTCGGCGGACGCAGACCCGGGATCCATACCGCGTGATGCCAATTTGAGGTACGCGATCAATACCGCCCGTCCCACGACTGCTGCGGCGTATGGGTCCCCGCGTTCGCGGGGACGACAGCGGAATGTGCAGCCGCGGCCTCGGCATACCATCGGCCGATCGAGTGCGACCGGCAAAAGTCCTGACGATTTACGCCGCGCGGATGTTGGCCATGAAGCGGTTGAGCTCCGCGCGCAGGCGGGCGCTCTCCGAGGACAGCGACTGGGCCGAGCGCAGCACCTCCTCCGAGGCTTCGCCGGTCTGGGTCGCGCCGCGATTGACCTGGGTGATGTCGGTGGCGGCGGCCTGCGTGCCCGCAGCGACGCTCTGCACATTCCTGGCGATCTCCTGGGTCGCGCCGCCCTGCTGCTCGACCGCGGTCGCGATCGACGAGGCGATGGTCGAGATCTGGCGGATGGTGCCGCCGATCTGCTTGATCGCGGTCACCGACTCCTGGGTCGCCGCCTGCATGCCTGAGATGTGGTTGGAGATGTCGTCGGTCGCCTTGGCGGTCTGCTCCGCCAGCGACTTGACCTCGGAAGCCACCACCGCAAAGCCGCGGCCGGCATCGCCGGCGCGGGCGGCCTCGATGGTCGCGTTCAGCGCCAGCAGGTTGGTCTGCTCGGCGATCGCGGTGATCAGCTTGACGACGTCGCCGATCTCCTGCGCCGCGCGCGACAGCTTGCCGATGCGCCCGTCGGTCTCCTCGGCCTGGGCCACGGCGGATTCCGCGATGCGGCTGGACTCGCGGACTTGGCGGCCGATCTCGTCGACCGAGGCCGACAGCTCGTCGGTCGCGCTCGCCACCGAGTGGATGCGGCCGGTGGCCTGGTCGGAGGTGCCGCTGACGCGGCTCGCCAGCGACTGCGTGGTCTCGGCGGTGCGCGTCAGCGTCGAGGCCGCCTGCTCGAGGTGCTCGGCCGAGGTCGAGACGTTGGACACGATCGAGCCGACGGCGGTCTCGAACTCGTCGGCGAAGCGGATGAGCTCGGCCCGCCGCGCGGCGCCCGCCGCCTTGTTCTGGGCGTCCTGCGTCGCGGCGTCGCGCTCGGCCTTGGCCACCGCCTGCACTTTGAACTCCTCGACCGCCGCCGCCATCTCGCCGATCTCGTCGCTGCGCCCGAGGCCGGGCAGCCGGACGTCGAAATTGCCCGAGGCAAGCTCGCGCATCGCCTTGCACATCGTGATCATCGGCCTGGAAATGCCGTTGCCGAGCATCAGCGCCAGCACGGCGCCGAGCGTCAGCCCGCCGATCGCCAGCATCGCGATCAGCCGCTCGATGTCCGCGATGGTGGTGTTGGCGGCGGCCTCGATGCGCTGCTGGTCGGAGGCGACCTCGGATTTCAGCCCGTTCGACAGCGCGATGATCTCGGTCCCGACGAGGCCCATTTCCTGTTCGAGCTTGCCGAGCGCCTTCATGTTCTCCGATAGCTTGATGAAGGCGGCGCGATACTGCTTGATCAGGTCGCCGAGCTCGGCGACGCGCTGGGTGATCTTCTCGTCATTGGCATAGATCGTCACCAGCGAGGTTTCCAGGAAGCGCGTGCGCGCGATGGCGCCGTCGGCGGTCTTGGCATCCGGCTTGGCGATATAGGTCCCGACCAGCGCGGACACGGTCAGGTACTGGCCGGTGAGGTCCTTGGCCGTCGTCTGCACCGACGGCAGGCCGGCGAGCGCGGCAGTGTCCGCCAGATCATCGAACTTGAAGCGGATCTTGTTGCCGATGATGCCGATCTGGTCGGTCGCCAGCTTGGCGTTCTCGCGGGTCAGGGCAACGATGCTCGAGAACGTCTTGGCGAAGGCCTGAAACTGCGCCTGCAACTTGCCGACCTGCGCACGCCGCTCGGCGCCGGTCGCGGCCATCGATTTGTCGATCGCGGCCTGGAGCGCCTGCTGGGCAGCGGTGGCCGCCGCCTCGTCCTCGGCTTTGCCGGTCAGGGCATAATAACGGGCGAGCGCCTGGTACGAGACCAGCTCGCGATCGACGGTGCGGGCGGTGTCGGCTTCCGCAACGCTGCCGCGATAGGCCGCCACCGCCGCGGCGACCCGCTCGAACCCCAGATAGGAGAAGCCGATGCTGGCGGCGGAGATGGCCAGCACCACGGCAAAGCCGAGGACGATCTTGCCGCGAAATCGCAGGGTCAGAAAATTGGCACGCCGCGACTGCGGCGCAAGCTGCGCAGACATTCCCACCCCCGACACGCCATTCTTTAATATTGGCCACAAACCAACCCGCCCGGCGGCAACGCACCAGAGCGTGATCAAAACTACGTCACAATGGCTAAGGGGCGGTAAATGGGCGGCATCGGCCTACGGCCTGCGCTCTCACCTGTGCCGGTGCCGCCTCGCATGGCGGGCCACATGCGACCGAATCGCCGAGGCCGCGCGCAAGACGTCGCAATGACATCAGAGACGAAAATTCGAGTTGCAAAGTCCTGAGGGCGCTGTTTCTAATCAGAATAAGAAAAATTCATCGGGAGGTTACTCGTGTCGACAGTCAAACTGACGGTGAACGGCAAGGCGGTCTCGGTCGAGGCCGAGGATCGCACCCTGCTCGTTCACCTCCTGCGGGATCATCTCAATCTCACCGGCACCCATGTCGGCTGTGACACCAGCCAATGCGGCGCCTGCGTCGTCCATATCGACGGCCGTGCCGTGAAATCCTGCACCGTGCTCGCCGGCCAGGCTGCCGGCGCCAACGTCACCACCATCGAAGGCATCGCCAAGGGCGACGAGCTGCACCCGATGCAGGCCGCCTTCCGCGACAATCACGGCCTGCAATGCGGCTATTGCACGCCGGGCATGATCATGTCGGCGATCGATATTGTGCACCGCCACGGAGGCGAGCTCGACGAGAGCACGGTGCGTGAGGAGCTGGAAGGCAACATCTGCCGCTGCACCGGCTATCACAACATCGTCAAGGCCGTGCTCGACGCTGCCGGACGGATGAAGGTCGCGCAAGCTGCCGAATGAGGCGGGCGAGAGCCGCCGTTTACCGCAATACCGAGACCACGACCGCTGCGCGCGATGGCCGCGGCGGGACAATAGAACTCCGGTAGGGGAGAGATTCGCATGGGTATGGAAGGCATTGGCGCCAGCGTCGTCCGCAAGGAGGACAAGCGTTTCATCACCGGCAAGGGCCGTTACGTCGACGACGTCAAACTGGTGGGCATGACCTTTGCCCATTTCATCCGCAGCCCGCACGCGCATGCCAAGGTCAAGAGCATCGACTCCTCGGCCGCCGAGGCGATGCCGGGCGTGGTCGCGGTGCTGACCGGCAGGCAGATCGTCGACGACAAGGTCGGCAACCTGATCTGCGGCTGGGCGATCACCTCGAAGGACGGCTCGCCGATGAAGATGGGCGCATGGCCGGCGATGGCGCCGGAGACCGTGCGGTTCGTCGGCCAGGCCGTCGCCGTGGTGATCGCTGAGAGCAAGAACCTCGCCCGTGACGCGGCCGAAGCCGTCGTGGTGGAATATGAAGAGCTGCCGGCAGTGGCCGACATGCCCTCCGCGCTGAAGCCCGGCGCGCCGCAGCTTCACCCGGAGGCCCCCGGCAACGTCGTCTATGACTGGCATATTGGCGACGAGGGAGCGGTCAACGCCGCCTTCGCCAAGGCCGCCAACGTCGTCACGCTGGAATTGACCAACAACCGGCTCGCACCCAACGCGATGGAGCCGCGCGCGGCGATCGCCGACTACGACGCCGCCGAGGAGCACTTCACGCTCTACACGACGTCGCAGAACCCGCACGTCGCCCGCCTGGTGCTGTCGGCGTTCTACAACATCGCGCCGGAGCACAAGCTGCGCGTCATCGCGCCCGACGTCGGCGGCGGCTTCGGCTCCAAGATCTTCATCTATCCCGAGGAGATGGTGGCGCTGTGGGCCTCCAAGAAGGTCGGCCGCCCGGTGAAGTGGACCGGCGACCGCACCGAGGCGTTCCTGACCGACGCGCACGGCCGCGACCACATCTCCAAGGCGGAGATGGCGCTCGATGCCGACAACAAGATCCTGGGGCTGCGCGTCAAGACCCACGCCAATTTCGGCGCCTACATGTCGCTGTTCTCGTCCTCGGTGCCGACCTATCTGTACGCGACCCTGCTGTCGGGCCAGTACAACATCCCGGCGATCTATGCCGAGGTGATGGGCGTCTACACCAACACCACGCCGGTCGACGCCTATCGCGGCGCCGGACGCCCTGAGGCGAGCTATCTGCTGGAGCGGCTGATGGAGACCGCGGCGCGCCAGCTCAAGGTCGATCCGGCCGAGCTGCGGCGCAAGAACTTCATCACCCAGTTCCCGCACCAGACCCCGGTGATCATGGCCTACGACACCGGCGACTTCAACGCCTCGCTCGACGCGGCGCTGAAGGCCATCGACTATGCCGGCTTCGCAGGCCGCAAGGCGGCCGCCAAGGCGCAGGGCAAGCTGCGCGGCATCGGCTTCTCCTGCTACATCGAGGCCTGCGGCATCGCGCCGTCCAAAGCAGTCGGCAGCCTTGGCGCCGGCGTCGGTCTGTGGGAATCGGCTGAGATCCGCGTCAATCCGGTCGGCACCATCGAGGTGCTCACCGGCTCGCACAGCCACGGCCAGGGCCACGAGACCACCTTCTGCCAGCTCATCGCCGAGCGCCTGGGCGTGCCGATCAGCCAGGTCTCGATCGTTCATGGCGACACCGACAAGGTGCAGTTCGGTATGGGCACCTACGGCTCGCGCTCGGCCGCAGTCGGCCTCACCGCGATCCTCAAGGCGATGGAGAAGGTCGAGGCCAAGGCCAAGAAGATCGCAGCGCATGCACTGGAGGCCTCGGAAGGCGACATCGTCATCGAGAACGGCGAGTTCAAGGTGACCGGCACCGACAAGTCGATCGCGCTGCCGATGGTCGCGCTCGCCGCCTACACCGCGCACAACCTGCCGGACGGCATGGAGCCCGGATTGAAGGAGAGTGCCTTCTACGATCCGACCAACTTCACCTTCCCGGCCGGCACCTATATCTGCGAGCTCGAGGTCGACGAGGCCACCGGCAAGACGTCGTTCGTCAACTTCGTGGCGGCGGACGATTTCGGCCGGCTCATCAACCCGATGATCGTCGAAGGTCAGGTCCACGGCGGTCTCGTCCAGGGCATCGGCCAGGCGCTGCTCGAGCACGCGATCTACGATAGCAACGGCCAGCCGGTCACGGCGTCCTTCATGGACTACGCGATGCCGCGCGCCGACGACGTGCCGTCCTTCAAGCTCAGCCACACCACGACCCTGTGCCCGGGCAATCCGCTCGGCGTGAAGGGCTGCGGCGAGGCCGGCGCGATCGGCGCATCCGCCGCCGTGATCAACGCGATCACGGATGCGATCGGCAACAACAAGCTGGAAATGCCGGCGACGCCGGACCGCGTGTGGCACGCGATCCATGGCAACGCCTGATCGAACGGAGGAGCAACCATGTACCAGACCACTTATCACCGTGCCTCCTCGGTCGACGAGGCCGCGGCGCTGTTCTCCAAGGGCAGCGAAGCCAAGTTCCTGGCCGGCGGTCATACCCTGATCCCGGTGATGAAGCAGCGGCTTGCTGCTCCGTCCGATGTCATCGACATCGGCAAGATCAAGGACCTGATCGGCATCCAGTTGACCGGCGACACGCTCACCATCAAGGCCGCGACCACCTACTACGACATCATGACCAATGCCGATGTGAAGAAGGCGATCCCTGCCATCGCCCATCTCACCTCGGTGCTCGGCGATCCCGCGGTACGCTCCCGCGGCACGATCGGCGGCTCGATCGCCAACAACGACCCGGCAGCGGACTTCCCCGCGGCGCTGGTCTCGCTCGGTGCAACCGTGAAGACCAACAAGCGGTCGATCGCGGCCGGTGATTTCTTCAAGGGCCTGTTCACGACGGCGCTCGAGGACGGCGAGATCATCACCGAGGTGTCGTTCCCGGTGCCGGAGAAGGCCGGCTACGCCAAGATGCGCCACCCCGCGTCGCGCTTTGCGCTCACGGGTGTGTTCGTCACCAAGACCAAGGGCGGCGACGTCCGCGTCGCGGCCACCGGCGCCTCGCAGAGCGGCGTGATGCGCGTGCCCGCGATCGAGGCGGCTTTGAAGTCGAACTGGTCGGCGTCGGCGATCGACGGGGTCAGCATCCCGGCGAGCGGCCTGCTCAGCGACATCCACGGCTCGGCCGATTATCGCGCCAATCTGGTGAAGGTGATGGCGCAGCGCGCGGTGCAGGCCGCGGGCTGACCTCACAACGCGGATCATTCCGCGCAACGGCACGACAAATTCCATGCGGCGCGCAGCAATGCGCGCCGTTTTGCTTTGCGGCATACGGCGCGCTTGCGTTGGCCTGATGCACGCGGGACAATTGCGGATCAGAACGCGATCCGAAAAGACGCGTGAATCAAGGACACAACGACGTGCTCGACAAGACCGCTCCTCACAACCAGACCCGCGCCACCGGACCGCTCGCAGGCTTCCGCATCGTCGAGTTCGCCGGCATCGGACCGGGTCCGTTCGCCTGCATGCTACTGGCGGACATGGGCGCGGAAGTGGTGACGCTGGATCGTGTCGGCGCGCGCAAGACGATGAAGTCGGTCGCCGGCCGCGGCCGCAAGGTGATCGAGCTCGATCTCAAGGACAAGTCGGTCATCGCCGAGGTGCTCGATCTGCTCGCCGATGCCGACGCGCTGATCGAAGGCTTCCGGCCCGGCGTGATGGAGCGGCTCGGCCTCGGCCCCGACGCGGTGCTCGCGCGCAATCCGAAGCTGGTCTACGGCCGCATGACCGGCTGGGGCCAGGAGGGACCGCTGGCGCATGCGGCCGGTCACGACATCAACTATATCTCGATCACCGGCGCGCTGGCCGCGATCGGACCCCGGGAGCGCCCGGTGCCGCCGCTCAACCTGGTCGGCGACTTCGGCGGCGGCGCGCTCTACCTCGTCGTCGGTGTGCTTGCCGCGCTGCTGGAAGCGTCAAAGTCCGGCAAGGGACAAGTGGTGGACACCGCGATGTGCGACGGCGCGGCCTCGCTGCTCGCGATGTTCTTCGACCTCACCGCGATGGGCCGCTGGACCGAGGGGCGTGAGCGCAACTTCCTCGACGGCGGCGCGCATTTCTATGGCGTCTACGAATGCGCCTGCGGCAACTTCATCTCGATCGGATCGATCGAACCGCAGTTCTACGCGCTGCTGCGCCAGCACGCCGACCTCTCCGACCCCGCCTTCGACGCGCAGATGGACCCGCGCGCCTGGCCGGCGCTGAAGGAGAAGCTGGTCAGCGTGTTCAAGAGCAAGACGCGCGAGGAATGGTGCGCGATCATGGAAGGCACCGACATCTGCTTCGCGCCCGTGCTGACGATGTCGGAGGCACCGAGGCATGCGCACATGGCCGCGCGCGGCGTGTTCGTCCAGCGGCACGGCGTGACGCAACCCGCGCCAGCGCCAAGGTTCTCACGGACGCCGTCGACCATCCGTGAGCCGGAGGTGACGGAGATCGGGACGCTGGTGAATGCTTGGAAGGCTGGGCGTTAAGCGGACGGCTGCGGTCGCGCCGACGGTGCGCTACGCGACTATTCCGATCTGAATGAGTTGGCCACGCCCCCTCCTCAAACGCGGTGTCGTCCCGGCGAACGCCGGGACCCATAGCCACCGGCCGTCGTGTGGCGAAAATTATCGATGACTGTGCCCGATCGATACATCACGCGGTATGGGTCCCGGCGTTCGCCGGGACGACACTGTCTGTGGAGCGACGGCGTGCGTCCCACACACACACCGTCATTGCGAGCGCAACGACTTGTCCGCCGAAGCTCGAAGAGCGAAGGCGGAAGCAATCCAGGGCTACAGCGGAAGTCTGGGCTGCATCAGCGAGAGCAACACACACCGATGAGCGGCCCTACTCCGCCGCCTCCACCTTCAGCACGCCGCGGCGGATCTGGTCCTCCTCGATCGACTCGAACAGCGCCTTGAAGTTGCCTTCGCCAAAACCGTCGTCGCCCTTGCGCTGGATGAACTCGAAGAAGATCGGGCCGATGGCATTGGCCGAGAAGATCTGCAGCAGCACCTTGGTGTAACCGCCGGCAACGACGCCCTCGCCGTCGATCAGGATGCCGTTTCTCTGCAGCCGGGCGAGGTCCTCGCCATGCTTGGGCAAACGCGCGTCGATGCGCTCGAAATAGGTGTCGGGCGGCGACGGCATGAACGGCAGGCCGGCGGCGCGCAGGCCCTCGACGGTTGAGTAGATGTCGCGGGCGCCGCAGGCGATGTGCTGGATGCCTTCGCCGCGATAGATCTTCAGATACTCCTCGATCTGCCCGGAATCGCCAGCGTCCTCGTTGATCGGAATCCGGATCTTGCCGTCGGGGCTGGTCAGCGCGCGCGAGAACAGGCCGGAGGCGCGGCCCTCGATGTCGAAGAAGCGGATCTGGCGGAAGTTGAACAGCTTTTCGTAGAAGCCGGCCCACACGTTCATGCGGCCGCGATGCACATTGTGGGTCAGGTGATCGATATAGTAGAGGCCCGAGCCCGCGGGCCGCGGGTCGCGCGCGCCGGTCCAGTCGAATTCGAGATCATAGGCCGAGCCCTTGGCGCCATAGCGATCGACCAGATACAGCAGGCTGCCGCCGATGCCCTTGATCACAGGAACGTCCAGCGTCTTCTGCGATGCGGGCAGGTCGGCCGGCTCCGCGCCGAGCGCGATCGCGCGCGCGTAAGCCTTGTTGGCATCGACCACGCGGAACGCCATCGACGGCGCGCAGGGGCCGTGCGCGGCGACGAAGTCGTGACCGTGGCTGCCGGGCTCCTCGTTGACGAGATAGTTGATGTCGCCCTGGCGATACAGCGTGATCGCCTTGGTCTTGTGGCGCGCGACCGCCACGAAGCCCATCAGCTTGAACAGGGCATGCAGCTCGCCGGCGTCGGGATGCGCATATTCGACGAACTCGAAGCCATCCGTGCCCATCGGGTTGTCGGCGGAGATGGTGGCAGGCGGCGCATCGTGAGGAAACGGACCCATGGCAAGCTCCTAGGCTGATTGGATTCATGATCTCCCCAATTCGGTGCATGGAGCATGCAAACCATTGTCATTTTCGCCGAGATATGCACGATCCGTGCATGATTAGGGGAGATAGCGCATGAACTCCGTCGATAGCTTCGATCTCCGCATCTTGGCCGCGCTCCAGGATGACGGTCGCCTGACCAACCAGGAGCTGGCCGAGATCGCCGGGCTCTCGGCCTCGCAATGCTCGCGGCGGCGGATGCGGCTGGAGGAGGACGGCGTCATCGCCGGCTACCGCGCCCAGCTCGCCAGCCAGGCGCTCGGCTTCGAGCTGATCGCCTTCATCCAGATCACGCTGGCGACGCATTCGCCCGACAACGCCGAGAAGTTTCGCGCGCTGGTGAACCGCATCGACGACATCCAGGAGGCCTACGCGCTGACGGGCGATTCCGATTACCTGCTGAAGGTGGTGCTGCGCGACCTCAAGAGCCTGTCAGACATCGTCAACAACGTGCTGATGCCACACCAGAGCGTGGCGCACGTGCGCTCCTCGATCGTGCTCGACCGTCTCAAGGAAAGCGCCAAGCTGCCGCTGGCGTCGTTGTCGACTGGCTGAGCTTTCGCGGCGCGAATCGAGGGAAATGCGCCCTTCAACATCATCATTGCTTTTGCGACAGTGATCGCGTCCCTGACCTGCGAGACGCCCATGGCCCTGCAGCTTCGGCCCAATTGCGAATATTGCGACAAGGACCTGCCGCCGGCCGCGCAGGACGCGCGCATCTGCTCCTATGAATGCACCTTCTGCGCCGACTGCGTCGAGACCAGGCTGTTCAACGTCTGCCCGAACTGCGGCGGCGGCTTCGCGCCGCGGCCGATCCGGCCGGCGCGGCAGTGGCGGCCGGGGGTCTGCACGGTGAAACAAGTGCCGTCGGACAAGCGCGTTCACCTGAAATATGCGGCCGAGGATGTTGCCGCCTTCGTCGCCGGCGTGAAGCACGTGCCGCCAGTGGAGCGTTGAGCTCTCTCCCCGTCATTATGGATTCCGGGCTCGGCCCTGCGGGCCGCCCCGGAATGACGGCAGTGGATGGGGCGGCTACTCCGCTGCGACGATCGTGCCTTCGACCTCGCCGAAGCCGACGCGATAGCCGTTGCCCTGGCACCAGCCGCGCATCACCAGCGAATCGCCGTCCTCCAGGAACGTGCGCTTCACGCCGCCGGCGAGTTCGATGGGCTCGGTGCCGTTCCAGCTGATCTCGAGCAGGCTCCCGCGCTGGTGCTTCTCCGGGCCGGAGATGGTGCCACTCCCCAGGAGATCGCCGACGCTCATGACACACCCTGACGAGGCATGGTGCATCAGCTGCTGCACGCTCGACCAGTACATGTACTTGAAATTGGTCTGCGCGATGGTCTGCGCGGCGTTGCTGCCCGACGCACGCAAGGCGACGTCCAGCGCGAGATCGTAGTTCTGCGCGGCCTTCTGCTGCAGGTAGGGCAGCGGCACCGGGTCCTGCGTTGGCCCGGCCACCCGGAACGGCTCCAGCGCCTCTGATGTCACCACCCATGGACTGATCGAGGTCGCGAACGCCTTGGCCTGGAACGGCCCGAGCGGGACGTACTCCCATTGCTGGATGTCGCGCGCGCTCCAGTCGTTGAGCAACACGAAGCCGAAGATCATCGCCTCCGCCTGCGCCTCGGTCAGCATCTCGCCGAGCGGAGATGATTGGCCGATGACGACGCCCATCTCCAGCTCGAAATCGAGCCGCTTGCACGGGCCGAAGCTCGGCACGTCGGCGCTCGGCGGCTTCAGCTGCCCGCGCGGCCGGCGCACCTTGGTGCCGGAGACGACCACGGTCGACGCGCGGCCGTTATAGCCGATCGGCATGTGCAGCCAGTTCGGCTGCAGCGCGTTGTCCTTGCCGCGGAACATGACGCCGACATTGGTGGCGTGCTCCTTCGACGAATAGAAGTCGGTGTAGCCGGCGACGTGAAACGGCAGGTGCAGGTTGACGTCGTTGCGCGGCAGCAGCGCGCGGCTGCGCAGCGGCTTGTCGTCACGCAGGCGCGGATTGTCATGGCGCAGCAGTGCGCTGATCGCCGCGCGGGTCTTCGACCACACGGCGGGGCCGAGCGCCATGAAGGCATTCAGCGAGGATTGCGCGAACACCTCATAGGCCGGCGACAGGTCGAGCAGGCCCTCATCTTCGAGCACGGAAAGATCGAGCACGAAATCGCCAATGGCGACACCGACGCGCGGCTTCGGCGAATCGGCGGCGGAGAACACGCCATAGGGCAGGTTCTGGATCGGAAAGTCCGAGGCCGGATCGGCCGGAATGAAGGAGCGGAGTGAGGGGTCGTTGGGGTGGGTCAAAATGCTTCTCCAAACCGGGTCGCCATGCCCGGGCTTGACCCGCCTGCGCGGCCGAAGCCGCTTCGGCGCGGCGAAGGCCCGGGCATCCATCTAGCCGGCGGGACGATAGACGTGGATGGCCGGGGTCAAGCCCGGCCATGACGGCATTGACATAGTTCGCGCTAAGGCCTGTTCGGATCAAACCGCTTCTCCAGTCCGTTCCAGCAATCGGCATAGTCAGGCTGCAAGGTGCCGGACTCCGCTGCGTGCCTGGTGATCCGCTGCGGGAAGCGGGTCTCGAACATGAACGCCATGGTGCCCGTCAGCTTGACCGGCTTCAGCTCGCCATTGCTGGCGTGATCGAACGCCTCGCGGTCCGGGCCGTGCGGCAGCATGCAATTGTGCAAGGACATGCCGCCCGGCACGAAGCCCTGCGGCTTGGCGTCGTAGACGCCGTAGATCAGGCCCATGAACTCCGACATGATGTTCATGTGATACCACGGCGGGCGGAAGGTGTTGTCGGCGACCATCCAGCGCTCCGGGAAGATCACGAAGTCGATGTTGGCGGTGCCCGCCGTCTCCGACGGTGAGGTCAGCACGGTGAAGATCGACGGATCGGGATGATCGAAGCCGATCGCGCCGACCGGCGAGAAGGTGCGCAGGTCGTATTTGTAGGGCGCGTAGTTGCCGTGCCAGGCGACGACGTCGATCGGAGAGTGCTTCAGCTCGGTCTTGAACAGCGCGCCGCCCCACTTCACATAGAGCTCGGTCGGGGTGTCCTTGTCCTCATACGACGCCACCGGCGTCAGGAAGTCGCGGGCATTGGCAAGGCAATTCGCGCCGATCGGGCCGCGCTCCGGCAGGGTGAAGGCGCCGCCGTAGTTCTCGCACAGATAGCCGCGCGCAGGTCCGGCCGGAATCTCGACCCGGAACTTGACGCCGCGCGGGATCACGACGATCTCGCCGGGCTCGGCATCGATGCGGCCGAACTCCGTGACGAACAACAGGCGGCCCTGCTGCAGCACGAACATCAGCTCGCCGTCGGCGTCGTAGAAGTGCTGATCGACCATCGACCTGGTGATGACGTAGACGTGCGTCGCCATGCCGGCCTGCGTCGCCGCATCGCCCGCCGTCGTCATGGTCTGCACGCCCTGCAGGAACGTCACCTCGCCCGACGGCATCGGAGTCGGATCCCAGCGCAGCTGCTGTACCGTGATCTCCTGCTCGTGGCAGGGCGCGGTGCGCCACAGCCCGGCATCGACGCGTGTGAAGCGGCCGGAATGCTTCACCGACGGACGGATGCGATACAGCCATGAGCGCTCGTTGGACCCGCGCGGCGCCGTAAACGGCGAGCCCGAGAGCTGCTCGGCATAGAGACCATAGGCGCAGCGCTGCGGCGAGTTGCGCCCGATTGGCAGCGCACCAGGCAGCGCTTCGGTCTCGAACGAATTGCCGAAGCCGGACATGTAGCCCGGCGTAACCTGCCCTGTGGCGCGGTTGAGCTGGTCAGGCGATGTGTTGACGTTCATCATCCTTCTCCTTGCAGGCGGGCCCACATCTCGCGGTCGCGCTCGGCGGTCCAAATCACGGGATCGTCGATGCCGCTGGCCTCGTCATAGGCGCGCGACACGTTGAACGGCAGGCAGTGCTCGTAGATCGCGAAGCTCGAGAACTTCGGGTCCATCACGTCGCGCGTGGCGGCCATGGATTCCTTCAGGCTGCGTCCCTTCGCGACCGACATCTCGGCCGCGCCGTACAGCGAGCTGACGAAGTCGCGCGTCATCGCGATCGCCTCGCGCACGGTGGCCTCGCCTTTCAGCGCCTCGCCGCGACCGGGCGCGATCGCCTTGGGATTGAAGTCGCGGATCTCGTTCAAGGTCGACGGCCATTCGCGCAGATAGGCGTCGCCGCAATAGCAGGCCGAATGATATTCGATGAGGTCGCCGGAGAACATCACCTCGGCGTCCGGCACCCAGGCGACGATGTCGCCGGAGGTGTGGCCGGCGCCGAGCTGGATCAGCTGCACCTCGCGCTTGCCGAGATGGATCGTCATCTCGCCTTCGAAAGTCAGCGTCGGCCAGGTCAGGCCGGGGATGCTCTCGGCGTCCTGGAACAGGCGCGGGAAGCGGCCGTATTCGGAATCCCAGTCCTGCTGGCCGCGCTCGACGATCAGCCGGCGCGTCTCCTGCGACGCGACGATGCCCTGGGCGTGATAGGCCGAAGCGCCAAGCACGCGCACCGCGTGGTAATGCGACAGCACGACATATTTGATCGGCTTGTCGGTGACGGTCTTGACGCGCTCGATCACCTTGTTGGCCATCGCCGGCGTCGCCTGCGCATCGAACACGATGCAACCGTCATCGCCGACGATCACCGCCGAGTTCGGATCGCCCTCCGCGGTGAAGGCATAGAGATCCGGGCCGATCTCGGAGAAGGTCACCTTCTTCTCGGTGAGATCCGTCGTGGATGCGAAACCTTTCGCCATCAGTTCATTCCTTGTGTGCGCGGCAGCCTATTGCTGCTGTTGTTGTTGCTGTTGACCGGCATCAGCCATGCTGCGTTTCGCCAGCGTGATCGCGTCGCGCAGGACGCCGATGTCGCCGATGTGATTGGCGAGGATCAGGACCAATGCCGCATCGAGGTCGGCGCTTTCGAGGTCCGAGAGGCCGCGATGGGCTTCGACAATGGCGCGGAAGGCATCGTCGGGCTTGGGGAAATTGGAGGCGGTCGAGAGCGTCATCGTTGCGGCTTCCTCAGTTCAGGCCGCAGGCGCGTGCGACCGCCGCCGCGATCGCGGCGCGGCTCGGGTGCCGGAAGCGCGCCGCGACATAGCCATCCGGACGCAGCAGATAGGATGTGCCGGGTTTGACACCGTAACGCTTGACCGCGAAGCCCTCGCCATCGGTGAGGCCATTCGGGTCGCCGACGCGGATGACACCGACATCGTCGGGCACGTCGATCGCCTCACCATTGGCAAACGACAGCAGCGTGAAGCGCCGGCCCTGAGCGTTGAACGCATCGGTAAGATGGAGGTGCCGTCCGTCGGCTGCCTTCAGCGGCGCATCCGGCATCGATGTCCCCGGGCGCGGTCCGGTCTCCCAGGCCTCGTCATCTTCGGTCGACAGCGGCGTCTCGTAGACCGAGGGAACCGACAGCCGGCCGCCATTGACCATGCGCTTGCCGAATTCGGTATCCCGGGCGAGCGCGAGCACCACTTTGCGCAGCCGCGCCTCCTGGTGCGAGTTCGGCGCCATGAAATCCGTCGCGCGCGTCGACTCGCGAATGTTCTCGTCGGCCGCCGCGCTTCGCTCCAGATGGTAGGTGTCGAGCAGCGCCGCGGGCGAGCTTCCGCGCAGCACGCGATCGAGCTTCCAGGCCAGATTCTCGGCATCCTCCAGCCCCGAATTGGCCCCGCGTGCGCCGAACGGCGAAACCTGATGGGCAGAGTCGCCGGCGAAGACGACGCGACCATGAATGAAGCGCTCCATGCGCCGGCACTGGAATTTATAGAGCGAGATCCACTCGAATTCGAACTGGTCATGGCCGAGCATGCGCGCGATCCGTGGCCGCACATTCTCCGGCTGCTTCTCGACGTTGGGATCGGCATAGCGGCTGAGCTGCAGGTCGATGCGCCAGACATTGTCCGGCTGCCGGTGCAACAGCGCCGAGCGTCCGGCGTGGAACGGCGGATCGAACCAGAACCAGCGCTCGGTGGGGAATTCGGCCGTCATCCTGACGTCGGCGATCAGGAACTGATCCTCGAACACCTTGCCGGAGAAGCCCGCGCCGACCATCTGGCGCAGCGAGGAGCGCGCGCCATCACAGGCGATCACATATTGCGCCGACAGCCGATACGGGCCGTCCGGCGTCTCGATCGTCAGCACCACGTGATCATTGCGCTGTTCGAGCGCGGTGACCTTGTTGCGCCAGCGCAGCGAGATCGCCGGCAGCGCGTTGACGCGATCGACCAGATAGGCCTCGGCGTAGAACTGCTGCAGGTTGATGAAGGCCGGCCGCTTGTGCCCGGGCTCCGGCAACAGGTTGAACTGATAGAGCTCGGACGGGCCGTGGAAGATGCGGCCGACGTTCCACACCACGCCCTTGTCGACCATCCGGTCGCCGACGCCGAGCCGATCCCAATATTCCAGCGAGCGCTTCGAAAAGCAGATCGCACGCGAGCCCTCGCCGATACGATCGGCATCATCGAGCACGACGACCGCATGGCCGCGCTGCGCGAGATCGATCGCGAACGACAGCCCGACGGGACCCGCACCTACGACGACGACCGGATGCGCGGCCGGCGTGGCCTGATCCTGGTCTTCGTGCCGATGATAGCCGAACTGAACCTTCGCCTGGCCCGCGCCCTGCCCCGGATTGGCCTGCACCATGGCTTGCTCGCCTTGTGGTTTTCTTGGACTTTTCGACGCGACGATTTTCGAAGCGACCGACATTTCCTCGGGCGAGGCCATCTGGCCGTCTTGCCAGATAGTCTCACCTGCAACTATTCTAAAGCCGACGGCTTCGGCCGCGTCAACTCAAAAATCGGAGCGCGATCTTGGCGAAGCCATCTCCCGCGGCGTCCAGGCAGCAGGCGAAGCCGGTCGAGGATGACCGAAATGCCGCGGTGCCGCAGGACGACGAGCGGCTCGACCTGTTCAAGTTCGCGCCATTCCGGCTCAACCGTCTGGCCGCGGAGGTCAGCGCGGCGCTCGCCGTCGAGTATCGCGAGCGCTATGGGCTCGACATTCCGGAATGGCGCGTGCTGGCGACGCTCGGCTTCCGCCGCGAGGCCTGCAGCGCGCAATATGTCGCAGCGTGCACCCGCACGCACAAATCGACCATCAGCCGGGCCGTGACGTCGCTGCTGGAGCGGCGGCTGATCGAGCGGGTCGAGAACACCGAGGATCGCCGCGAGTTCCGCCTGCGCCTGACACGGAAGGGCAAGACGCTGTACGAGGAGTTGATCCCGCGTTTGCAGCAGCGCGAGCGCGAAATCATGGCATGCCTGTCCGCCGACGAGCGCAGGACGTTCGACCGCCTGATCGGCAAGATCGAGGCGAGCCTCGACCTGATTCAGACGAGCGAGGAGGCCGACGCGAAGCAGGCCTATTAGTTGCCAAGGTGTAGAGTGGGCAAAGCGCCGCCGGAGGCGGCGCGTGCCCGCCGTTCTTCGTCGGATTGAGACGGTGGGCGCGGCGCGTGAGACTGCTGCCAAGCAACAAGCACCGCCCAGGCGCCTTTGCCCACCCTACTTGTTGGTCGCCGACGAACGCCGCGGCTCCGCTGGGACGTCCAACACGTCGATACCCTCTCCCCGCCAGCGCAAAATCTCCATCGCCAGCACCGGGTGGTTGAATCCCTTCAGATGCAGGTCGTCGATCGGCCTGGCGTCGACCGACTGTTCGACCACGCCGTAGACACGACGCGACACGATCACCTGTCCCGCCTTGGCCTCGTCGCAAAGCCGCGAGGCGAGATTGGTGACGCTGCCGATCGCGGCATATTCCAGCCGGTGCTCGAAGCCGACCTGGCCGAGCGTCGCATATCCCAGCGCAATGCCGACGCCGAACCCCAGGCTGTGGCCGCGGTTTTTCCAGCGCTCGGTCAATTGTCCGATCTCTTCGCGCATTTCGAGCGCCATCCTCACCGCGCGCGTGGTGTGGTCCTCGAACGGGATCGGCGCGTTGAACAGGATCATCACGCCGTCGCCGGCATAGCGATCGAGCGTGCCCTCATATTTGAAGATGAGCTTGCCGAGCGCGGCGTGATATTCGCGCAGCACGTTCATCGCCTCCTCGGGCTCGGTGGTCTCGGTGAACGCGGTGAAGCCGCGCAGATCGCAGAAAACGACCGTGACCTCGCGGCGGTGGCTTTCCAGCAGCGCATCGTGACCATCCGACGACGCGATGATCTGGGCCACCTGCGGCGCCAGGAAGCGCTCCAGCCGTCTGATCCGCTCGATCTCCGCGAGCTGCTTCTCGACGCGCTCCTCGAGCGACTTGTTCCACTCGCGCAGCTGCTCGGTCTGCTCGGTGAGCTTGGCGGCCTGCTGCTGCACGGTGGCGTGGGTCAGCGCCAGCTCGCGGCCCTTCTGGTCGACCTCGGTGAACAATCGCGCATTGCGCATCGCCAGCACGGCCTGGTTGGCAAATGTCCGCATCAGTCCGATCAGGTTCGGCGGGAACGTGCCGGCCGCCCGCCGAAGCACCACCAGCGCGCCGAGCACGCCCTGCTGATCGACCAGCGGCGTGAACAGCACGGCGCGGAAGCCGGCGGCGACGGCGACATCGCGCAGCGGGTGATCGGGTGCGCTTTCAAGCTCGGCGATCGCGATCGGCTCGCCGCTGCGCACGGAATCGGAGAGCAGGCTCGTGCGCTCGTCGAGCACATTGTGCGCGCCGTCCCGGTCGACGCCCTTGGCCTCCACCAGCCTGAAGCGGCGTTCCGCGGCATCGTAGGAATAGATCAGCACGGCATCGGCATGCGTGATCTCCAGCGCGCGCGCCGCCACCGTCGGCAGCACGGCATTGAGATCGAGCGAGGAGGCCACCGCGCGTCCGACCTCCTCGAGCACCTTCAGCTCATTGATCGACTGAGCGAGATCGCGCGTCCGCTCCTCGACCTTGGCTTCCAGCACGGCATAGGACTGCGCGAGCTGGCCGGCCATGCTGTTGAACTGATCGGCGAGCTCCTCCAGCTCGTCATGCGTCTTCACCTCGATGCGCTGGGCGAAGTCACCCGCGCCGAGCTTGCGCGCGCCGGCGCGCAATGCGGTGATCGGAACGAGCATGCGGCGCGCCAGCAGCGAGCCCGCGAGGATCGCCACGGCAAGACCGAGCGCGATCAACAGCGCCCCACGCAACAGCTGGTCCCGGATCGGCGCCAGCGCGTGCGCAGTGGACTGCTCGAAGAACACGGACCAGCCGAGCTTGGGGAGCGTCGCGACCGCCGAGAGCACGGCGTGCCCGGCGCTGTCCGCGCCGGAGGCCAGCGGCTGGCCATCCGGCGCGAGCACCGCCGCGACCTGCGGCAGCTTGGCGAGGTCCTGGCCGACGGCCGGCCCTTTCGCGGAGCTCGCCAGCACCTGGCCGCGCGGATCGACCACGTAGGCGGTGCCGACCTTGCCGACCTGTGCCTCGGTCATGAAGTCTTCGAGAAAGTCGAGATCGATGTCAGCCACGGTCACACCGGCATTGAAGCCGGAATGCGCGACCGAGATCGACATCATCGGCTGCGCGCCCTTGAAGGTCACGGCCGAGAAGCTGCTTCCATGCGTGACGGTGTCGGTGAAGCGCAGATCGCGCGACAGGTCGTTGCCCGAGGAGAACGAGATCGAGGTGCGCGATACCCTGAGCTGCTCGCGGCCCTGTCCGTCGAGCTGATACAACTGCCGCACGGCCGGTGCCTGACTCAGCAGCTGCACATAGTCGGCGCGGCGCAGCTCCAGCGTGTTGGCGCTCGCCCGCGTCACCCAGCTGATCTGCCGCTGCAGATCCGAGAGCGCCTGATCGATCCGCCGGGCGCTGGCGTCGGCCTTTTCGGCCATGGCGGCGGTCAGGCTCGCCTTGGTGGACTGATAGCTGATCCAGGTTTCGGTCGCGCCGTTCACGGCCAGGACGAACACGACGAGCCCGACCAGCGACACGACGTATTTGGCGAACAGGCCCTGCCGCAACGACCAGCCTCTGTTCTCGACCTCGCTCATCCGGACCCCTCACGCGCATCATCGCCGAGGTCAGCCTCGGACAAGCGCGTCCGCTGCCGTCCTCGCGGCAGCAACACCTCGGAGACGGGACCGCTCGGGTGCGAGACGATCCGTCGCCGGCATCCGTTTAGCACAGAATGGCATGCACAGCGGCGCCCACGCCGCGCGCGCTCGCGCGCCTCGTTATCGTGCGGCTGGCCCTGAATTGCATCCACCGCTCGGGGGACATCCTTCGCGGACTCGGCCGGTCGCGGTCATATATTACCTATTGAAGATGCGCTTCAGAACGTCGTTCATCGGCTGGCTGTCCTGGGCACCGTCCTGCAAGGGCTCGGCGGGAGCGGCCTCTGCCGCGCCCTGGCCGGCGTCGCCCGGAGGCCGCGAAACAGCGCCGTCCTGGGGCGCAACCAGCGTACGGCCGCGGCTCTTGGCGGGCGGCGACGCGCCCTGCAGTCCTTGCTGAATCAGATTGCCGATCGCCGATCCGAGATCGCCGCCAAGCAGGTCGGATTGGCCGGGGGCCGGGGCCTGCCCATTCGGGGCTGCCGCTGACGGCGCGCCGTTCGGACCAGCAGCACCGGTGGGCGCAGAATTTCCGATCAGGCCGCCGATGCCGTTGATCAAATTGTTCAGCCCGGCTCCGTCCTTGCCGAACAGGCCCTGGCCCATCTGCTTGAGCCTGGCGTAGGCCGCGTCCGGATTGTCCAGGATGCCGGCCATGTCGGGGTAGAAGCGCGGCTGACTCCAGGGGCCGTCGATGACGACGGGAATCCCAAGGCCGATCGGCTCCGAGGTGCGGCCCTGGCCCTCGGTCGTCATCACGAGCTTCGGCTCGACCCGCATCGCCAGCGCCCGATTGCCCAGATCGATCGTCCCCGTACCGGCGACCTTGACCAGCGGTCCGACCAAATTGAGGTCACTGGTGGCGGCCTGCCCGCGCTCGACCTGAAACGAGGCCGAGAGCTGCGTGAGATCGGTCGTCAGTTCCTTCGAATCCTGCCATCCCGACAGCGGATTGGATGTCAATGAGCGGATCATCTGCGCAACGTTGATGCCGCGGATCGCGCCGTCCTGGAACAACAGGAACGCCGAGCCGCTCAGGTTGCTCATGATCGCCTGCTGGCTGGCGCCATTGGAGCGCAAGGCGAGCTTGCCTTGCATCCGCGCATCGAGCTTGTCGAATCCGGCGACGTTAGAGAGCAGCGGCAGCGCCCGGATGCCGACGAGATCACAGTGCATCGCATAGGCCGGATTGCCCGTGGAGGCGTCGATCACGACCTCGCCACTGGCCTGCCCCTCATAGGCGCCGAGATTGGCGATGGTCGCCTTCAGCAGGCCACCGGCCAGCGAGGCTTCGAGATCGAGCGGACCGAGGCGGGCCCCGGAGAGAACGACGTCCGTCGCCGACAGCTTCACACGGGCATCGACGTAGTTGAGACCGCGCAAGTCGATTGCCGCCGTGCTCCATCCCGACGCGCCGACAGGGCCCTGCGCGGCAGGCGCTCCCAAGTCGAGCCGGCGAACGTCGAGATCGACCTTCACCAGCGGCTTGCTCGCCAGATCGACCGAGGCCCAGCCGTTGAAATCGCCATCGCCGAGCGTTCCGCTGAGACCGTTGATCATCACCACCGGGCCATTCAGGCGAACGTCGGCGCGGCCGGCAAGACCGCCGCGGAATGCATTGGCCACGTCGATCTTGAACTCGACCGGCAGGGTCTGGCGGTCAATCGGCAGCGCCGGCGCCGGCGCTGTGACGTCGAACGTGACCGGGCGGTCGCCGGCCCGGGCCGTACCCGTGATCTTGACCTTGCCATCGGACAGAGACGCCGTCGCGCCGATGCCCTCGAGACGATTCTCGACGCGGTCGCGCGGGTTGGACAGGATGACGGCGCCGTCCCTGACGGTGACCCGTTCGATCCGGGCCGCAGGCGCCGCTTCTGGCTTCGCCGAGGCACGGCTGCGCGGCGCATTATCCCGCAGCCGCTCGCGCAGCAGCGGCAGATAGAGTGTGGGCTTGTCGATGATGATCTCGCCGATGTCGGGCCGGCCGGACCACAGGCTCGACAGCGCCACGTCAGCCTGCAGCTTGCCGATCGTCAGCCGATTGTTGCCGTCCCGCTCCTTCGGATCCTGCACGGTGATGTCCGTCAGGGTTGCATGCAGCGACGGCCACAGGCTGACGCTTGCCGAGCCGGCGATGCTCAGGCGATAGCCGGTGTCACGTTCGACGCGGTCCTGGATGGCCACCGTAAGGAAGCTCGCCGGAAGTCCAAAAGCCAGCGCCAGAGCCAGCACGACGATGACGGCGCCAATCAAACCGCCTGCGATCTTCAATGCCTTCATGTCGATGTCCCAAGCGCGAGGCGCGAGCGGTCTCCACCGGTTAGCGTGCGGCAATGCCGACCCGGTTCAATCCGAAATTTTCTCGGAACGAAGACCGCTCCCAGCGCGACCAAAATAGTCGGAAGCCCGTGCGTCATTATGTGACTTATGACACACTTCCGACCGGGGGGTTTCTGTAACTGAGGCTTTGAACCATTGCCGAAGGTATAGTGATGAGCAAGCAGGCCGAATTTGCGGTCATTCTGAAGATGAACCCGATGTTCGCCGACCTCGGTGCGGACGAGTTGCAGCGAATCTCGGGCCTCTGCCACACTCAGCATCTGTCGTCGGGCGAGGTACTGTTCCAGAAGGGCGACCCCGGCAATGCCCTGTTCGGGGTGCGGCGCGGCCAGATTCGCATCGAGACCGGTGCCACTGACGGCAGCCGGCTGACGCTCAACTTCATGGGGCCCGGCGATCTGTTCGGCGAGGTCGCCGTGCTCGACGGGCAGGAGCGCACGGCGGACGCCACCGCCGGTGAAGCAACCGAGCTGTTCGTGCTCCGCCGCGAGGATTTCCTCAGTTTCCTGGAACGCGAGCCCAAGGTGGCGATCAGGATCATTCAGCTGCTGTGCCAGCGCATCCGCTGGCAGAGCGAGCGCATGGAGGAATCCGTGCTGCAGCCGCTGCCGGTGCGGCTGGCACGCCGGCTGTGCGCGCTGGCGGAGGATTTCGGCTCCGAGGTTCACATCTCGCAGGAACAGCTCGGCGTCTTCGTCGGCGCGGCGCGCGAAAGCGTGAACCGCCAGTTGCAGGCCTGGCGCAAGGACAAGATCCTGGATCTGCAACGCGGCCGCATCCTGCTGCATGACCTGACCAGGCTGAACACGATCGCACGCAACGATTAGTTGGCCGAGCGCGGCAAGCGCGCAGCGTCGTTCACCGCGAATTTGTCGATTGCGGGTCCAGTCCATGGCGGGAACTGCCCGTCGTGCATCGTTTCGTATCAGCATCGGCCAAAGATGATCGCAATTGGGCCACCACGCCTCACAATTTGCGACATGAACTCTTTTTAACAGTTCTAACAGGGTTCAATCCGGCAGCGATGAACTCCACGGGCTCGCGCACGGACGGTGCGCGGGGTGGGGCTTTGCGCGCCAGACAAGCGTGGTGGAAGCGAAGTCATGAGTCTTGCGTTGCCGGCGATCGCGATCGAGGCCAGTGGTTCGGTAGGCCGGTGGCGCAGAGCTCTCACGATCTGGATCGACGCCGTGGAGGACGGTTGGGCCGTTCCGGCCCTGATCGTCGGGTTCGTCGCGGTCTGGATGGTGTATTTCTCGGTCGCCTATCTGGGGGGCGATCTCCATCAGGATGTGATCGAGACCTGGTCGCTCGGACGCAGCTTCGACTGGGGCTCGACCAAGCATCCGCCGCTGATGGGCTGGGCCGCGCGGGCCTGGACCACCGTGTTTCCGCTGACCAACTGGTCGTTCAACCTGCTGGCGCTGACCAACGCGGCGGTCGGCCTCTGGGCCGTCGACCTCATCACCCGGCGTTTCGCGCGCGGTGACAAGCGCCTGGTCGTCCTGCTGCTGCTCATGCTGCTGCCGGTCTATCAACTGCACGCGCAACGCTTCAACGCCAACGCCGTGCTGCTGTCGAGCTGGCCGCTGGCGACCTGGTGTTTCCTGCGCTCGTTCGAGACACGTCACGTCGGCTGGGCCGTCGCGGCCGGCCTGACCGCGGCACTCGCCATGCTCGGCAAGTACTACTCGGTCTTCCTGATCGCGGGCTTTGCGGTCGCGGCGTTGTGCCACGGCGAGCGTCGGGCCTATTTCACCTCGTCCGCGCCTTGGATCGCGGCGCTGTCCGGCCTGGTCGCGCTCGCCCCCCATATCTATTGGCTCGCCACGACCGGCGCCCAGCCGTTCTCGCATGCGATCGAGCATCACGTCGGCAAGACCGCCTCGGCCGCCCTGGTCGAGGGCAGCGGCTTCCTGTTGGCGATGGCCGGCATCGCCGGTATCCCCGGCCTCATATGGCTCGCCATGACCCGGCCCCGCGCCACCCGCGTGCTGAACGATTCGCTCAGCCTCGACCCCGGACTCCGGCTGCTGGCGATGATCAGCATCGGGACCGTGGTGTTCCCCGCGCTGGTCTCGATCGTGTTCGGCACCGACATGCCGCCGCTCTGGGGCCTGCAGGGCGTCTTCCTGTTCGTCATCGTGATCGTGTGTGGCGCGAGCTATCACGCCCCCCGCGACGTCACGATCAATCTCGCCGCTGCGACGATCGCGATCGCGGCATTCGCGGCCACAGTCGTAGCGCCCTTCCATGCCTTGTACCGGAACTACGTTCCGTTGAACGAGGGCCGCGATTTCTACGAGCCGGCCGTGACCGAGCTCGACCGCCTGTGGCATACGGCGTCGAACGGAGCCCTTGTCGCCGTCGGCGGCGATGACGGCCTCGCCTTTGCCGCCGCGTTCTACAGTCCCGACCACCCGCACTATGAAATGGCGCTTGTGCACCCGCACGAGCTGCACCCTCCGTCGGAAGAGCTGACTGCGCAGGGCTGGGCGGCGCTGTGCTACGACACCGACACCTCCTGCATCTCCGGCATGCAAGCCGCGGCAGCGCAGGCGCGACGTTCGGTACGGGCCGATTTCACGCTCCGGACCAAGCTGTTCGGCCTGGAGGGCGCGAGCCAGGGCTTCGTTGCCCTGATCGTTCCGCCTGAGACCACCGCGCCAGTCGACAGCGCGCCGAACGTGGCCCACGATCTCAGCGCGCGCCGCCGTACGCCCTCGACCGCGAACTGAAACAGCACGTTCCAGCACGTCATCTCATTCCGCAGCCGGCGACATCGCCGACGGCGGCGGCTTTGGCTGATGCCCCGCCTCCGGCCCATGGCCGGACTGCGCCTCGTCGGCAGTCTCGCCGGAGGAGACGATCAGCTTGCGGCCGAGGCGGGCGAACAACGCGCCGACGTCGTCCATCACCAGGAACATCGCCGGCACGAACAAGAGCGACAGCACGGTCGAGAACACCAGGCCGCCGATCACCGCGAGCGCCATCGGCGAGCGGAACTCGCCGCCGGCACCGACCGCGAGCGCGCTCGGCATCATGCCGGCGACCATCGCGATCGTGGTCATCACGATCGGACGGGCCCGCTTCATGCCGGCGTCGATGATCGCCTCGTCGCGCCTGACACCGGCATGAATCGCTTCGACCGCGAACTCGACCAGCATGATCGCGTTCTTGGTCACGATGCCCATCAGCATCATCATGCCGATATAGACCGGGATCGTGAGCTGCTTGCCCGTCAGCATCAGCGCGCCGATCGCCCCGCCGATCGACAGCGGCAGCGAGAACAGGATCGTGATCGGCTGCAGGAAGGTGCCGAACAGCAGCACCAGCACGGCGTAGACGATCATCAGCCCTGCCGTGATCGCCGTGATGAAGCCGGACGCCAGCTCGTTCAGGCTCTCGGCATCATCCGAAGGGATCAGCTTGACGCTGGCCGGCATGCTCTTTCTGACCGGCAGCTCGTCGATCTGCCTGGTCGCATCGCCGAGCGCCGCAAGTCCGACGAGGTCGGCCGCGACGGTGGCCTGCCGCCCGCGATCGTAGCGGCTGATGCTGGTCGGGCCCTGATCGAGCTTGATATCGGCGACCACCGCCAGCGGCACACCGCCCTTTTCGCCGTACTGCCCGAGCGGCACCCGCAACTGTTCGAGGATCTTCACGTCGCTGCGCGCCGCATCCTCGAGCTGCACCCGGATCGGGACGAGGCGGCCGCCGGCATCGTATTTCGCCAGCGCGGGACCGACATCTCCGATCGTGGCGACGCGGATGGTCTGCGACAGGCTTTCTGTCGACACGCCCAGACGCGCGGCCAGGTCGGCGCGCGGCTGCACCCGCAACTCCGGCCGGTCGAGCGAGGTGTCCGACACGACGTTGGAGATGATCGGAATCCGCTTCATCTGCGACGCGAGCTCGCTGGCAACGTTGTCGACCAGCTTGGGATCCGAGCCCGTCAGCACCAGCTTGATCGGGCGCAGACCATTTTCGTCGGTGAACCAGAAGCGGATGTCCGGAATGCTCTCGAGATCCTTGGTGATCTCGAGCTCGAGCTCCTTCTGGGTGATCTTGCGCTCGGTCTTCGGCGTGTAGTTGACGATCATCCCGGCGCGGCGAACCTCCATCGCGCCCTGAAGCCGGCCGCCGTCAACGAACACGCTGCGGACCTCGGGCCGCTTGCGCAGGCGCGCGACGATGTCCTCGGTCACCTTCTCGGTGTAGGCGAGCTGCGCCCCGGGCGGCAGCTCGATCGCGAGCAGCGATCGCGCGGCGTCCTGCGCCGGCAGGAACCCCTGCGACAGCAGGGTCGTGCTCCAGATCGAGCCCGCGAAGATCCCGATGCCCAGGAGAACCGTGATGAAGTAGTGCTTCACCGACCATGTGACGATGCGCTGATACGCACGCAGGATGAAACCGGGCGGCGGATCGTCATGGTCGTGATGCTTGAGGAAGTAGGCCGCCAGCATCGGCGTGACGAAGCGCGCCGCCAGCAGCGAGAAGAACACCTGCACCGAGACGGTGATGCCGAACTGCTTGAAGAACTGTCCGGCGATGCCGGACATGAAACTGGCCGGCGCAAAGATCGCGATGATGGTGAGGCTGATCGCGATGACCGCGAGCCCGATCTCGTCCGCGGCATCGAGCGCCGCACGATAGGGCGACTTCCCCATCCGCATGTGGCGCACGATGTTCTCGATCTCGACGATGGCGTCGTCGACCAGAATGCCGGTCGACAGCGTGATCGCCAGGAACGACACCATGTTCAGCGAGAAGCCGAGAATATCCATCGCCCAGAAGGCCGGAAAGATCGACAGCGGCAGCGAGATCGCCGCGATCATCGTGGCGCGGAAGTCACGCAGGAACAGCAGCACGATGATGACGGCGAGGATCGCGCCCTCGAACAGGGTCGAGATCGCCGCTTCGTAATTGCCCTTGGTGAAATCGACCGACGTATCGATCAGCTTCAGCTCGACATCGGGATGGGCGGCTCTGACCTGGTCGATGCGCTTCTGGACCGCGGCGGCGACGACCACGTCGCTGGCACCCTTGGCGCGCTTGATGCCGAGTGCGACCACCGGCTCGCCGTTGAAGCGCGCAAAGGTGCGCCGATCAGCGATCGTGTCGGTGACCGTCCCGAGATCGGCGAGCCGGACCTCGCCGCCGCCGAACAAGGGAATCATCGTGTTGGACAGCTCGTTCAGCGTCTTGGCGCCGGCAAGCGTGCGGATCGCCTGGTCGTTCTTGCCGATCTCGGCGCGGCCGCCGGCGACGTCGACATTGGTGCCGCGCAGGCTCTGGCTGACATTGACGGCAGTAAGGCCCATGGCCTGCAGCCGGTCGGGATCGAGCGAGACCAGAATCTCGCGCTCGACGCCACCGATGCGCTCGACCTGGCTGACGCCGCGCACGCCCTGCAGCTCGCGCTTGACCACGTCGTCGACGAAGAACGACAGCTGCTCCGGGGTCTTGCCCGGCGAGATCGCCGCATAGGTGACGATCGGCAGCCCGATCTTGTCGACGCGCGAGATCAGCGGCTCGGTGACGTTCTGCGGCAGGTCGGAACGGACCCGGGTGACGGCGTCCTTGACGTCGTTGATGGCGCGATCGGTGTTGGTCTCCAGCGCAAACGTAATCGTCGTCACCGACAGGCCGTCGGTGATCAGCGACTGGATGTGGCGCGCGCCCTCGACGCCGGAGACGCCGTCCTCGATGATCTTGGTGACCTGGGATTCAAGCTCCGACGGCGCCGCGCCGAATTGCGCCACCGCGACCGAGATCACCGGAATGTCGGCGTTCGGCAGCCGGGTCACCGCGAGCTTGGTGAAGCTCATCCAGCCCAGGATCAGCAGGATGATGGAGAAGAGGATCGACGGCAGCGGGTTCCGGATCGACCATGCCGAAATATTCAGTGCCATCAGCGTACCCGCGTGCGATCGATGTCTTCGGCAAACATGGTCTTGATCTGGTCGCCATCGTGCAGCGAGCTGCCGGCGTCGGCCACCACGATTTCTCCCTCTGTCAGCCCGTCGAGGATCTCGCTCGACGTATCCGACACCAGGCCGACCCGCACCCGGCGGGTCTCGATCGTGTTGCCCTTCACGACCTGGATGGTGAGATGATCGATCGCCGTATTGGGCACGGCGACGCCGCAGCTCCGCCGGGCATCGATATTGGCGCGCGCGAACATGCCGGGCTTGAGCGACGGATTGCTGGTCAGCGCGATGCGCACATGGCCCAGCTGGGTGGTCCGGTCGACCTGCGGCGCCACCACGCGCAGGCGGCCGACAATGTCGGGAAGGTTGTCACGAGTGATGCGCACCGGCGCGCCCGTGCCGAGCTTCAGGAGATGAACGCTCGGAACCTCGGCGTCGAGCTCCAGCTCGTTGTTGACGGCGATGCGGAACATCGGGCCGGCCTGCGGCGAGGCCGGCGCACCGGCGATCGTGCGGACCTCGGTGACGAGTCCTGCGGCCGGCGCACGCAGCGACACCGGCCGGCTCGCGGCCGCTGCCGGCGCTCCCGGCTGCTGCGGCGGCGGCGTCAGGCGCGCCAGCTCCTGGTTCTCGGTGACGGTGTCGCCCTCCTTGACCAGAACGTCGATGACCCGCGATCCCTCCTGATCGGCGCCGACCACCGCCTCGCGGCGGGCCACGACGAAGCCGGTGACGCGCACGAGATCCGAGAAGCAGGCTTTCACCGCCTTGGTCACAAGCACCTGGGCCTGCATCGGCGGCTCCTCGGCAGTGTGATGGGGACGATGCTCGTACCAGTAATAGCCGGCGAACAGGGCCACGAAGACGACCGCGCTGGCTGCGGTTTTAAGGGATTTTGGCAGCTTCATCGGCAGGGGGATCCGGTCGGCGCGAGATGCGGGTTATGGATGCTGCGAATTTGGCGCGGGACGCTCCGACAAGGCGATGCGCCCCGCAATCCTGCGGGACGCATCCGGCCACCTCGATCTCCGGCCACGCGACCTCCGACGGCGCTTGATGGACGCGGCGCTACTTGGCCGCCGCCGTCTTGCTCTGCATGTTGACGACCTGGACGCGGCGGTTCACCTCGGCGAGCGGCTGGCTCGGATCCTTCAGCTTGCTCTTGCCGTAGCCCACCGTCACCAGGTCGGCGCCGGCGATGCCGAACTTCTCGACCAGATAGCGCTTGATCGAATCGGCGCGCCGCTCCGAGAGATCCTGATTGTAGGCCTCGCCACCGGCGGCATCGGTATGACCGGCGACGACGAAGGTCGACCCTTTCAGCTCGGCATTGGTCAGCGCCCGGCCCAGCGCCTGCACCGACGGCAGCGACTTCTGGCTGATGTTGGCGGAATTGTAGTCGAAGGTGATCTCGAGATCGATGTTCGGCTTGGTCTTGGCGACCGCCGCGATCTCCTCGCGCTCGGCAGTGGACAGCGATCGCGTCGAGCGGCCGCGAATGCTCTGCAGGAACTTGTCCTGCTCCGGCGAGACGGCGGGCGCGGCCTCCGACGGCGGCGACATCGACAGCCCCCGGGTCAGCGGCTTCTTCTGCCCGGCCAGGGCGCGGACGATCTGATCCTCGCTGACGTCATCGGCGGCGAAGGCCGGCATCGCGACGAGCGACGCGGCTGCGCTCAGGACCGTCGCGGCCAGGAGAGCCGTCAGGCCGGCGGTCATGGTCGAATTCGTTTTCGGTGCGGTCATTGCCAATCCCTCCTCACGCGAACTGATCGTCCCGGTCTCCGCCGCGCCCACACGCGACACCCGGCTGTTCGCTGTTATGTCGGTCCGGCCTGCCGCATGGTTCGAGGCGGCCGGCCGACGCGCGCAACAAATCAGCGCACGCCGTAAGCTTCGAACTCGCGGACGATGTTGGGGTCCATCGCCTTGGCGTTGGCGATGTCGAGCGCGCCCTCCTGCGCGGCGCCGTTACGCTGCTTGGCGAGACCTCGGCCGTACAATGATGACGTCAGACGCGGATTGATCTTCAGCGCCGCATCGAAATCGGCGATGGCGTTCTTGACCGCGCCGCTCTTGAGGTTGACCAGCCCGCGGCTGTCGAGCGCGTCCACGAAATTCGGCCGCAGCCGCAGCGCCTCGTTGCAGTCGCGCAGCGCAGGCTGCAGCTCGCCGACGACCGTGCGGGCCCAGCAGCGGTTGTTGAGCGCCTCGACGTCCTTCGGATTGATCCGGATGGTGTCGTCGAAATCGCGGATCGCCTGCGCGTAGGCGCCCTTGCTCGCATACACCTGGCCGCGCCGGTACAGCGCGCCGGCATCCTCCGGATTGGCCGCGATCTTGGCGGTCAGGCTCTTGATCGTGGGATCGTCGGCAAACGCATCCTCCGCCGGAGCAGCGGGGGCCGCGGGCGCAGCAGGCGCGGCGGGCGCCACGTTCGCGATCACGGGAGATGGCGCGGGCGCCGGCGGCGCCGGAGCAACCGGCGGTGCCGGCGGAGTATCCACCTTCTGCACCGGCGTCGGCTGCGGCGCGGGCGGAGCCGGCGGCAGCGGCGACGGCACCGGCGGCGCCACCACGACCTGCGTCGGGGTCGGCGCAGGGACAGGTGGTGCCGGAATCGGCGCGGCATTGCTCTCGGCCTGCGGCGGCCTGACGCCGCCATTGCCCGGCACGAAGGAGAAGTCCTCCGCCAGCGACGACGAGATCCACGGCACCTGCTCGCTGCGCGACGCGCGGGTTACGCCGACGCGGGTGCGGTTCAGCGTCTCCTCTGCGGTGAGGTCGGGAACGCGGATCTCCTTCAGCAGCTCCTGCACGAACAGGCTGTGATCCCGGCCGCTGTCCGACACGACGGCGGACAGCGCGGCCGAGTACATCACCAAAGTACCGCTCGGTGCGATGACCGGCGCGAGCCCAGCCGAGGCGGTGCGGAACCTGCGCTCATAGGGATTGCGCCGGGAGGCATCGAGCAGCGCGATCTTCACGCCGGCGCCGCGGCTGTTGATCTCCTGCAGCACCTGCTCGAGGCCGATGCCGTCGCGCCGCACGTCGGCCTCCTGCCAGATCTGCGCATCGACCGGGATCATGTAGCTCTGCCGGCTCGACTGGATGCCGTAGCCGGAGAAGAACAGCAGCGCCACCGAGCCCGGCTTGAGCTTGCCATAGAGCCGGTCGAGGCCGCGGCGCATCGCGTCGCCGCCGGCATTTTCCAGGGTCTCGACGCTGAAACCGTCGCGCTTCAACTCGTCGGTGAGATCGCGGGCATCGTTGACCGGTTCCTTGAGCGGCGCCTCGGCATCCGGATATTTCGCATTGCCGATGACCAGCGCGAAGCGGTCGCCGGCCGCGCGCGCGGGCCAGGAGACCACGGCCGAGAACGCGACGGAGAACATCAGGCCGAGCGGCAGCAGCAGGCGGAAAGTCATCACGATGGCGGTCCAGCGGTCAGCAATCAGGCGCCGTCCAGCTTGCGCCGCGGCGACCATATCCCACGCGTCAGGCATTATCAAATCGCCGTGACGGTCCGTCAACCGCTTGCGGCAGTTGAAGAATCGTCTGAGGCGGCAACCGCCCGCAGGAGCCTGTTGCGAGCTGCTTGCCATGACACGAGCGGACCATGCAACGATCCCGATGTGTTGAAATGTGAGATGCCTCACGCTGTGTCGCGGCAGCGCACCGTCCGGTTCGACGGGCACCGCGATTGACCTCGATGCGATTGACCTCGATGCCTGCCGATGGCTCGATGGCTGCCGTGCCCAACCAACGAGAAGGCCATCATGGGGAACGCCACCGAGATCTACGCGCTGCGCTATGCAACGATGTCGCCGCGCACGCCGCACATGAACTTCCTGCAGCCCGACCCGCACGACAGCACGGCGCAGGATCTCGACTATTTCGTGTGGCTGATCCGCACTGACGGTCGCGACATCCTGGTCGACACCGGCTTCAACGCCGCGGAGGCCGAGATCCGCCACCGCACCCTGACGCGCGATCCGATCGATGCGCTCGCGTCCTTCGGCGTCGCGGCCGCCGATATCCGCGACATCATCGTGACCCATCTGCACTACGATCACGCCGGCAATCTCGACCGCTTCCCGAACGCGCGCTTTCATCTGCAGGAGCGCGAGATGGCCTATGCCACGGGCCGCTGCATGTGCAACGGCATGCTGCGCTACCCGTTCACGGTCGAGCACGTCACCACCATGGTGCGCCACGTCTATGGCGACCGCGTCACCTTCCACGCCGGCGACGGCGAGGTCGCGCCCGGCGTCACCGTGCACCGGGTCGGCGGGCATTCCGACGGGCTGCAGGTGGTGCGCGTCGACACCGCGCGCGGCCCCGTCGTGCTCGCCTCCGACGCCGCGCATTACTACGCCAATCTGCAGCGCCGTAGCCCGTTTCCGATCGTCTACAACATCGGCGACATGGCGCAGGGCTGGGAGATCATCGAACGCCTCGCCGGCCATCCGGATCGATTCATCCCAGGGCACGATCCGCTGGTGACCGAGTTGTATCCTCGCGTGAGCGACAAGCTCGACGTCTATGCGCTGCATGTCGCACCGTCGCGGTCGTTTGCGACGTAGCGGCGGAGACCTGTTCTTCTGATGTAATTGTCAAACAGCCCACGCGGTTGCAGGTCCGCGGTCTCGCGGCGCGTTTTGCGTTCGAGCTGTGATCATCGGGACACCCTCTTTTGTGAGAGGGCGCAGGGAGAGCCAGGCCTCGGCTGAGGCCTGCGGCCCGCCTGCGAGAAAAAATGCAGGCGGCAGAACCACAGGTACAGCCGGAACGACCCGGCCCTCCCTGCGCGATGGCTTTACGATTTATACGCAGTCTCCCCGGTGACCGGCTTGTTTGCCACCGTGGCGACAACGCGCGCATCACGCACGTTGCGCGGACCTCAGCGTCGGGAGGTCAGGACCCTGCGACTTCACCGTCCGCGGCATGGCGTACGTCGGCATGCTTTGAGCACGCTGCCCCATCTCGCGGCCATCGCATCCCACCCCAACGCGTCGTGACGTTCGCGCAGCGCCCCTCTTCAATGAGGCGGGACGGGCGGAAATTTCCACCTGATTTGCCCGACGGCGCAAGGGAATTCTTTTTATCGGAATATCTGGACAAGCCCGATCGGCTTGGCATTACTCGTTAAATTCGCCGCGGCGCGCAGGAAAGACGATGCGGCCGGTAGGGTGGGCAAAGGCGCTGGCACGTCCTCGCGACACGCACGATGGCTGCGCGCTTTGCCCACCATACGCGGTGAATTGGTCGTTGCAGCGATGCTGCTGTACTCCGCCACTCGCCGTCCCGAGCAAGTAGCGACGCGCGATCGCGTGGTTGCGATGCCGACCCGAGACTCATACGCGGCGGCGGTCGCGATGGGCGAACTGTCAATGACCGGCCTGCCTCAAACCGCTCCCTGGGGTTATGGGTCCCGGCGTTCGCCGGGATGACGGCGGTGGGTGTGGATCGAGCCGGGTCACGTCGTTCGGCCGGGATGATGGCGTAGCTTCGCCAGGCAACGGTGCCCGCTCAATGCAGCTCCACCTTCGCCTTCTTCGACAGGTGGTCGCCGAGGAAGCGCACGTCCCAATTGGTCAGACGGACGCAGCCGTGCGATTCCGATTTGCCGACCTTGGACGGCTCGGCGGTGCCGTGGATGCCGTAGCCGTCGCCGACCGACAGGCCGATCCAATAGGCGCCGACCGGATTGTTCGGGCCGGGCTTGATGGTGAACGGCTTGCGCGACTTGACGCCCTTGAACTCGTAGTCCGGATTGTAGCGGTAGTTGGGATCGGCATCGCGCGAGGTGACCTTGAAGGTGCCGTCGGGCGTCGGTTTCTCCTCGCTGCCGACGGTGGCCGGAAACACCGCCACCAGCCTGCCGTCCTTGTCGAATGCCTGCACCGTGCCAACGTCCTTGCTGATGTCGAGCCGCATGATCTCCGGCGCCTTCTCGTCCGGCCGGATCACGTTGGCGACGGCGATCTGCTCGCCCTCCTTGTCGAAGCTGGCCTTCGGGTTCAGCGCCGACAGCAGCTGTTCGCTCATGTGGAATTTCTCGGCCAGCGCCTCGCGCGGCGACGTGTAGCCGAGCGCCGGCAGGTCCTTCATGTCCTCCATGTGCTGCGGCAGCTTCTTCAGGAACGGCCCTTTCACATCGTCGCGGGTGATGGTGTAGGAGACGATCGCCGGCGCCTGGTCGCCGCGCAGCAGCGCGTCCCACAGCTCGGGCGTCAGCTTCGCATCACCGGCAAGCCCCTTGGCGCGCGCGAACGCGGCGAGCGCCGTGCGCGCATTGTCGCCGAAGCGGCCGTCGATCTCGCCGGGCGAGATACGCGCGCGATCGAGCAGCACCTGGGCGCGGATCGCCACCGGGTCCATCTTCTCCTCGGCCGGCGGCCGCTTGCGCAGCTCGGCGCCGTTGACGGCGTCGGCGGTGAGCTCGGCGGAGACCGCCGGCGTGACGAGGGCGGCGCAGAGCAGAAGTGGTATCCAGAGCCGAAGCATGATCGTGAGTCCCAAATAGAGATGGCCGACATTCGGCAGCGTCAACGTGGACCCTGCCGAGAAAGTTCGGGGGTCCTCCGCTGAACGTCGCAGCATGCTGGCGCGACTACCAGGGACGCGGGTCGGCTGGCCCGGCGGCTGCACGTCTGCTATCCCGACTTCAGCCGTTCAATTGACGTGAGTTCGCGAGGATCGGTTTCGCATGCGACATGCCGCAATTGCCACGATGCGCCGGATGCCGCTATTGGCCGCGGCCGGCGTGCTGGCCCTGATGCAGCCGGCGCTGGCAGCCGACGACAGCGCGCCGAAGGGCGCCGCGGTCAGCGTGCTCAAGGCGACCAAGGCCTGCTTCGACAACACGGTCGAGGTGTCCGGCATGGTGCTGGCGCGCAACGAGACCGCCGTCAGGCCCGACCGTCCCGGACTGAAGGTCGCGGAGGTGCTGGTCGATGCCGGCGACAGCGTCACGGCCGGACAGAACCTGGCGCGGCTGACGCCGCCGGAGGGCGGCACGATCATGATCCAGGCGCCGGTCGCGGGCACCATCCTGTCGTCGAGCGCCACCATCGGCGCCTTCGCCTCCGGTCGCGGCGAGGCGCTGTTCTCCATTCTCGCCCGCAACGAATATGATCTCGTCGGCCTGGTGCCATCAGCGCAGCTCGGCAAGCTCGCGGTCAACCAGACCGCGCGGATCCGCATCGTCGGGGCCGGCGAGGTCGAGGGCAAGATCCGAAGGGTGGCGCCGACCGTCGAGCCGAACAGCCAGCTCGGCCAAGCCTTCATCGGCATCAACGGCACGGCGCGGCTGCTGGTGAATTCGTTCGGCCGCGCCGTGATCAAGATCGGCCAGAGCTGCGGCGTCGCGGTGCCGCTGACCGCCGTGCTGTACGATCCGGACGGCACCGTGGTGCAGGTGGTGCGCGCCCAGCGCATCGAGACCAAGCGGGTCGAGATCGGCCTGATGGCCGGCGGCCAGGTCGAGATCCGCGACGGCCTCGCCGAGGGCGACGTCGTCGTCACCCGCGCCGGCGCGCTGCTGCGCGAGGGCGACCCGGTGCGGCCGGTGATGGCGAGCAATTGAGGGCGGCGGCCGAGTCCTGCGGGACGGATGAAATGGGCAGGTCGCGCCAGTGGCGGTCGGCTCCCCTCCCCCTTGCGGGGAGGGGTCGGGGGTGGGGGTTCTCCGAGTCGCGCTCGACGTGATTTGCGAGCCCGCTCCTGGGAGGGTTTCAGCGATCCAAGGCAGCGCCATGCGGGAGGATCGCTCCCGCATCCGCCAAAGCAGGATGTTTGCAGCGAAGGCTCAAGCCAACGACGCGCAGCGCCCGTGGACCTCCACCCCCGACCCCTCCCCGCAAGGGGGAGGGGAGCTGACCGTCAGCTTGGTGAGAGGGGGGCAAACGCTCAGGCGCTCTGAGCGTCAGACGCGTTGAACGAGAGATGGAAACCCCAGGCCTCAGCTGCCGGCGTTGGCGACGTCGGCGCTGAAGCGGATGTCCTCGACCAGGGAGGACGACACCATCGGCACCTGCTCGCCGTCGGAGCTGCGCGCGATGGCGTTGCGGGTCTTGTTGAACACGGTCTCGGCGCTCGGGCTCTTGCCGAGCTGGTTGAGCAGCTCGCCGACCAGCACGCTGTTCTGGCCCTTCGGATCGTCCAGCACCTTGCCCGGCGTCGCCGACGACAGGATCAGCGCATTGGCCGGTGCGTTGATCGGCGCGAGGCCGTGCGAATAGGCGCGGAAGCGGCGTTCATAGGGATTGCGGCGGGAGGCGTCGATCACCACCAGCTTGGCGCGCGCGCCCTGCTCGCGGACCGTATCGAGCAGACGCTCGATGCTGGTCCCCTCGCGGCGCACGTCGGATTCCCGCCAGATCTTGGCGTCGACCGGGATCATGTAGCTCTCGCGTCCCGCCTGGATGGCGTAGCCGCCGAAGAACAGCATCACGACCGAGTCGGGCTTGATCCTGGCCTTGAGGCGCTCGACCGCGCGGGTCATGTCGTCCTTATTGGCATCCTCGACGACATCGACATCGAAGCCGTCGCGGCGCAGCGCGCCGGTCAGCGCGCGGGCATCGTTGATCGGCTGGACGAGCGGCGCATTCGCATCGGGATAGTGACCATTGCCGATGACGAGCGCGAGGCGCGCGCCGTTGCCGGTCGCCACGCTGCTCTGCTCGGAGGCGGCCGCCTTGGGCGCCTCGAGCGAACGCTTGTTGAGGGCAGCATGCGCGCCGATCGCGAGCGACACCGTGCAGAGAAGCGCGGCGGCGATCACGGCCGATCGGCGGGAAAGAGAAGGCTGCCTTGCGGTCATCACGTCAATCCTGGTCCGAGCCTGCCCGTCGATGCCAAAGGGGTGCACCCTTTGGTCGCGCTGGCGCCTCTGAGGTTTGAGGGGTTGCGAGACGATGTGTCGTCCCAATGCGCGCAAATTGCGGCGCCGCAACGAAGAAAGGATTAACCCGAACGAGCACCCAGGGCAACATCGGAACACCATTGACTTTTCAAGCACTTGAAGAGAAACGCAAATTTAACCATGGCGGCGATCTCCAAACGGCCCTGGGCGGACCGCCGGGAGGCCACATTGCCGCCAAATCCGCCTCCCGCGCCGTGACCGCCGTCACGTTGTCTTTGGCGGTCGAGCGTGTCAGTTTGCCCCATGCATGCGCACGGCGCGCCGTTTGTGGGGCGTTTCGAGCAGCGCATGCCGTTCGTCCCGCCTCCGACAACCCGCGAGTCCTCGCTTGAGTTTCCAGTATTTCGCCGGCGCGGCCTGTCGCGCACTGACGGCCCGGAAGGATGGGCCCTCGCTGTACGAGGTCTGCGACCCCATCCTGCGCCGGCCCGGCAGCGGCGACCCGCATCTGTCGAAATTCTACCGGACCGCGCTGGGGAACCCGGCGCTGCGCGCATTGCTGCGCCGTGCCGGCCTGCCCGAGCTGAACGATCCCGCTCGCCTCAATGCGCTGCGCGACGCGCTGGTTCTCGCCCGCGACAATCCGACGCCGGACTGGGAGCAGGTCGGCCGCCCGGTCGCCGATCTGGTCGACAGCATCGCCTTGCACCACCCTGCCCCGCCGCGCCGGACTGCGGCGGCGGCCATGCCGCCGGCCGGCGAGATCGACCGGGTGATCCGGGCCTGCGGTGCCGACCTGCTCGGCTCGTTCAGCCGCAATGGCTTCATCCCGACCTATGCCGCCTTCAACCTGATCGGCGATCCCGACATGAAGGGCTCCGAGGTCCAGATGGCGCTGCAGGGGCTCGACGCGCGCGGCTACAAGAACTCGACCCTGCTGTTCAACCTCGCCCGCGTCTTCATCGCGCGCTCGCCGGCGGCCGCGGTGATCAATCCGCCGTGGCGCGGCATCGCCGAGCCGATGTGGGAGCCGGTGCAGATCCGCCACCGCTCGGCGTATTACGACGCGTTCTTCACCGAGGCGCTGCTGAGCTATCTGGAGACCGGCCTCGCCTCATCGGAGCAGACGAGCGCGGCGCGCGGCGCCATCGCGGCGATGGTCGAGTTCTGCCTGACCATCAGCCGCGAGCAGGTGCGCGGCGCCGACGGCAAGAGCTACGACGTCGTCACCGCGCTGGCGCCGCATCCGCATCCGCGGTTCTCGCGCTTCTTCACCCAGATCAAGCAGGACCTCGGCTTCGGCGTCTACGTGCCGGATTGCGACACCACGGCATGCTCGTTCTCGGCGGCGACGCAGGCCGGATCGGACGATCCGATGCTGAGCCAGCCGCTGCTGGATTTCTACGCCGGCTACCAGGTGCGCGCCGGCGGCAACGAGCCGCGCGTGACGGTGCCGATCAACGACAACGTCGACTACGAAGGCGGCGTCGCCACCTGGATCGACAGCCTGGCCGGCGAGCGGCCCTACGGCAACGATCTCGATCCGACGCTGAATCTCGACGTGCTCGAGGTCTCGTTCCGCAATCTCAAGCGCTGGCAGGTCCTGGAGACGCAAGCAAGACTCGACGTCGTCAGGCGGATCGTCGGCTTCCAGCAGCGGCTGGTGCTGAGCGGCGCCTTCGCCGACCCACGCTCGCACATCTATTATTTGCCGGAGCTGTACTGCGCCTATTTCGGCCGCTGCTACCACGCCTTCATGGCGCTGCCACCGGCGGCGCGGCAGGCGATCGATCCCGACGGCGCGTTCGAGCTCATTCGGCTGCGCGTGCTCGCTTATGTCGAGGACGAGCTGATCGGCCGCGAGATGAACCCGTTCGACGCGGCGCTGGCGCTGATCGCGCTCGGCCATCTCGGCGGCGCTGCAGCGAGCTTCGCGCCCGCGGTGCATTGCATCGTGACGTCGTTCGGCGAGGGCGGCCGGCGGCATCCGTACCGCGCCTATGAGTGGAACAAGATGAAGACCCCGACCCGCATCCTGGTCGGCGGCCCCGAGGTGACATCCGCGTTTGTGCTGATGGGCCTGGCGCTGGCCCGGCGGGTGGCGGTGAACTGATCGAGCGCGATCTCGGCGGCAAGGGCGGTGCGCTCCCCCCCCCTTGCGGGGAGGGGAGCAGAGCGACGCCTTGGCCATAGCTCGGCTCCTACTTTCGGCCGCCATCGCGCGAAGTTGAGCGACTCAGGCAATCGCGGCGCTGGAACTGGCGGGCGATCCGCCGCACTATCGCTGCTATTGCCCATCCCCAAGGACGACCCGCGCCCGTTGATGTCGATGAAACCAGCCCTGCTCGCGCTCCTCCTGCTACTGCCCTCCGTCGCGTCCGCGGCCGACATCACCGGGATTCCCAAGATCCGTGAGGCCGACGGGATCACGATCGGGGCCACCCGCATCCGGCTCGGCGGCATCGACGCGCCCTCCGTGGATCAGCTCTGCCTCAACAAGAACGGCGAGCGCTGGACCTGCGGCGTGGCCGCGCGTGACGAACTGATCAAGCACGCGGACGGCAAGAGCTGGACCTGTCATCCGCGCTCGATCGATCGCCGCGGCCGCCAGGTGGCGCGCTGCGACGTCGACGGCGAGGACATCCAGAAATGGCTGGTGCGCAGCGGCTGGGCGCTGGCCTATCGCACCCTCTCGCGCGACTACGAGCCCGATGAGGCAGAGGCGCGGGCCGCCAAGGCCGGCATGTGGCAGGGCGCGTTCATCGCACCATGGGACTGGCGCGTGCGCAACAAGAAGACTGCGATCCTCGGCGCCACCAAGCCGCCGGAGGGCGCGCGCAAGATCCTGCTCGCCTCGGCTTCGGGCCCGGTCGCGCCCTCGCCGGACTGCACCATCAAGGGCAATGTCAACGGCGCCGGCGAATGCATCTATCACACGCAGAAGAGCCGCTGGTACGCGCAGATCAAGATGCACGTGTCGAAGGGCACGCGCTGGTTCTGCTCGGTCGAGGAGGCCGAGGCCGCCGGCTGCCGCGAGACCCGGCGCTGAGCCCCGCCGCGCCGGCCCGCCGGGGCATGACAGCCCCCCGGGTTCTCCGGCTTTTCTTATGCGGCGCCGCCACGTAAAACGGCGCTGGGCCGGCCGTGTGCGAGAGCCCATCACCACCCTCAACCGCCAAACCACATCGCCGAGGACACTGACAATGACCGTTCGCGCGGGCCGGGAGTTTCTGGCCATCCCGGGACCCACCACGATGCCCGACGAGGTGCTGCAGGCGATGCACCGCCCCGCGCTCGACATCTACTCCAAGCAGATGGTCGAGCTGACCGACGGCATCATGTCCGACCTCGGCCGGCTGTTCGCGACCAAGGGCAAGACCTACATCTACATCGCCAACGGTCACGGCGCCTGGGAGGCCGTGCTCTCCAACGTGCTGGCGCGCGGCGACAAGGTGCTGGTGCTGGAGAGCGGCCGCTTCGCGATCGGCTGGGGCAATGCGGCACGCGCGATGGGCGCCGACGTCGAAGTGCTCCGTGGCGACTGGCGCCGCGCGGTGCGGCCGGCCGAGGTCGAGGCGCGGCTGCGCGCCGACAAGGAGCACTCCATCAAGGCGATCGTGGTGGCGCAGATCGATACGGCGTCGGGCGTCGTCAATGACGTCGAGGCGATCGGCCGCGCCATCAAGGCCGCAGGCCATCCGGCGCTCTACATGGTCGACACCGTCGCTTCGCTCGGCTGCATGCCGTTCGAGATGGATGAATGGGGCATCGACGTCGCGATGTCCGGCTCGCAGAAGGGCCTGATGACGCCGCCCGGTCTCGGCTTCGTCGCCGCGAACGCCCGCGCGCTCGAGGCGCACAAGCGCGCCAACATGCGCACGCCCTATTGGGACTGGAGCGAGCGCGAGGGCACCGAGCACTATCGCAAATATGGCGGCACCGCGCCGGTGCATCTCTTGTTCGCGCTGCGCCAGGCCATGGACATGCTGTTCGACGAAGGGCTGCCGCACGCCTTCCGCCGCCATGAGCTGCTCGCCGAGGCCGTGCGACGCGCGGTGGCGAAGTGGAGCGAGGGCCAGGTGATCGGCTTCAATATCGCAGACGCCGCCGAGCGCTCCAACACCGTGACCACGGTGCTGGTCGGCGGCGGCCATGATCCGGCGGTGCTGCAGACCTACTGCAAGGAGCAGTGCGGCGTCGTGCTCGGCACCGGGATCGGCGACCTGCAGGGCCAGGCGTTCCGCATCGCCCATATGGGCCATGTCAACGCGCCGATGGTGCTGGGCACGCTCGGCGTGATCGAAATGGCGCTGGTGGCGTTGAAGATCCCGCACGGCCGCGGCGGCCTCGACGCCGCGATCCAATGGCTCGGCGAGAGCGTGACCCCGTAAAGGACGAGATGACAGACAGCAGCAAAACAGCGCCGGTGGCGCCGCGCCATCAGCACAGCTTCACCCGCCACGGCATCACCGTGCAGGACGACTATGCGTGGCTGAAAGACGCGCGCTGGCAGGAGGTGCTGCACGATCCGTCGCTGCTGGATGCTGATATCCGCGCCTATCTCGAAGCCGAGAACGCCTATGCGGAATCCGTGCTCGGCCACACCTCACCGCTGCAGAAGAAGCTCGTCGCGGAGATGCGCGGCCGCATCAAGGAGGACGATTCCTCGGTGCCGTCGCCGGACGGGCCCTACGCTTATTTCCGCAAGTACCGCGAGGGCGGCCAGCACGAATTGTTCTGCCGGACGCCGCGCAACGGCGGAGCGGAGACCATCGGGCTCGACGGCGACGCGCTGGCGCGCGGGCATGAGTATTTCAAGTTCGGCGGCAGCCGGCATTCGCACGACCACAAGCGCGTCGCCTGGAGCGCCGACACCAAGGGCTCGGAATACTTCACCATCCGCGTGCGCGACTGGGATGGCGGCGATGATCTCGCCGACGTCGTCGAGGAGACCGACGGCGGCGCGGTGTGGTCGCGCGACTGCACGAGCTTCTTCTACGTCAAGCTCGACGACAATCACCGCCCGATGCAGGTGTGGCGGCACAGGCTCGGCACCAGGCAGGCCGATGACGTGCTGGTGTACGAGGAGAAGGACACCGGCTGGTTCACCCATGTGCACGAGTCGACCTCGGGCCGGTTCTGCGTCATCGCCGGCGGCGACCATGAGACCTCCGAGCAGCGGCTGATCGATCTCGACCATCCCGAGGCGCCGCCGCGGCTCATCGCCGCCCGCGAGAACGGCGTGCAATATTCGATCGCCGACCGCGGCGACGAGCTGTTCATCCTGACCAATGCCGATGGCGCGATCGACTTCAAGATCGTCACCGCGCCGCTGTCCGCGCCCGGGCGCGCCAACTGGCGCGACCTCATTCCGCACCGCGCCGGCATCTACGTGCTCGACCACGATCTCTATGCGGGCCATCTGGTGCGACTGGAGCGCGCCAACGCGCTGCCGTCGATCGTGATCCGCGACCTGACATCCGGCGAGGAGCACGCGATCGCCTTCGACGAGGGCGCCTATTCGCTCGACGCGATGGGCTCCTACGAGTTCGATACGACCAACCTGCGCTTTGCCTATTCGTCGATGACGACGCCGTCCGAGGTGTGGGACTACGACATGGTGACGCGCGCGAAAACCTTGCGCAAGCGCCAGGAGATTCCGTCCGGGCACAATCCCGCCGACTACGTCACCACGCGCATCATGGCGAAGGCCGATGATGGCGCCGAGGTGCCGGTGTCGCTGCTGCACCGGCGCGACTTCAAGGCCGACGGCTCGGCGCCGCTGCTGCTCTATGGCTACGGCTCCTATGGGCATGCGATGCCGGCGTCTTTCAGCACCAACCGGCTGTCGCTGGTCGACCGCGGCTTCGTCTACGCCATCGCCCATATCCGCGGCGGCACCGACAAGGGCTGGGGCTGGTACCTCGACGGCAAGCGCGAGAAGAAGACCAACAGTTTCGATGATTTCGCGGCCTGCGCGCGGGCGCTGATCGCGGCCAACTACACCAGCGCGAAGCGCATCGTCGGCCATGGCGGCAGTGCCGGCGGCATGCTGATGGGCGCGGTCGCCAACCGTGCAGGCGAGCTGTTCGCCGGCATCGTCGCCGAGGTGCCGTTCGTCGACGTGCTGAATACGATGCTCGACGACACCCTGCCGCTGACGCCGCCGGAATGGCCCGAATGGGGCAACCCGATCGAGAGCGAGACGGATTTCCGCACCATCCTGTCCTACTCGCCGTATGAGAACGTCGCGGCCAAGGACTATCCGGCGATCCTGGCCATGGCCGGCCTGACGGACCCGCGCGTCACCTATTGGGAGCCGGCAAAGTGGATCGCGCGGCTGCGCGCGACGATGACCGGTGGCGGGCCGGTCCTCCTGCGCACCAACATGGGCGCCGGCCACGGCGGCGCCTCCGGGCGCTTCAACCGGCTGGATGAGGTCGCGATCGTCTATGCGTTCGCGCTATGGGCGGTGGGGCTGGCGAATCGGACGGCGTGAGCGCGGCCGACGCCGGCAATTGCCGGATGTGGCGCGGGATCGCACCCCATCGACGGTGTCGTCCCTGCGAACGCATGCGTTCGCAGGCACGACACCGGTTGTGGAGCGGCAGCCGGGCACACCGCGCCGGCTAGACCATCTGCTCGGCGACCACCATGTAGTTCACGTCCATGTCGGTCGACAGGCTCCAGCGGTCGGCGAAGGGGCTGTAGACGACGCCGCTCTGCTCGGTGATGACCAGGCGGTTGTCGAGCAGGTATTTGGTCAGTTCGTCCGGCGTGACGAACTTGCTCCACTCGTGCGTGCCGCGCGGCAGCCAGCGCAGCACGTATTCGGCGCCGACGATGGCGAGCGCAAAGCTCTTCCAGTTGCGGTTCAGGGTCGAGACCACCATCATGCCGCCCGGCTTCAGCACCGCGGCACAGCGGCCGAGGAAGGCACTGACGTCGGTGACGTGCTCGACGACCTCCATCGCCAGCACGATGTCGAAGCGCTCGCGCGGGTCCATCTCCTCGATCGTGGTGCAGCGGTAGTCGATCGACAGATGCCCCTTCTCGGCATGCAGCCTGGCAGCGGCAATGTTGCTGGCCGAAGGGTCGACGCCGACGACCTGCGCGCCCAGCCGTGTGAACGGCTCGCACAGCAATCCCGCGCCGCAGCCGATGTCGAGCATGCGCAGCCCCGACAGGCAGTTGAGGCTCTTGGCGTTGCGCTCGAATTTCCGGCAGGCGGCATCGCGGATATAGGTCAGGCGCAGCGGGTTGATCTTGTGCAGGGGCGCCATCTTGCCCTTCGGGTCCCACCAGGTCTCGGACAGTTTCGAGAACTTCGCGATCTCGGCCGGATCGACGGTCGAGCCGGAGGGAACAGAAGGGCTGCGGGAATCCTGAGGCATTGTCATCGCTGAATACTCAATGATCGAAGCTGCGGCGCCGTACCGGGCTAACGCGCCGTGATGGCGTTCCGGAACGCCAGCGGCTCCGCGATGGTCGAAATGGTTTCCTTGCCCTCGCCCACACCCAAGATGGTGACATCGCCGTAATTGAGAACCCGTCCCATGATGGTCTGGTTGACGTCGACGCTCTCGACCTTGTCGAGGGCCATCTCGAAGGTACGGCGCTTGATGAAACCGGTTTTGTGCACGACGCGGCGATTGGTGACGTCCGTCTCGGTGGTGAGACGATGGAACCAGGCCCGGACCGTCCAATACAGCGCAACAATGGCGATGACGGCGGCGGTGGCCAGGCACAGCATGACCAGATTGTCGTTCACGGTCATGCGGGTGAGGACGAGCAATCCGAACACGACGATCCAGGCCCCGATCGCCGGAAGGTAGAACATCCAGTGCGCATTGGTCGAATACAGCACCTTCTCGCCGGGTTGCAGGATTTCGTCGATGTAACGCGCCATTCCAAGCCTCTAACCTGACCCTGTAACCTGACCCTGTCACCACAAGGAACCGTCTTGCCCCCAGCCGCGGCGCTATGTATACGCGCGTTTCGGCTGGCGCGCCTCCGGTTTCGCGCTCAGCCGGTCAACTTATCCTCCTGATGGGAATGAGCGCGTCGTCATGGGTCGCCTCGTGCTGAAATTCGGCGGCACCTCCGTCGCCAACATCGATCGCATCCGCAACGTCGCGCGCCACGTCAAGCGCGAGGTCGATGCCGGTCATGAGGTCGCCGTGGTCGTCTCGGCGATGTCGGGCAAGACCAACGAACTGGTCGCCTGGTGCACCGAGGCGTCGCCGATGCACGATGCGCGCGAATACGACGCCGTCGTGGCCTCGGGCGAGCAGGTCACGTCCGGCCTGCTGGCGATCGTGCTGCAGGGCATGGGCATCCAGGCCCGCTCGTGGCAGGGCTGGCAGATCCCGATCAAGACCAGCGATGCCCATGCCTCGGCGCGAATCGTCGATATCGACGGCTCCGAGCTGATCCAGCGCTTTCGCGACCGCAAGGAGGTCGCGGTCATCGCCGGCTTCCAGGGCATCAACGCCGAAACCGGGCGAATCACCACGCTCGGCCGCGGCGGCTCGGACACCTCGGCGGTGGCGATCGCGGCCGCCATCAAGGCCGACCGCTGCGACATCTATACCGACGTCGACGGCGTCTATACCACCGATCCCCGGGTGGTGCCGAAGGCCAAGCGGCTCGACAAGATCGCCTTCGAGGACATGCTGGAGCTGGCGTCCCAGGGCGCCAAGGTGCTGCAGGTCCGCTCGGTGGAACTGGGCATGGTCCACAACATGCCGATCTTTGTCCGCTCCTCATTCGACAAGCCCGAGGATATCGACCCGCACGCCAACCAGCCGCCGGGGACGCTGATCTGCAGCGAGGAACAAATCATGGAAAATCACGTCGTGACCGGCATCGCCTTCTCCAAGGACGAGGCCCAGATCTCGGTGCGCCAGATCGAGGACAAGCCGGGTGTTGCCGCCTCGATCTTCGGACCACTGGCGGATGCCAACATCAACGTCGACATGATCGTCCAGAACGTCTCCGAAGACGGCAAGACAACCGATCTCACCTTCACGGTGCCGGCCACCGATTACAATCGCGCGCGCGAGACCATCACGGCGGCCAAGGACAAGATCGGCTATCAGCGCCTGGATACCGCGACCGACGTTGCCAAGGTCTCGGTGATCGGCTCGGGCATGCGCAGCCATGCCGGCGTCGCCGCCAAGGGATTTGCTGCGCTCGCCGCCCGCAACATCAATATCCGTGCGATCACGACCTCCGAGATCAAGTTCTCGGTGCTGATCGACGCCGCCTACACCGAGCTCGCCGTCCGCACGCTGCATACGCTCTACGGACTGGACCAGGCCTAGAAAATCCTCCTCCGCGACCACACCTGTCCCGTTATGTGACAGCGGGACGGGCCGAAGATCGTTCGAAAGCCGTTGACGCCGCCCGCGGTGGCAGGCGTTTTGCTTGGCAAAACAAGCCCTAATTCGCTATACGCCATCGCAGGATGGCAGCCGCAAACTGTGCTCCAGTGATGGTTGTTCTGGTTCGGGCCGGCACTCTGAGCGTGCGATAGTGCCGAATCGAGAAAGCTGTTCGATGCCGCGAGTTTAGCGCCAGATCCGGCCGCGTGCCGGGCTGGCCCCAGGAAGGGGGATTGTGCCACATGCGAAGCGCGTCGGGAGGCCCCCGCGTCCTGCTCAGACGGCTTCGCGAGACCATGGCGGAGCAGGTCTCGGCACAGGAGCGGCTCGACAAGATCGTGGTGCTGATCGCGGCCAACATGGTCGCTGAGGTCTGCTCGGTCTATGTGCTGCGCGTCGACAACACGCTCGAGCTCTACGCTACCGAAGGTCTGAACCGCGACGCCGTGCACATGACCGTGCTGAGCGCGCATGAGGGCCTTGTCGGCCTCGTCGCCAGCGAGGCCACGCCGCTCAACCTGAACGACGCGCAGAGCCACCCCGCCTTCTCGTATCGCCCGGAGACCGGCGAGGAGATCTACCACTCCTTCCTCGGCGTGCCGATCCTGCGCGCCGGCAACACGCTCGGCGTGCTGGTGGTGCAGAACCGCGCCAAGCGCACCTATGTCGAGGAAGAGGTCGAGGCGCTGCAGACCACCGCGATGGTGCTCGCCGAGATGATCGCCTCCGGCGAGCTCGCAGCGCTCGCCCAGCCCGGCGCCGAGCCGGCGGCGCGGCACTCGATCCACAAGACCGGCACGGTGCTGTCCGATGGCATCGCGCTCGGCCATGTCGTGCTGCACGAGCCGCGCGTCGTCATCAACAACTACATCGCCGAGGACCTGCCCAAGGAGATCAAGCGGCTCGACGCCGCGCTTCTCAAGCTGCGCGCCGACCTCGACCGCATGCTGGAACGCGGTGACGTCGCCGATGGCGGCGAGCATCGCGAGGTGCTCGAAGCCTATCGCATGTTCGCCAACGACCAGGGCTGGTCGCACAAGCTGCACGAGGCGGTCGCGACCGGCCTCACGGCCGAAGCCGCCGTCGAGCGCGTGCAGTCCGACACCCGCGCCCGCATGCTGCGATCGACCGATCCGTATTTGCGCGAGCGACTGCACGATCTCGAGGATCTCGGCTACCGGCTGCTGCGCCAGCTCGTCGGCCAGGATCACGCGCCGCGGCGCGAGCACCTGCCCGACAACGCCATCCTGATCGCGCGCGCGATGGGTCCGGCGGCGCTGCTCGACTACGACCGCAAACGGCTGCGCGGCCTCGTGCTCGAGGAAGGCACCGCCAACTCGCATGTCGCGATCGTGGCGCGTGCGCTCGGCATTCCCGCCGTCGGCGAGGTGCCGAACGCGCCGGGCATCGCCGATCCCGGCGACGCCATCATCGTCGATGGCACGTCGGGCTCGATCTACGTTCGGCCGTCCTCCGAGATCGAATCCGCTTATGCCGAACGGGTGCGCTTCCGCGCCCGCCGCCAGGCGCAATATGGCGAGCTGCGCAACAAGCCCTGCGTGACCAAGGACGGCCAGCCGGTCGAGCTGATGATCAATGCCGGCCTGGTCATCGACCTGCCGCATATCGAGGACACCGGCAGCGCCGGCATCGGCCTGTTCCGCACCGAGTTGCAGTTCATGGTGTCCGCCAGCCTGCCGCGCTCCAGCGACCAGCTGGCGCTGTATCGCACGGTGCTCGACGCCGCCGGCCACAAGCCGGTCACGTTCCGCACGTTGGACATCGGCGGCGACAAGGCGCTGCCCTACATGGAGACCGTGATCGAGGAGAATCCGGCGCTCGGCTGGCGCGCGATCCGCCTCGGCCTCGACCGTCCGGGCCTGCTGCGCGGCCAGATCCGGGCGCTGCTGCGCGCCGGCGGCGGCCGCTCGCTGCGCATCATGTTCCCGATGATCTCGGAAGTCGCCGAGTTCGACACGGCCAAGGCGATCGTCGAGCGCGAGCTGACCTATCTGCGCCAGCACGGCCATACGCTGCCGGAGCGCGTCGACGTCGGCACCATGCTCGAGGTCCCGGCGCTGCTGTATCAGCTCGACGAGCTGCTTTCGAAGGTCGATTTCATCTCGGTCGGCTCGAACGACCTGTTCCAGTTCCTGTTCGCGGTCGATCGCGGCAACGCCAAGGTCTCCGAGCGCTTCGACACGCTGTCGACGCCGATCCTGCGGGCGTTGCAGCAGATCGTGCACAAGGCCAAGGCGGCGAAACGGTCGGTGTCACTGTGCGGCGAGATGGCCTCCAAGCCGATCGGCGCATTGGCGCTGATCGCGCTCGGCTACCGCTCGCTGTCGTTGTCGGCCACCGCGCACGGCCCTGTGAAGGCGATGATCCTCGAACTGGACGCCGGCAAGGCGGCGACGAAGATGGCCGAATGGCTGGCCGCGCCGGCCGGCAGCTTCTCGATGCGGCAGAAGCTGACCGAGTTCGCCGAGAGCGAAGGCCTCGCGCTGTAGCCGGCCTGTCGCGCCGGCCGCCTTCCGTCCGTATCGTTTGCTCCTAGATCAGATTGCAACATGTCGTCGCTTCCCGAAGCCAAACTCGATGTCCTACTCGCGCATCACGCCTCGCTCGAGGCGGAGCTGCTCGGCCAGGTCAATTCCGACCGCTACGTGCAGATCACCCGCGAGCTCGCCGAGCTCAATCCGCTGATCGACGCGGTGAAGGCTTATCGTGCAGGAGTCAAAGAACTCGCCGACACCGAGGCGCTGATCGCCGATCCCGCCACCGATGCCGAGATGCGGGCGATGGCCGAGGCCGAGCGCGACGAGCTGATCGCGCGCCGCGGCGAGCTCGAGCAGAAGATCCGTGTCGCGCTGCTGCCCAAGGACGCGATGGACGACCGCAACGTCGTGCTCGAAATCCGCGCCGGCACCGGCGGCGACGAGGCCTCGTTGTTCGCCGGCGATCTGTTCCGCATGTACGAACGGTTCGCCGCCCTGCAGGGCTGGAAGGTCGAGGTGATCTCGGCGTCCGAAGGCACCGTCGGCGGCTACAAGGAGATCATCGCCGAGGTGCAGGGCCGCGGCGCCTTCGCCAAGCTGAAGTTCGAATCCGGCGTGCACCGGGTGCAGCGCGTGCCGGATACCGAGACGCAGGGCCGCATCCACACCTCGGCGGCGACGGTCGCCGTGCTGCCCGAGGTCGAGGATGTCGACGTCGACATCAAGCAGGACGATTTGCGCATCGAGACCATGCGCGCGCAGGGCGCCGGCGGCCAGCACGTCAACAAGACCGAATCGGCGATCCGCATCACCCACCTTCCGACCGGCATCGTGGTGATGATGCAGGACAGCCGCTCGCAGCATAAGAACCGCGCCTCGGCGATGAACATCCTGCGCTCGCGCATCTACGACGCCGAGCGGCAGAAGGTCGACGCCGCGCGCTCCGCCGACCGCAAGGAGAAGGTCGGCTCCGGCGACCGCTCGGAGCGCATCCGCACCTACAATTTCCCGCAGGGGCGCGTCACCGACCACCGCATCAATCTGACGCTCTACAAGCTGCCGCAGGTGATCGCGGGCGAAGCGCTGGGCGAACTGATCGACGCGCTGACGACGGAGCATCAGGCGGCACAGCTTGCCGCGCAGGGCGCTGCGGCGTGAGCGGCGCCTGCGCGCTGCCAACCGAAGCGCGACCGTGTTGCGGCACATCAGCTGTCGTCCCGGCGAACGCCGGGACCCATCACCACAGGCATCCGTGGCTAGCAAAGGCTGCAACTCCGACCTTCCGCCTCGCAACGGCACGGCGTATGGATCCCCGCGTTCGCGGGGATGACCCGTGGAGAGAGCGCGGGCGATGACCGAGATCATCGCCGGCGCAAACATCGACTCGGCGCGGCGCGCGGTTGCGGCCCGCTTTGCAGCCGCCGGTCTCGATTCGCCGGAGCTCGATGCGCGGCTGCTACTGGGCCATGCGCTTCAGCTCGACCTCACCGGTCTCGTAATGCATGGCCAACGGCAGCTATCCCACGCGGATGCGCAGCGTCTGGAAGCGCTGGTGCAACGCCGGCTGGTCGGCGAGCCGGTGGCGCGCCTCCTCGGAGCCAAGGAGTTCTGGGGCCTGCCGCTGCAGCTCTCGGCGGATACGCTGGTGCCGCGGCCGGACACCGAGACCGTGGTCGAACTGGCACTCGAGCATCTCGCCGCCGGCGGCGCCCTGACGCGCCCCTTGCGCATCGCCGATCTCGGCACCGGCTCCGGCGCGATCCTGCTGGCATTGCTGTCCGAGCTGCCACGGGCCCATGGCGTCGGCACCGACATCATCGTCGGTGCGCTGGCCACTGCGCGGGACAATGCGCGCGCGCTCGGATTGGCCGACCGCGCCGGCTTCGTCGCCTGCTCCTATGCAGCAGCGCTGTCCGCTGGCTTCGACCTGATCGTGTCGAACCCGCCCTACATTCCGTCGTCCGAGATCAGCGAGCTCGACGTCGAGGTGCGCAGTCATGATCCGCTGCGCGCACTGGACGGAGGCAAGGACGGGCTCGACGCCTACCGCGCGCTGATCCCGCAGGCAGCGGCCCTGCTTCGGCCGGGCGGCGCTGTCATCGTGGAGGTCGGGCTTGGCCAGAGTGACGGCGTCGCTGCATTGATGGTGAGGGCTGGCCTGGCGGCCGATTCCTCCACGATCCGGGCCGATCTGGCCGGTATACCCCGAACCGTCATGGGCCTAAAAAAGCTCCGGTAAAGGTCCGGGGATACGGAAAAAGCTCTTGGAATATCCCCCGGGAGCGACTACGTTCCATTCACAGCACCGGTGCAGGCCACGACGAGCGGTATTCACGGAACACCGCCGCGGTCAGATGCCAGAGAGCCACGCCGGGCGATAGGTTCCAGAACGCAGATCTGCTGAGCGCGAGAGCCGGATGGCTGCGCAGCCCGCGACTGCAAAGCGAACGAAAGCCTGACTTTGCACTTGAGGTCTTACGCTAAGCAAACTGGGTGGTCGTGGCGCATGTCGCCTTGGCTGGCTGAATGACGTGGTTCGCCGGTCCCAGGGGCTGGCGGGTGGGGAACGCGTTTTGAACGCGCTTTTGTCGAGAGAATCGGCTGTCGATCACATCGGCATGGATCAAACCGGCATGTCGGAACCGACATGGGTCGGATGGGACCATTTGGACCGCGCGCGAGGCGTCCGAGCCCAGCGAAGGTATTTCAATACGCTCTCGGTATTCCGATAACAATCAGTGCATAACAATCAGTGCTCAGACAATCGGTGCTCCTAACGCAGGGTTGGAATAAAGGCAGGACATGAGAAACGGTCAGAACAACAAGCGGATGCGCAACCGGAACAGCGGTAACAACAATAATAACCGGCGCGGCCAGAATCCGCTGACCAGGGTGTTCGAGTCCAACGGGCCGGACATCAAGATCCGCGGCACAGCCTCTCATGTCGCCGAGAAATATGTCCAGCTTGCCCGCGACGCCCGCTCCTCGGGTGACCCCGTTGCCGCCGAAAATTACTACCAGCACGCCGAGCACTATTTCCGCCTGATTGCCGCCGCGCAGGAGCAGTTCCGCCAGAACCAGCCGCAGCAGCCGCGCAACACCGAGGACCTGACCGTCGACGACCTCGATGATGACGGCGAGAGCTTCTCGCATTTCGGCCAGGAGCCCGGCTTCGTTCCGGCGCAGCCGCAGCCTCAACCCCAGCCCTTCATGCGCGACCGCGAAGGCGGCCAGCGCGAGCGCGGCGACAACCAGCCCTATCAGCGCGAGCAGCAGCCGCGTGAGCATCGCGAAGCGCGTGAGCATCGCGAGCCGCGCGAACACCGCGAGCCGCGGGAGCACCGTGAACCGCGGGAGCATCGCGAGCGGGAGTCGCGCGAGCACCGCGAGCGTCCGCAGCCCGTCCAGTACCAGCCGCAGCCGCAACCCCAGCCCGTCATCGCCGACAGCGGCGTCGATCGGCTGCCGTCCTTCATCACCGGTCCGCAGCCGCAGATCGCCAATCCCCCGGCCGCCTTCGAGGGCGCTGCCGAGCGCTATCCGCGCCGCCGCCGGCGTCCGCATGGTCCGCGCACTGAAGCGGCCGCTGCTGCACCGGCGCCGAGCGAGGATCTCAATCCGGGCGAATAGCGATTACGCTCCATCATGACGAAACGGGTGGGCTCAGAGCCCACCCTTTTTTTTGTGCGGGAGGCGCGCAGGAGAACGGCCCGGGATCATCCCTCGCGCGACGGCGGACCGGCCTCGCGGCGACCGGAGCCACTGGATCCGGGGGCCGACGGCGACGGCGCCAGCACCGGTTCGAGCCGCGGGATCAGCCGGATGCGCTCGCGGCGCGCCGGGATCACCCGGTAGACCTGCTTGGTCGCCTCGACGATGTGGACACCGGCGAACGGCAGCGACAGCGCCGCGCCGACGCGCTCCCAGGCCATCGCCGATTTCAGGAACCAGCCGCCAACCGGGGGCATGAACAGCGCCTCGCCCCAGCCGGTCGGCGTGAACCAGGTCTGCCGCAGCAGCTGCGTGATCTGCGAGCGCGAATAAGGCCGGCCATGGCCGAACGGCGTGTTGTCGGTCCGCGTCCAGACGCCGCGCCGGTTCGGGATCACGATGATCATGCGTCCCGCCGGCGCCAGCACCCGCCACATCTCGCGCAGCAGCCCGGCCGGGTCGTCCGACATCTCCAGCGCATGCACGATCAGGATGCGGTCGACCGCCGCATCAGGCAGCGGCAGCGAGAATTCGTCCACCAGCGAGGCCAGCGTCGGCCGTGCCGTCGGCCATTTCAGCACCCCCTGGGCCGCCGGCATGAAGGCGATGCAGCGTTCGGAATCCTCGCGGAACAAGCCGAGATAGGGCGTGGGATAGCCGATGCCCAGCACCCGCTGCCCGGCCGCGCTCGGCCAGCGCGCGCGGATACCGCGGTTGATCAGGAGCCGCGCGACGATCCCGAGGCGACCCGAATAGAAATTTCGCAGATCGATCACGTCCATGACGTCAATGTATCATGCGGGCGCGCGCCGCCGCGCGCCCAATATTGCGTTGCGCCTCCAGCGTTAACGCCATATCTCTGCCCGGCACATCGGAGGCCGCCCGCAACGCCGCGCCCGGGCTCCGCCTCCACGACCTCTTGGCTTCGCGAGCGCGACCATCGTGCCTCGCCCGGTCCCGCCGACGGAGACATCATGGCCGCCGACATCCGCGCCTTCACCTGCCTGTCCGACAATTTCGGCTATCTGATCCATGACCCTGCGACCGGTGCGACTGCCTCGATCGACGCCCCCGAGGCCGGACCGATCGTCCGGCAATTGGACGCCGAAGGCTGGACGCTCACCGACATCCTGATCACGCATCATCATCACGACCACGTCGGCGGCGTCGCCGAGCTCAAGCAGAAATATGGCTGCCGGGTGGTCGCGCCGCACGACAAGACGACGGCGATCGCCAACGTCGATCTGCGAGTCGCCCATGGCGATGTCGTGAAGATCGGCGAACTGCTAGCGCGCGTGCTGGAAACGCCAGGCCATACGCTCGACCACGTCTCCTACGTGTTCGATGCCGACAAGGCGTTGTTTGCGGCCGACACGCTGTTCTCGGTCGGCTGCGGCCGCGTGTTCGAGGGCACCTATTCGATGATGTGGGACTCGCTGCTCAAGCTGCGCGCCCTGCCGGACGATTTCAGGCTGTATTGCGGCCACGAATACACCGCATCGAACGTCAAATTCGCCCTCACCGTCGACGGCGACAACGAGGCACTGAAAGCCCGCGCCGACGAGGTGGGACGGCTCCGTGCCGCCAACCGGCCGACCATCCCGTCGCTGCTCGGCGACGAAAAGAACACCAACGTGTTCCTGCGCGCCGACGATCCGGCCGTCGCGCTGCGGCTGCGCATGAAGGGCGCGAGCGCCGAGCAGGTGTTCGGCGAGTTGCGCGAGCGCAAGAACAAGTCGTAGGGCTGAGGACGATGGCTACGCTCTCGGCTGCCGACATCATCGCGCGTCTCGGTCTGCAGCCGCATCCGGAGGGCGGACATTTTCGCGAGACGTTTCGCGATCCGGCCGTCGACGCCTCCGGCCGCGCCGCATCGACGCTGATCTATTTTCTGCTTGCGCGCGGCGAGCGTTCGCATTGGCATAGGGTCGATGCAGTCGAGACCTGGCACTTCTATGCCGGGGCACCGCTGACCTTGCGGATCGCCGCCGAAGGCCAGGCGCCGCAAACGACGACGCTGGGCATCGACCTCGCAGCCGGCCAGCAACCGCAGGCGGTGGTGCCCGCCCATGCCTGGCAGGCCGCCGAGAGCAGCGGCGATTGGACGCTCGTCGGCTGCACGGTGGCGCCGGGCTTCATGTTCGAAGGATTCGAACTCGCGCCGCCCGGCTGGGAGCCGGAGGTCTGAGTCAGGCGCTCGCGCCGACGACCTTCGCGGCCGGCTCGGCGAAGCGCTCGCGCTCCTGGGCGAGGAAGCCGGAAACCGCATCGGCCGGCATCGGCTTGGCGAAGTAGTAGCCCTGGATGTAGTCCGCGCCCAGACGCCGCAGGCTGTCGAGCTGCTCCTTGGTCTCGACACCTTCGACTACGCACGAAATTTCCATGTCGGCGCAGAGGCCGGTCAGCGACTTGATGATCTTGTGGCTGATCGGATTGGCATTGACGTCGCTCACGAAACTGCGGTCGACCTTGAGCTTGTCGAGCGGCAGCCGGTGAACGTGGCTGAGCGACGAGTAGCCGGTGCCGAAATCGTCCAGCGAGATGCCGCAACCGATCGCCTTCAATGCCGCGATCGACTGCTCGGCGCGAGCGAAATCGAAGGTGACGGCGGTTTCGGTGATCTCGAACTCGATGCGGCGCGGCGGCACACCGCTGGCATGGATGACGGCCAGCAGCGGAAGAACGCCGTCCGGAGAACAGATGTCGTGTGCGGAGAGATTGAACGACACGCGAATGTCGTCCGGCCAGGTCCGCGCCGCGGCGAGCGCCTTGACCAGGAGACAACGCGTCAGGCTGCGGATGACGCCGATCCGCTCGGCGGCCGGGATGAAGCTCGCGGGCGACACCGTGCCCAGCTTGGGACTGTGCCAGCGCGCCAGGACCTCGAAGCCGGTGGTGCGTGCGTTCGTGGCGTCCATGATCGGCTGAAACGCCAGATCCATCTCGGCGTCGAAATCGGCCGTGCGCAACAGATGCTCGATCACGCTGCGGCTGCGGATCTCCGCCTCGAGCTCGGTCGAGAAGATGATGGCCTGGCCGCGGGCGCGACGCTTGGCGTGGTAGAGCGCATAATCGGCGCATTCGTACAGCGCATCCGCAACCATGGCCGAGCGCGGATACAGCGCAAAGCCGGTCGAGCACGACAGGCCCGTATGAGTCGTGTCGAACTGATAAGGCAGCTTGATGAGGTCGGTGATCTGCCGTCCGAGGTTGAGCAGATCGTCGTCCGTTGGATTGCCGGCGACCACCAGTCCGAACTCGTCGCCGCCGAGCCGGGCGAGATGGACCTGGCCGCCATGGCCGGCACAGGCGTCGCCGATGCGGCGCGCGGCCTCCATCAGCACGCGGTCGCCGACCGTATGCCCATAGGTGTCGTTGATCGGCTTGAAGCCGTCGAGATCGATGATGCCGACGGCAAGCCGCGTGCCGTCCCGCTCGGCCTCGGCGAAGGCTTGCGTGAGCTCCGAGAAGAAGCGACGGCGATTGGGCAGATCGGTCAGCGAATCCAGATTGGCGAGCCGGAAGTTCTCATCCGACAGCGCTTGCGTCGCGGCCTGCTCCGCGAGCAGCGATTTGCGGCTGGCAACCAGCGCAGCGAAATCGCGGTAGTAGATGAACAGCACCGTGACCATGGCGCCGGACACGAGCAGCTGATTGACAGCGATCGCCCGCAGCGCGTGAACGCCCGTGGACATGAAGAAGACGACATAGGGGACGATGACCACGAGGGTCACGATCAGCGCCGCGGAGCGCAGATGCATGAGGCAGAAGATGATGCCGATGACCGTGACCGCCATGTAGAACGCGACCTGCCCCTTGGCGAACGGATCGCCATAGGGAAACAACGCGAACGACCAGACGACGAACAGCGCTCCGATCGGACCGGCAATCCGGTTGGTGACACGGAGGTTGCGCAGCACCTCGGCGTCGCTGCTGGCGGACTCGCCCTGCCGCAGCCACCACAGCATGCGAACGCCGGTAATCGTCGACAGCAGCGCCGGCACTGAAATCGTCAGCCACGCCGGCGCCACCGGCAGGAACGTGTAGGCGAGCGCCAGACTATTGGTGATGAGAATGAAATAGAGCAGCGGCACCTGCTTGGAGAACGCCTGGAACTGCGCACGCGTCAGCTCGGGATTGTCGGCGGGAACGCGAAACAACTCCGCCGCGCGGGCCATGTAACGTCTCACGTCCGGCATTGCCGCCCCGTTGTCAGCACCATTCCGCAGGGACTATCGCTCAGGACGGGTAAAGGGCGGGTTAGGTGCAGAACGCGTCAAACTGTAATCGACGGTTGTGAGCTACCGGCCGGCGCGCTGGTTTTGCGCACGGTTAAGTGCGCATCAAGGATAACCGTCGGATTGGGCCGCCGAAGTTCGCATGCGAGGCCTGACTCCGCTCACCTCGCCCTTCACCCGAGCGCTCAGCGCTTGCGCAGAAGGAACATGTCCTTGGCCGCGACCAGACCGCCACCGGCGATCAGCAGCGCCGCCACGGCGATCGTCGCGCTCGGCCGCGCGTAGCCGGCAACGATCAGGAACGCCGTCGACAACAGCGGCGTCGCATAGGACGCCGCACCCAGCACCCGAATGTCGCCGCGCTTCATGCCGATGTCCCAGGCATAGAACGCAGCACCGACCGGACCGATGCCGAGACCGGCAACAGCGAGCCACTGCATCGGACCGTCAGGCCAGACCGTTCGCTCGACCGCAACATGGACCAGAGCCGCGAGAGCGGACGTCGCCAGGCAGAAGCCGGCGACGGCATCGGTCGGCACCGCCTTCAGACGGCGCGAGAGCACCGAATAGATCGCCCACACGAACGCCGCGACGAAGGCGGCCGCAAGCCCCGGCAACTGGCTCGCAGCGAAGCTCGCACCATTGCCGAGCAACAGCAGCGCGGTGCCGACGAGACCGATCCCGGCACCGATCACGTGATGAACCGCGAGCCGCTCGCCCGGCAGAAAGGCCGAGAACAGCACGATCAGCAGCGGCCAGAGATAGTTCAGCAGCCCGGCCTCGGCCGGTGGCGCGAAGCGCAGCGCCAGAAAATAAAGCGCGTGGTAGCCAAACAGCCCGCCCACGCCCACGACCCACGCCGCCACCGGCTGCCGCAGCACCTCCAGCCCGGCCGCTCGGCGGATCAAACTGGCCAGGCCGACCGCACCGCCGATCGCGAAGGTCATTGCCGCCAGTTGGAAGGCGGGAATCGTGCCGGTCGCGACCGTCAACAAGGCGAGCAGCGACCACATCAGGATCGCGGTCAGACCGATCAGGGTCGCAGTGCGCTGGGACATCAGGCGGCAGGCTCCGTCACGGCCGGCTCATGCCGGCCACCCACGCCTGCGTCCGTGCGGGGAGCGTCCAAGACGTGAATGCCCGCGGCGAGCGCGGGCATCACGTTTTCCTTAGCCGCAGACGGCGGCCGGAGGCAACGCCGCCGGCGCAGATCACACCATGTACTGGCCGCCATTGACCGACAGCGTCGAGCCGGTGATGGCCCCTGCCTCGTCGGCCGCGAGGAACACCACGGCGCGCGCGATCTCCTCGGGCTCGCCGAGGCGCCCCACCGGAATCAGCGGCAGGATGGCTTTCTCGAGCACGTCCTTCGGCACCGCCTGCACCATCTCGGTGTTGATGTAGCCCGGGCAGATCACGTTGACGGTGATGCCGGCCTTGGCAGTCTCCAGCGCGAGCGCCTTGGTGAAGCCGATGTCGCCGGCCTTCGCCGCGGAGTAGTTGACCTGGCCGAACTGGCCCTTCTGGCCGTTGATCGAGGAGATGTTGATGATGCGGCCGAACTTGCGCGCGCGCATGCCCTCGATGACCGGGCGGGTCATGTTGAACAGCGAGCCGAGATTGGTGTTGATCACCGCGCTCCATTGCTCGAGCGTCATCTTGTGGAAGGCGGTGTCACGGGTGATGCCGGCATTGTTGATCAGGACATCGACGGGACCGAGATCGGCTTCGACCTTCTTGATGCCCTCACCGCAAGCCTCGAACGAGCTGACGTCCCATTTGTAGACGGGGATCTCGGTCTCGCTCTTGAACTTCTCCGCAGCGGCATCGTTGCCGCCGTAATTCGCCGCGACCTTATATCCCGCCGCCTTCAGCGCCTTGCTGATCGCCGCTCCGATACCGCGCGTTCCCCCCGTCACCAACGCCACACGTGCCATGTCGAATCCTTCCCTCGATGACTGATCGCACAGGACAACCTCTGGCTGCCACCGTGCCTACCGTTGTTATTGGATCATGAACCTCCGCGCGACCATCACCTTGCCGCACGACCATCCATGCTCGCTCAACTCCATTTTTTTAGTGGTCGATTATGCGACGTGTTTGACGGACATCAAGAACAAAACGCCCGGCGAGATCGCCGGGCGTTGATCTTTAGTTGAGCTGGACGCGATTGCGAAGGCTGAACGGTTCGCAGTCACTGCCGGCTTTTTAGTCGCGTGCGACGCACAGCGCGATGCCCATGCCGCCACCGATGCACAGCGTCGCGAGGCCCTTCTTAGCGTCGCGCTTCTGCATCTCATGCAGCAGGGTCACGAGCACGCGCGCGCCGGATGCGCCGATCGGATGGCCGATCGCGATCGCGCCGCCGTTGACGTTGACCTTGGCCGGATCCCAGCCGAGGTCCTTGTTCACGGCACAGGCCTGCGCGGCGAACGCCTCGTTGGCTTCGATCAGGTCGAGGTCGGCGATGTTCCAACCGGCCTTCTTCAGCGCCGTGCGCGACGCCGGGATCGGGCCGGTGCCCATGACCTTCGGATCGACGCCGGCCTGGCCCCAGGACACGATCCGCGCGAGCGGGGTCTTGCCTTCCTTGGCCGCCTGCTTGGCGGTCATCAGCACCACGGCCGCTGCGCCGTCATTGATGCCCGACGCGTTGCCGGCTGTGACCGTGCCGTCCTTCTCGAAGGCCGCGCGCAACTTGGCCATGGCCTCGATCGTCGCGCCATGACGCGGATATTCGTCGGTGTCGACCACAGTGTCGCCCTTGCGGCTCTTCACCGTCACGGGCGCGATCTCGTCCTTGAACCTGCCGGCCTTCTGAGCCGCCTCGGCCTTGTTCTGCGATGCAACGGCGAACTCGTCCTGCTGCGCACGCGTGATCTGATATTGCTTCGCAACGTTCTCGGCGGTGTTGCCCATGTGATAGCCATTGAAGGCGTCCCACAGGCCGTCCTTGATCATCGTGTCGACCAGATCGAGCGAGCCCATCTTCACGCCGGCGCGCAGATATTGCGCATGCGCCGCCATGCTCATCGACTCCTGGCCGCCGGCGACCACGATGTCGGAGTCGCCATTGACGAGCGCCTGATAGCCGAGCGCAACGGAGCGCAGGCCGGAGCCGCACAGCTGGTTGATGCCCCAGGCCGGGCTCTCGACTGGAATGCCGGCGGCGATCGAGGCCTGGCGCGCCGGGTTCTGGCCCTGCGCCGCAGTCAGGATCTGGCCCATGATGACCTCCGAGACGCGGCCGGGCTCGACACCGGCGCGCTCCAGCGCGGCCTTGATGGCCACCGCACCCAGCTCATGGGCCGGGACACTGGCGAAGGCACCGTTGAAACTTCCAACCGCGGTGCGGGCGGCGCTGACGATGACGACATCGTCTGACATGAGCATCTCCTGGGGTTCTTGATCTTGGACGTGGAAACGAGGGCTTGAGAGATCGGGCGTATTTGAAATCAAACCGAATTTCTTCGTTCACGGTCGCGCCGGCCGTCCGCAAGCCTCGGATTGGCAGATGCGCAACCTTCGCACTTCATCCTGTTAACGTCGTTGCGACATGTCAATTGGCGGCATCAGCGATTCCTGTTGCAGCGCATTCAAATTGGCACGCTTGGCGGTTTCGTGAGCAGGAATTCTGCTGCGGGATTAACCGTTCCGCACAAAACCGTAGCCGAACTCGCCCGAAAGTGATTACGTTATTGCATTGCGTAGCTCTTCGCCCTGCGGCGACGCCGCCGGGTTCCCTGTTCTCGGTTTGCATGTGTGAGCTCATGGCGAAATCTGACCAACCCACCACGATCAAGAAATACGCGAACCGGCGGCTCTACAATACCGGGACGAGTACCTACGTGACCCTCGAAGATCTGGCCTCGATGGTTAAGAACGGGGAGGATTTCCTGGTCTACGACGCCAAGACCGGCGACGACATCACCCGGTCCGTGCTCGCCCAGATCATCTTCGAGCAGGAGAACAAGGCGGGACAGAACCTGCTGCCCACCACATTCCTGCGCCAGTTGATCCGCTTCTACGGCGACAGCATGCAGATGGTGGTACCCAAATACCTGGAGCAGTCGATCGACACACTGACCAAGGAGCAGGAGAAGTTCCGCAAGCAGATCGCCGACACCTTCAGCGGGACGCCTTTCGCGCCTCTCGAGGAGCAGGTGCGCCGCAACATGGAGCTGTTCCAGCAGACCTTCTCGATGTTCAAGCCGTTCGCGCCTGGTGCGGTCCGCGCCGAGGAGAAGGCCGCCGAGCCCGCTGCTGCCGCCGCTGACGACAACATCGACGAACTGCGCCGCCAGATGAAGGAAATGCAGGACCGGCTCGACCGCATGTCGGAGCCGAAGAAGGACGAGCAGCAAGGCTGACGCTTGCCGCTTGATCCGCGATTGGAGGCCGGCGGCTGATCAGCTCGCCGCCGGCAATTCTGCCCTGCCGTGCTCGATCCACGGCCGATCGACCGAGGCGAGGCCGATCACCCGGCCCTGGATGTAATCGCAGCCCCAGTCGCGCAGCAGCGCGACCGACGCCTCGTCCTGCACCCATTCCGCGACCGTCTTGATCTGCAGCCGTCGCGCCAGCTCGACCAGCGTCTGGACGAAGGCGCGGTCGTCAGCCGAGCGCACGAGATTCTGCACGAAGGCGCCGTCGATCTTGACGATGTCGACGCCGAGCTTGCGCAGATTGCGGAACGAGGTGTGCCCGGCGCCGAAATCATCGATGGCGATTCGGCTGCCGAGATCCTTCAGCCGCGTCACGAAGCCGCGGAGATCGTCGACGTCCTGGATCTCGACCGTCTCGGTGATCTCGACGATCAGCCGTTCGGCGACCCCAGGATGGGCGCGCATCATGGATTCGATCGAGGCCCACCAGTCCGGATCCATGGTGGTCTCAGGCGAGATGTTGAGGCTCAGGGTGACGTCGGGCGTGCTCGCGAGCTCAGCCACCACCAGCTCCAGAATGCGGTGATCGACCAGACGGATCAATCCGAGCCGTTCGGCGACAGGGACGACGTCCGGCGCCAGCAAGGCCCGGCCGTCATCCTGGCGCATCCGCACCAGGCATTCATAGAAGGCGGGCGCAAGCGTGTTGGCATTCACCACCGGCTCGAACGCCGTAACGATGCGCCGCTCATTGAGCGCCGTCACGATCTCGTCGGTGACGCGGATGTTGACCTTGCGCTGCGCGTCGCGCTCCACGTTCGGCCGCCAGGTCGAGAACGATCCGATGCGGCGGCGCTTGGCGGCGTCGAGCGTCTCATGGGCGCGGTTGACCGCTTCCTCGACCGAGCGGGCGTGACGGGGAACGCTCACTGCGCCGATCGTCGCGGTGACGGCGACCGGACCTGACTTGGTCGGCACCACCTCGTCGCGCACGGTCGCGAGAAAGCGCTCGGCGGCGGTGGTCATGTCGTCCATCGTACAGTTCTTCAGGATCAACCCGAACTTGTTGCCCGAGAACCGCCCGAGCGTGTCGCCACCACGGAGCCGGCCCCGGATGCGCTGCGCGATCTCCAGCACGACGCCGTCGGCGACGTCGAAGCCGAAGGCGTCGTTGATGCGCGCGAGATGATCGATGCCGACCAGCATGAAGGCGCAGGAGAAGCGGAACCGCTGCGCCTCCTCGATCACCTCGGCAAGCGTCGCCAGCAGATGCGTCCGGTTCAGCTCGCCGGTCAGCGGATCGTGCCGTGACAGCTTGAGCAGTTGCTCCTCGCGGGCGTGGCGCTCGTTGTTGATCCGGACGATGCCCTGGGCGCGGGCCGGCCGCCCGTCGGAGCCTGCGAACCAGCAGCCGGTTTCCTCGACCCAGATCAGCGGCGCCCCGGCGTGGGTGCGCACGCCATATTCGATCCGGTACGGCGTGCCGCTGGCGCCGTATAGCGGTGCCGTCTGGAGCATGATCTCAGTGCGGATGCCGCGGTCCGGCTCGATCAGCTTGCTGAACTCGGCCCCATTGCAGAGCTGCGGCAACGGAACATCGGCAAACACCGCCCCGACGTGATCGCTCCAGACGATCACGTCGCTTGCCAGGTCCCAGACGAAGGCGGCTTGGCCCAGGGACGCCAGGATCATCGCGGTCTGTGGCAATTCGGATGTCAAGGTCGCCTCGTTTCGGCACAGGCCGGCAGGACCGGCGCTGATTTGGGAACGGCCGACGCGTACCCGCGCGAGCGGCGGCGGCCGACTTCGCGAATCAGACTACGCATCTCTGGTTAACGGAGAGCATGCCGAGGCGACGAGCGCGTGTCCGAGACGCGTCAACCATGTTTGGAACATGCAGCGCCCAGCGACGCTTGGGACGGCATTGCTTTTGCGAGATCGAGGAGCGAAAGGTACCGGCGTCCCAGAACGTGACAATCGCGCCGGCGATGGTTGGACAATGTTAACGATTGATCAGGACGGCGGTCGCCTGGACGGGTTGGAGGAGACCTCCCGCTCGGTGACGCTGCTGCCGAGCGATGCGAGCCATGACCGTCGCGCGCGGATCATTCGCGCAGCCCGCCCCGATGCCGGCTTCGTGACCCATCTGATCGCGACCGCCGAGCAGCTGCCGCAGACCCGCACGCTCAGGCGCGCGGCCGCTGCCGACGTCCACAGTGCCTATGCGGCGAGGCTTCAGCCGGCCACGCGTGCCGGCGGCCGGACCCGAGAAATGATCTAAGCGCGCGCTCCTGCGTCTCAGGGCTTCAGCGTCTCGGGCTTGGGCGGCTCAGAAGCGGTCGGAGCAGCGGCCTCGGCCTCCTTCGGCTCCGCGACCCAGCCGGTCGTCGGCGCGGGAGCCGGCCGAGGGACCGAGCGGTCGAGCAGGACGGATTCGGCGACCGAAGCAGCCGCCGGCACCGCATCGGTCGGCTCTTGAACGACGGGTGCAGCAGCGTCCGCGTGCTGGACCTCCGGCTCCTGAATTTCCGTCTTGGTCGGTTCTTTGACCGCTTCCCGGGCAGGCTCTTCGACAGGCTCAGGTTCTGGATCCGCCACGGGCGCTTCGACGGGAGCCGGCATGGGTGCGGGGGCTGCGACGACGGCGCGGGCGGCGCGCTTGGTGCGCAGCGAGACTCCGCTGAAGAAATCGACCATCGCCAGCAGGGTCAGCAGCAGGAAGGTCGAGTTCCCGAACTTCTGCCACATCGCGAATTCGGCGGCGGCGCCGCCGAAGACCAGCAACGACAGCAGGTGGTCGGTGAGATATTTGCCGTTCGGCTTCGCCGCCTTGATGATCTCAAGCAGCAGCAGCAGCACGCCCAGGGCCAGCAGCATGTCGCCGAGCGAGATCGTCCAGAGCTCGCCGGACGGAAGCTGAAGGCGCAGCAGCGTCTCGCTGAAGGCGACCCCCGGCATCAGGAAGACGATCATGTTGTAGATCGCCAGCGGGATCAGCAGCAGCGGGAAACCGACCATGGACATCGGTTGAAGCCTTGGATGGCGCGGGCGGCGGCCCGGCGCAAAATCAATCGGTGCGAAGAAGATGACAGCGAGACGGGATCACGCGGCACAGATACGCAACGGTCCCGGCGAATCACGTCGCACGGGACCGCTTTCAACCCCATCGATGGCCGAATTCGGGCGGCTTGGAAAGCGGCCCGCGCGGACAATCAGGCGTCTTTCTTCTTCAGGACCTGGCGGCCCTTGTACATGCCGGTCTTCAGGTCCAGGTGGTGCGGACGACGCAGCTCGCCGGAATCCTTGTCCTCGACATAGGTCGGCTTCTTGATCGCGTCAGCCGAGCGGCGCATGCCGCGGCGCGACGGCGAAGTTTTTCTTCTGGGGACGGCCATATCGGTATCCTCTAGGGTATTTTTGCAAGGCATCGTCCGCAAAGGACGGCTGCAGCCATGAAGCTGGCGAGCCCGGATGCCGATCAAGGCCGCGCTTATAGAGGAAGGGGTGCGGCATGGCTAGGGCTCTCCGAGGCATTTTTGGCCAAAATTGCGCCCGCTCGGACCTTACCGCCGCTCCCCCCAGCAGGTCTGCAGGCCGGAGGACTGCGCCCGCATCATATAGGTTGCGGACAGCCGTCTCACGCCGGGGCCGGGCGTGCGGGCACTGCGCCGGACCGGGTTCGGCAGGATCGAGGCCATCAGCGCCGCCTCGCGCGGGCCGAGCCCCGCGGCCGAGCGGTTGAAGGCGTAATTCGCGCCGGCTTCGGCGCCGAACTGGCCGGACGGGCCGAGCTCGGCGATGTTGAGGTAGATTTCGAGGATGCGCCGCTTGCCGAGGACGAGGTCGATCCACAGCGCCAGCGGCAGTTCCAGCGCCTTGCGGACATAGCTGCGGCCCTGCCACAGGAACAGGTTCTTGGCGACCTGCTGGGTGATGGTCGAGCCGCCGCGGCTGACCTCGCCGTCCTCGGCATCGTCCATAACCTCGCGCAGCGCGCCCCAGTCGATGCCGTGATGGCTGCAGAATTTGGCATCCTCCGCCGCCACCACCGAGCGCGGCAGATACGGCGACATCGCCGAGAGGTCGATCCAGTGCCGCGTCACCGGCTGCCCCGTCACCGACCGCCACAGCATCAGGGTCGAGACCGGGTGGCCCACGGCATAGAACGGCGTCAGCGCGTAGGGCACGAGCAGCACCAGCACGGCGATCACGAGGAGGGTTCTGACGGTACGCAAGGGCAGGCGCCGCTCGGTTGGGACCGCCGTGGGGGCGGCCAGTTGGCCGGGATTATCCGACATCTCGATGTGGTTTCCTGCTTTTTTCCGCCGTTGCGGCTGAAAGCCGCCACCGCCCCGGCAATTGACGAAGTCGCCGCCATCAACGATTGTCCGGCGAATTTCGCCTCCCTGGAGCTCTTCTTAAATGACTGCGACGGCCACCGACTTCACCCAACGCCTGGACAAGACCGCGGAGGAGACCGAAGCGCTGCTCGGGGAGCTCCTGTCCGATGCGCCGATGGCCGACGAGATCATCAGGCCGAAGCGGCTGATCGAATCGATGCGCTATTCCAGCCTGAACGGCGGCAAGCGGCTGCGCCCGTTCCTGGTGGTCGAGAGCGCCGCCGTGTTCGGCGTCCCGCGCCGGGGCGCGCTGATGGCCGGCGCCGCACTCGAATGCATCCACTGCTACTCCCTCATCCATGACGACCTGCCGGCGATGGACAATTCCGATCTGCGCCGCGGCCGCCCCACGCTGCACAAGGCCTATGACGACGCCACCGCGATCCTGGCCGGAGACGCGCTGCTGACCATCGCCTTCGACATCATCACCCGCGACGAGATTCATCCCGATGCCGGCGTCCGCCTCGCTTTGACCCGGGCGCTGGCCCGCTGCGCCGGTGTCGGCGGCATGGCCGGCGGCCAGATCCTCGACCTCGCCGGCGAGGGCCGGTTCGGCGACAGCGGCCCGGTCGACGTCGCCCGCGTTCAGCAGATGAAGACCGGCGCCCTGCTCCGCTTCGGCTGCATCGCCGGCGCCCTGCTCGGTCAGGCCTCGGCGGCCGAGTACCAGGCGCTCGACGATTACGGCCGCGCGCTCGGAGAGGCCTTCCAGATCGCCGACGACCTGCTCGACGTCGAGGGCGATGCGGCGACGCTCGGCAAGCCGGCCGGCGCCGACGCCGAGCTCGGCAAGACCACCTTCGTCACCCAGCTCGGCATCGAGGGCGCCAGGCAGCGCGTCCGCGACCTGCTCGCCCGCGGCGATGCCGCGCTGTCGGTCTTCGGCGCCAAGGGCGACGTGCTGCGCGCCGCCGCCCACTTCGTTGCCGAACGCAAGAGCTGAGGCGAGGCGTTGGCCGGAGTCCATCCTGACGATCCGGACCTCGCCCGCTTTGCAAGGCTGCCAGCTGCGCTGCGCGTCATCTATGCGCGGCCGCGCACCTTCATATCGCTGGGCCTCGCGAGCGTCGCGTTCTTCCTGCTGCCGCCGGCGCTCCGCCTGATCACGCGGCTGCTGATCGGCTGGGACATCTTCACCGCGATCTACCTCGTGCTGGTCGCGGTGATGATGCTGCGCAGCGAGCATCATCACATCCGCCGCAAGGCGGTCATGCAGGACGATGGCCGCTTCGTGATCCTGATGGTGACGGCGCTGGGCGCCTTCGCCAGCATCGCCGCGATCGTGCTCGAGCTCGGCGCTTCCAAGCGCGACGCTCCGGCGCTGACGCTGGCGCTGCTCACCGTCTCGCTGTCCTGGGCCGCGGTGCATGCGACCTTCGCCCTGCACTACGCCCATGATTATTACCGCGGCGCCAAGCCTGGGGGCCTGCAATTCCCCAGCGGCGACAAAGACGAGCACGCCGACTACTGGGACTTCGTCTACTTCTCCTTCATCATCGGCATGACCGCCCAGGTCTCCGACGTCGGCATCACCGACAAGATCATTCGCCGCACCGCGACCGTCCACGGCATCATCTCGTTCGTCTACAACACCGCGCTGGTCGCCCTGATGGTCAACATCGCCGCCAGCGCGATCTCCTCCTGATCAGTTGCATACCTCGACGCTGGCATTGTTGGCCGGCCCGCCGCCGCCGCGATATTCGAGCCGGCAGCCGGGCCGGACGGTGCGGCACAGATAGGCGTCGCAATAGATCTGCCCGCCCGACTTCGCGGGCCGGGCCGCCTGCGTCTGCGGCCTGGTGTAGCCCGGGGCCGCCCCGATGCCGAGACCGCCACCACCTCCGATCCCCACCCCGACGCCCGTACCGGGAGCCGGCATCGGCAGGCCGGCGTCCGGTGCCGCACGGCCGCGGCGGCGCGACGGCACATCTTCGTCGCTGCTGTCGCGCTTGGCGACCGGCTTCCGGTCGCGCCGCTTCTCGCATTCATTGTCGTCGTTGACGAACGAGCCTTCGGCACAGACGATGCGGGTGCAGCGGTCGCCGTCCGGCTTGCTGCCATGCGGGCAGACCAAGGGGCACACCCGCGCCTGCTTGAGCTTGATCGCCTGGAGCGCATCGGCCGATGCCGCCTGGGTGTCGAGCTTGGTGCCGGCATAGCGGTTGAACTGCGACAGCGAGCGGCGCGAGGCTGAGCCCCAGTCACCATCGGCATCCTCCGTGAGGCAGCCGACCCGGCGCAGCTCGAGCTGCACCGACTTGGTGAGATCGGCGGGCTGCGCGGCCGGGGTGAGCGCGGCCACCTGCGGCCCCTGCTGCGGCGCTGCGGCCGTCGGCGTGCCGGGCGATGTCGCCGCGCGCGGATTGTCGACCGCCGCGAGCTGCTGCTCCCCGCGCTTCTTCTCGGCTTCGGCCGCCTGCTGCTGCGCGATCTGCGTGGCCTTCTCGGCTGCGATCCGCGCCTGCTCCGCGGCCTTGGCCTCGGCCTCCGCCTTGGCGAGCGTCTCCTTGCGCGCGCCCTCGGCGGCGAGCCGCGCCCGCTCGGCCTCGGTCGCGCGGGCTTTCTCGGCGGCGACCACGCGGTTCTCCTCGGCGGTCAGCTTTTCGAGCTGCAGCTTGGCGAGGCTCGCATAGAAGCCGTCGGGGTACTGCGCCAGGAAAGCGTTCAGCGCGCCCTTGTTGCCGACCTGCATCGCGAGCTCGTAATCGCGCCGGATGTCGGCCTGAGGGTTCGGCGGCGGCGTCACCGGCATCTGCGTCACGACGCGCGGCACGCCGGGAACCAGCGGCACGTCCTCGCCGCCGAGCGAGCCGTACACGAACGGTTCCTGGCGGTTGGCGGTCGCCTTCAACACCTCGTCGCGGACGAAGCCGAACGCCTTGCGGACGTCGAGCCCGGGCGTCGCGATGTGCCGCGACAGCGCCAAGGTGAACGGTGAGTTCTTGCCGTCGCCGTCCTGCGCCGTCGAACCGGCCTTGGCGGAATAGGCGATCAGCGTGTTCGGGCTGGTCGGCTCGACCTTGGCGAGGCCGCGGCCGAGGCTGCGGGTCGCCACCGTCCGCTGCATGTTGCGGGTGAACGGGTTGTCACGGCAGGCATCGAGAATGACGAGGCGCAGCTTCTTCGCCGGCTCGACGGCAACCAGAATGCGGTCGAGCGACAGCGTCTCGTCGTAGACATCGGTGTCGCGCTCGAGCCGGGCGTCGATCGGGATCAGATAGTTCGACCCTTCGACCTCCATGCCGTGGCCGGCGTAGTAGACCACCGCGATATCGGCATCGCGGGCGGCATCGGCGAAATCGCGCAGTGCCCGGCGCGTCTCCCGCGCGGTGAGATCGCGCCGGTAATCGACGACATCGAAGCCCGCGCTCTTGAAGGTCGCCGTCATGACCGCGCCGTCATTGACCGGGTTCGTCAGTTGCGGCACGTTCTGATAGGCGGAGTTGCCGATGACGAGCGCCACCCGCTTCTCCGCCATTGCCGGGTGGCCGGCCAGCAGCAGCGCTGCCGCCATGAGAAAACCGCCCAATCGAACTGACCACGACATCGTATCTACCCCATAGCCCTGGGAAACATGCTCGGTCTGCTAGCAGATTGCGGCCGTTCGGCTTGTGACCGGGATCACGCAAGGTTCGGTCCGGGGACATCCCGCCTGGGCCACGATATTTCTGTCGACGGAGCATCATCCGCAGTTCATGGCTTGCCAAGCCCCGTTTTGCATCGAAAATGCGATCCTTGTTTGTCCGCGGTTCCCCAGGGAGTTGGCCATGAGCGCAGACCGTTCCACCGTCGAGGCCGTCGTGCAGGGCTATTTCGACGCGCTCTACGAGGGCGACGCCGACAAGCTCGGCGCCGTGTTCCACCCCACCGCGGACCTGCGCTGGGTCGACAACGGCGAGCTCAAGATCCTCACGGTGCCGGACTGGCTGGCCTGGGTGCGCAAGCGCCCCTCCGCCAAGGGCGAAGGCAAGCCGCGCGAGGACTTCATCGTCACCATCGACCGTTCGGACGACAAGACCGCCTTCATCAAGGTGCGCTGCCAGCTGCCGCCGCGCTATTTCACCGATTACCTGGTGGCGATGAAGCTGAAGGACGGCTGGCAGATCGTGTCGAAGTCCTACCGCTACGACCTCCGGGATTGAGGCCGGCGCAAGGACGCCCGGCTGTTTCAAATGGAAGCCCATTTTCAGACCTTCCTGATCCTGCTGGCCGTGCTGGCGGGAACCGCCCTTCTTGCACGGCGAGCCAACCTGGCGCCGGCGATCCTGCTGATGCTCGCCGGCATCGCGCTGGCCTTCGTGCCGGGCATGCCCGCCTTCGCGCTGCCGCCGGAGTTGGTGCTGCTGGTGGTGTTGCCGCCGCTGATCTATTCGTCGAGCGTCGCGATGAGCTGGCGCGAGTTCAAGCGCAATCTGCGGCCGATCGTGCTGCTCGCGGTCGGCTGCGTGATCTTCACCGCCTCCATGGTGGCGATCGCGACCCACTATCTTCTCGGCCTGCCCTGGAGCCTCGGCTTCCTGCTCGGCGCCATCGTGGCGCCGCCCGACGTCGTGGCGCCGCTCGCCATCGCCCGGCGGCTGCACCTGCCGCGCCGGGTGATGGTCATCCTCGAAGGCGAGGGCCTCGCCAATGACGCGACGGCGCTGATCCTCTATCGCTTCGCCGTAGCCGCCATCACCACCGGCGCCTTCTCCTTTCCGGTCGCGGCCGGCGAGTTCGGCCTGATCGTGGTCGGCGAGATCGCGTTCGGCATCGGCGTCGGCTGGCTGATGCTGCGCGCCCGCCACTACGCCCGGGATCCGCAGGTCGAGATCACGCTGTCGCTGCTGACACCCTATCTCGCCTACTGGATCCCCGAGCATGTCGGCGGCTCCGGCGTGATCGCGACGGTCGCCTGCGGGCTCTATATGAGCTGGAACGGGCCGCTCTGGATCTCCTCCGCGACCCGCCTGCAGGGCGTGTTCTTCTGGGACCTCGTCGTCTACCTGATCGAGGGCATGCTGTTCCTCTTGACCGGCTTCCAGATGCGGCTGATCTACGAGAAGTCGAAGGCGTTCCCGCTCGACGAAATCATGATCGCCACCGCGCTCGTGGTCGCGATCGTCGTGATCGCACGCTTCGCCTGGACCTTTCCGGCAACCATCCTGCCACGCGTGCTGAGCCCCTCGCTGCGCGCCAGGGATCCGCTGCCGCCGTGGCAGCAGACCTTCATCATCGGCTTCACCGGGGTCCGCGGCACGGTCTCGCTCGCCACCGCGCTGGCGCTGCCGCTCACGCTCTCGACCGGTGAAGCCTTTCCCTATCGCGACGAGATCCTGTTCATCGCCTTCGGCGTGATCTTCTTCACCTTGATCGGCCTCGGCCTGACCCTGCCGATCGTCGTGCGCCTGCTCGGCGTCTCCAACACCGGACGCGCCGAGCATGTGCGAGAGCACGAGCAGGAGATTGCGGCACGGCGCGAGGGGCTCGACCGGGCGCTGAAGTCGCTGGAGATGATGACCAGCGACCGCGAGGTGTCCGACGAGGTCATGCGGCTGCTGCGCGCTCGACACGAGGTCCGCGTCAACCAGCTGCCGGCCGCGTTCGACGCCGACGAATACGACGCCTCCGCGCTCGGCATCGAGCTGACCCGCGAGCTGATCGGCGTGGAACGCAAGACCATTCACGTCATGCTCCGCGACGGCCAGATCACCGACGAAACCCGCCGCCGCATCGAGCGCGATTTGGATCTGGAAGAGGCGAGCCTCGCCAACCGGGAATACGGGGAGTTGCCGTTGTAGAAGTGGATTGTTGAGCGCAATCGCTCATCAACACGCACGCCGTCATTGCGAGCTGCGCTCGCAATGACGTGGATGGAGCGGGGGTACAGATACGGCGACTGAATTTGTAGACACAGCATTGTAGACACAGCATCTCATCCTCGCACCCGCGTTTCGCGTCCGAGCATTGATGTCTCTCTCGCCCTCTCTCAACAGAGGGCGCAGGGAAGGCCGGGCCCCGACTGAGGCCCGTGGCCCGCCTGCGAAAAAAATGCAGGCGGCAGGAACCACAGGTTCAGCCGGACAGACCCGGCCCTCCCTGCGCAATGGTTTTAACGGCTGCTTCGCACTCTCCCCGGGGACCGGGCTTTCTTGCCCCCGTCACCAGCGGATCATCACCGCCAGCTTGGCATCAGCATCGGGATGTCAGGACCATGCGACTTGACCGTCCGCGCCATGACGTTCGTCCGCAAGCACCGAGCTCACTGCGCCACGTCGCGTCCACCGCATCCCGCCTCCACGTTCGTGACGACCGCGAAGCGCCCCTCGTGAGCGAGGCGGGACGGGCGGAAACATCGATCTGATTTGCCCGACGGCACAAGGCCTGACGGCTGCGACATGGTAACGCGACGGGCAAAATTTGAGATTCGTAAGTGCTGGCGGCTTGCCGAGCGAAGAACGGCCGATATGACCGATAGCCGACCACATCCTCCGCTGTCGTCCCGGCCTTGAGCCGGGACCCATAATCACAGGGCAGGGTGATAGCGAAGAAAGCAGCGGCAGCCTGCTCGACAACTGAGGTCGGTGGTTATAGGTCTCGGCTCAAGGCTGGGACGACACTGTTGGCGCGGTAAGATCTCGCCAACAAACTTGCTCTTGTCTCACGTGGTCCGATCCGCCGCCCATCGCCGGTTCTCACCGCGCTCAACGTGGCAGCCTCTCTCACCGCTCGATCATCCAGCGCGTCACCGCCTGGTGGTAGTTCATCGGGCCAGGCACGGTCTTGTAGGTCTTCAAGTAGCGGAAACCCGCCGTCTGCAGCGCGCGGTTGGGGGCGGTGTTGTAGGCGTGCGGCTCGCAGAACAACTGCTTGAGCTGCAGCTTCTCGAAATACAGGTCGACGCTGCGGCTGACGCATGCGGCGCCGAGGCCGCGGCCGCGCAGCTCCGGCTCGGTGACGTGCAGATGCATGTGGGCGCGATTGCCGTAGACGATGCGGTCGCAGCTGGAGAAGCCGATCGGCCGGCCGTCGAGCCGCCAGATCACCAGCAGCGCCGCGCGCTCGGCGAGCGGCGTCGCGTAGAGCGTCTTGAACAGGCTGCTCCAGACCGCCCTGGTCGGCATCCGGGTCGGATCGATGCCCATCAGGTCGAGCTGCTCGATGCTCGACGCATAGAAGTAGTCGATGACCAGCGAGGTCTCGGCGAGCTCCATTTCACGGATATCGAGAGTCATCGAGGCGTCCCTTTTTCAGCAGGCCTCAAGGTGCTGATCATGCGGGCAGCAGTGGGGCGTGGCCGGCGGATCGTGCCGGTCACGGCAGCGGCGCGTAGCGGCTGATCCACGGATGAAAATTCCAGACTGAGGCGCGCGGCACAAGCAGCTGACGGTTGCAGGGCTGGCCGCTCTCAAGGTTGCACTTTGAAGAGGAGGTCGCTTTGCCGGCTCTTCCTCGTGCTTTCGGCGCCCTGCGCCACGGCGAACGCGTATGCCGCGACCTGAATGATGCGCACGCTTGCTTCCCCATCGTCATGGCCGGGCTTGTCCCGGCCATCCACCTCGTTCGGCATCCTGGGAAAGACGTGGATGCCCGGGACAAGCCCGGGCATGACGGAGAAACTAATAAGCAGATGCTCGGGCAGCGATATGAAGCACAGCGCAATCATCCCAGAGACGCAGGAGGCGCCGCCGATTCAGATCCGGGCGCCCCTACTCCGCCGCGGTCACGCTTTCCGCAGCCTTGGCTCCGCTGCCGTAGCGCTGGTCGATGTAGTCGATCACCAGCGCCTTGAAGTCGGCGGCGATGGTCGGACCGCGCAGGGTGCGGAACTTCTTGCCGTCGACGAAGACGGGCGCGGCCGGGGCCTCGCCGGTGCCGGGCAGCGAGATGCCGATATTGGCGTGCTTGGATTCGCCGGGGCCGTTGACGATGCAACCCATGACGGCGACGTTGAGCGCTTCCACGCCCGGATATTGCGTCTTCCAGGCCGGCATCTCCTCGCGGATGAAGTCCTGGATCGAGCGCGCCAGCTCCTGGAACGTGGTCGAGGTGGTGCGGCCGCAGCCCGGGCAGGCCGCGACCAGCGGCACGAAGGTGCGGAAGCCCATGGTCTGCAGCAGCTCCTGCGCGACCTGGACCTCGAGCGTGCGGTCGCCGCCGGGCTCCGGGGTCAGCGAGATGCGGATGGTGTCGCCGATGCCCTGCTGCAGCAGGATGCCGAGCGCGGCCGAGGAGGCGACGATGCCCTTCGAGCCCATGCCGGCCTCGGTGAGGCCGAGATGGATGGCGTAGTCGGAGCGCGCGGCGAGGTCCTGATACACAGCGATCAGGTCCTGCACGGCCGAGACCTTGGCCGACAGGATGATGCGGTCCTTCGGCATGCCGAGCTCCTGCGCGCGCTCGGCCGAGTGCAGCGCCGACTGCACCATCGCCTCGCGCATCACCGCGCGCGCATCGCGCGGGTTCGCGGAGGCCGCGTTCTCGTCCATCAGCTTGCTGAGCAGCTCCTGGTCGAGCGAACCCCAATTGGCGCCGATGCGCACCGGCTTGCCGTATTTGTTGGCGAGCTCGATGATGGTCGAGAACTGGGTGTCGCGCTTGTCCTTGAAGCCGACATTGCCGGGATTGATGCGGTATTTCGCCAGCGCCTCGGCGCAGGCGGGATAGTCGGTCAGCAGCTTGTGGCCGATGTAGTGGAAGTCGCCGATCAGGGGCGTGGTGATGCCGCGCTTGTCGAGCTGCTCACGGATGTGCGGGACCGCGGCGGCGGCCTCGTCGCGATCAACGGTGATGCGGACCATCTCCGACCCGGCGCGCGCCAGCGCTGCGACCTGGGCCACCGTCTGCTCGACATCGGCGGTGTCGGTGTTGGTCATGGACTGGACCACGATCGGCGCCCCGCCGCCCACGGCGACGTTGCCGACCATGACTTTGGTGGTCTGATGCCGGGGAGCGGGTCCGGCGACATCGGTCTGGGTCAGTGTCTCGGGCTTGTTCATGGGCGCTCGGATATCAGGTTTTGGTGACATTCAGCAATGGATCAGTCGCGGCCAGGACCACGCGGTTCGGGCGGTTTACGAGAAAAAGCCCAACGATCACAAGCACGGCGGCGAGGCCAAAGGCCAGCGTCAGGGCGTCATGCAGGATGAAATAGCTCGCCACCACCCCGAATAAAGGGGTGATGAAGGTAAATGCCGACAATTTGCTGGCCGAATAGGCCTTCACCAGCGCGAACCACAGGGTAAAGGTGGTCCCGACCACCCAGATCGACTGGTAGGCCATCAGGCCGATCACGAACGGGCTGGGAACCTGATGGAGCCGTTCCCCGGCCAGCAGGGCTGCCGCCCCCAGGATCGGAATCGACATGGCAACCTGGTAGGACAGGGCCTTCTCCGGGGGGGCGAAGCGGAGCCGGGTGCCTTTTGCGACGACCGTGGTCGCGCCCCACAGCAACCCGCCCCCGACCACCATGAGGTCGCCGAGCAGCACGGTTCGATCGACATTGGCCTGGGGAACGCCGATCGCCAGCGCCACGCCCGCGAAACTGAGCGCCAAGCCCGACCATTGCATGGCGCCGAGCCGCTCGCCCAGGAAGCGGTAGGAGCCAAGCGCGACGAAGAACGGCGCGGTGTACAGGAACACGACCGCGCGAGAGGCGGACGTCAGCAGCAATCCGCCATAGATCAGCACGAACTCGACGCCGAACATCGTGCCGGCGATCAGGCCGGGGACGAGCGTGCCGTCGCGCTCGAACATCCTCACGCCGCGCACCCGGGCGATGAGCAGGAGGACGGGCAGCGCCCCGGCCGAGCGCAAGGTCGCCTGCAGCATCGGCGGAATCTCCGGTAGCGCCAGCTTGACCGCGATCTGGTTGAAGGCCCAGGAGATGCAGAGGACGAGAATGACTGCGATGGCGCCGGGGCCAAGGGGCCGGCTCGCGGCTGACGAGGTGGACGTTGCGGACACGAGGACGTGGACTCCCGAAAGCGTTTCCTTGTTGGACCGCGATTGAACCTGCGGTCAGCGTAGCCGCCAACCACCCGAGACGAGGCTGATGTGGCTGCTGCAACGGCACTGGTCACCTCGCCCCGCTGGCGGGGAGAGGGGCGCACCAGCCTCGCGGCAAGGTCATCGCATACGACGGTCGGTCACATGTGTACAGCTGTGCGACTTGAGCTCCAGTGACCGACCTCACGCCGCCTTCTGGCAATGGGCGCACAGCCCGGTGATCTCGACGACCGACAGTTTCGGCGTGAAGCCCGATGCCGCGGCGGCCAGCTTCAGGCTTTCCGAGATCGGCGCTGCCGGAACCTCGCCGACGGCGCCGCAGCTCTCGCAGATCAGGAACGCCACCAGCGCCGTCTGCTCGTGGTCATGGGCACAGGCGAGGAAGGCATTGCGGCTCTCGATGCGGTGCACCAGGCCGTTCGCCATCAGAAACTCGAGCGCGCGATAGACCGTGATCGGCGCCGGCCGCGCGGCGACCTTGGCGAGTTCCTCGATGATCTCGTAGGCGCCGAGCGGCCGGTGGCTCGACAGCAGCGCCTCCAGCACCTGGCGGCGCTGCGGCGTGAACTTCTGGCCACGCTGGGCGCAGATGCGCTCGGCATGGTCCAAGGCATCGGCCGCGCAGCGGCCATGATCGTGGTCCGGCGCCGGGAAGGTGGGTTTTGCGAGGGTCATTGGCGACAATCTAGCATCTCGGGCCGCTCTCGCCAAAGGCCGCGGCCGAGCCATGCATCCTGAGCGGAGCGGGTGCGCTCGGCGGGGCCATGAAATATTCATAAGCTTGCTTATTATATCCGTGGCTCATTACAGCCAAAGCTTAGTTCCCTCCGATCCCGAATCGAGACCGCCATGAGCCGCACCTCCGCGGACGCCAACTTCCTGTTTACGCTCGGCGAGCTGCAGCGCCTGATGCGCGCCTATGCCGACAAGGAGGCCGCGCGCTTCGGCATGACCCGCGCGCAATGGGCCGTGCTGGCCAAGGTCGAGCGCAACGAGGGGATGAAGCAGTCGGAGCTGGCCGAGCAGCTGGAGATGCAGCCGATCACGCTGACACGGCTGATCGACAAGCTCGCCGAAGCCGGGCTGATCGAGCGCCGCGGCGACGACACCGACCGCCGCGTCAACAGGCTCTATCTGAAGAAGGCCGCCCGCCCGCTGCTCGCCAAGCTCGGCGTGCTCAAGGCCGAGCTGACCGACACCGCCCTTCAGGGCATCAGCGCCGGTGATGCCGAGCGGCTGATGACCCATCTCGAAGCCATCAAGGAAAACGTGAGAAACGCCCTGCAGTCGCTGTGCGACGAGCAGCGAAAGGAACAGCGCTATGGCTGAGCCCGCCCTGAAACTCGCCCCTGAACAGAAGGCCAGCCCCGATGCGGCGGCGCCCGCGGCCGCGGCCGCGAAGCCGGCGCGCCCCGGATTCCTGCGCCGCTACCGCCGCATCTTGCTGCTGGTCGTGCTGCCGCTCGTCGCCGCCATCGGCGGCCTCGTGCTGTATCTCAATGGCGGCCGCTACGTGACGACCGACGACGCCTATGTCGGCGCCCAGAAGGTGCTCATCACGCCCGATATCTCCGGCAAGATCGTCAAGGTCGTCGTCAAGGAAGGCCAGCAGGTGCAGAAGGGCGACGAGCTGTTCGAGATCGACCCCATGCCCTATCGCCTGGCGGTCGACCAGGCCAAGGCGGCGCTGGAGCAGGCGCGGACGAGCTATGAGAATCTCACCGCCAACATCAAGATCTACGGTCAGATGCTCGACCTCGCCCAGCAGGGCATCGAGCTCAAGCAGAAGGACGTCGAGCGCAAGCAGACGCTCGCCAAGAACAATTTCGGCTCGCAGCTCGACCTCGACAACGCCGCGAACGCGCTGGTGACGGCGAGCGCGCAGGCGCAGTTCATCAAGCAGCAGCTGTCGAATGCCAGGACGCAACTGCTCGGCAATCCCGAGCTGCCGCTGGAGCAGTTCCCGCCGTATGTCCAGGCGAAGGCCAAGCTCGACGACGCCCAGCGCGACCTCGACCACACCACCTTGCGCGCGCCGATGCCGGGCATCGCCACGCAGGTCGACCAGATCCAGCTTGGCCGCTTCGTCACCGCGGGCACGCCGGTCTTCTCGGTGATCGACATCGCCAATCCCTGGGTCGACGCCAATCCGAAGGAGAGCGACTTCACCTATGTCGCGGTCGGACAGCCGGTCGAGCTCGACGTCGACGCGTTCCCGAACCACCGCTTCAAGGGCACGGTCGGCTCGCTGTCGCCGGGCACCGGCGCGCAGTTCGCAATCCTGCCGCCGCAGAACGCGACCGGCAATTTCGTCAAGGTCGTGCAGCGCGTGCCGGTCAGAATCCATTTCGACAAGTCCGACAAGTTCGTCGCGAAGCTGAAGGCCGGCATGAGCGTCAACGTCTCGATCGACACCGGGCATGAGCGTTCGCTGGCCGGGCTGTTCGGATCGGCGCACGCGGCGGACAAGGACGAGTAGCGTCATGACCGCGCCGGCAGCCTCATCGGCGGTTCCGGGCCTGCGCCGGAACATGGTGACGATCTGCGCAATGACGGCGACGATCATGCAGGCGCTCGACACCACCATCGCCAACGTCGCGCTGCCCTACATGCAGGGCACCCTGTCGGCGTCGCAGGACCAGATCAACTGGGTGCTGACGTCCTACATCGTCGCCGCCGCGATCATGACCGCGCCGGTGGGATGGATCGCCAACCGCTTCGGCCGCAAGCGCACCTTCATCGTCTGCTCGGCCGGCTTCACCATCGCGTCCGTGATGTGCGGGCTGGCCCAGGACATCACGCAGATGGTGCTGTTCCGCCTGCTGCAGGGCGTGTTCGGTGCCTCGCTGGTGCCGCTGTCGCAGGCGGTGATGCTCGACTCCTACGCGCTGCATGAGCGCGCCAAGGCGATGGCGATCTGGGGCATGGGCGTGATGCTCGGCCCGATCATGGGGCCGTCGCTCGGCGCCTGGCTGACCGAGACCTATTCCTGGCACTGGGTGTTCTTCGTCAACCTGCCGTTCGGCGCCGTGACCGTGCTCGGCCTGATGGCGTTCATGGAGGAAACCAAGCCGAACGCGGAGCTGACCTTCGACTGGTTCGGCTTCGCCGCGCTCGCCATCGGCATCGGCTCGCTGCAGATCGCGCTCGACCGCGGCGAGGATCAGGGCTGGCTGGAGAGCAACGAGATCATCATCGAGTTCATCGTCGCCGGCGTCGGCTTCTATTATTTCCTGGCGCATTCGCTGACGACGCGGCGCCCGTTCATCCAGTTCGCGCTGTTCAAGGACCGCAACTTCGTCGGCGGCTGCGTGTTCATGACGGTGATGGGCTTGGTGCTGTTCTCGACCATGGCGCTGTCCTCGCCCTATCTGCAGAACGTCATCGGCTATCCCATCATCACCGCCGGCGTCCTGCTCGCGACCCGCGGCTGCGGCACCTTCGTCGCGATGATGCTGGTCGGCCGCCTGCTGCGCTACATCGAGGCGCGGACCTTGATCGTGGTCGGGCTGGCGCTGACGGCGCTGTCATTGTTCCAGATGACGGCGTGGACCGACCAGACCGGCGTGCCCGAGATCATCACCATCAGCATCATGCAGGGGTTCGGCTTCGGCCTCGTCTTTGTGCCGCTGTCCACCGTCGCGTTCCTCACCCTGCCGGGCGCGTTGCGCACGGATGGAACCTCGATGCTGACCCTGGTGCGAAATGTCGCAAGCTCGATCGGCATCTCCATCGCGATCGCGCAGCTCACCGAGGGAACGCGGCGCAACCACGCGATCCTGGTCGAGCACATCAATCCGTTCAATCACGCCCTGCAGATGCCCAATGTCGCCGGCCTGTTGAACCTGTCCACCGATGCCGGGCGCGCAATGGCCGACGCGATGGTCATGGTGCAGGCGCAGATCCTGGCCTTCTCGCACGACTACCAGCTGGTCATGACGTTCATCCTGGTGTCGATCCCGCTCGCGGTCATGATCGGCTCGACGCGCAGCGCGCTGCGCGCCCAGTCTGCCCCGGCCGACCACGCCGTGATGGAGTGACGCTTCCCCGTGACGGAAAATTCGCGTGCTGTTGAGACGCAGCGGGACCGGGATAGCAAAAAGGTGACCACGACGTGATGGATTTGTAACTTCAATCCGGCGCGTTTCCGGCTATCTTCTGTTCACCCCACTCGGTTCTCTGCGTATGAGTTGCGCGCAGAGACTGCACCTCATGAGCGCCCCACTCGTGATGTGCCGGGCGGGGGCGGTGGCTCCTCCAGCGCCGCCCCCAGCCCCGGGGCTTCCCTTTCTCATGTGTCTTGCTTACGGCTTCTGCAGTGGCTCGATCTTCGGCCCGGCAGCGGTATTCGTCTCCGTGGCCGGCACGATCACACCCGCCAGCGCCTGCACCGGATCGTCGCCGGGCTTGAATCCGGACTGCACCAGGATCTCGTCGATCAAGGGCTTCAGCGCGTGCACGCGCAGCAGCTCGCCGGCGAGGCCTTCGCCGAAGCCGACATTGCCGCCAGCGCCGACATTGCCGTTGCCGCCGAAGGCGCCACCAGTGTGCAGGATGCGGACGTCCTTCAGGTTGGCGATCGGCTTGACCATCTCGCCGAGCGCGGCGGGCATGGTCGCGATGCGCTGCTTGGCGAGCTCGAAATCGATCACGTTGCTGCCGAGCTTGTTCTGCGCCTCGTTCTTCATCAGGATCACCGCGGCTTCCGCCTCGCCGATCTGGCGCACGCCGACGGCCTTGATCTTGTTGGCCTCGGCCTCCGCTTCGGCCAGGGTCTTCGCCGCCGCGCCGCGATCGACCGCGGCGCGCTTCTCGGCCTCGGCTGCAACGGTGATGCCGGTCGAGCGCTGCTCGGCCTCTTTCCGCGCCGCCATGACCGCGGTCTGACGCTCGCGATCGGCGATCTCGATGGCGCGTGCCGTCGTCACCTTTTCCTCCGCGGAGACCGCGAGCGCCTCGGCCGCCTTGGCGACCGCGCGGGCCTCCGAGGTTTCCTTGCTCTTGGTCGCGATCTGGATGTCGTTGTCCTGGGTGGCGATCTGGATCTCGCGGTCGGCGTCGGTCTTGCGGCGGTTGATCGCGAGATTGCTTTCGATCGCCGCGGTCTCGCGCACCTTCAATGCCTCGGCTTCGCGCTGGGCGATCTTCTGCTGCGCCTCGATGCGGGCATTCTCCTCGGTCTGCCACGCGGTCTGGGTGGCGCTCGCAACCTCGGCGCGGGTGCTCGCCGTCTTGTTGGCGATGTCGCGCTCCTGGCTGAGCTCGGCCTCCTTCTTGGTGCGCTCGATCGTCAGGGTGAGCTGGCGCGCCTCGAGGTCCTTCTGCGCAATCGCGACCTCGTTGTCGCGCACGATCGCGTTGCGGTCGCGGCGGCGGGTCTCGGTGACCGTTTTCAAGAGAGTGAGGCCTTCGGCGTCGAAGAAGTTCTCGGCGTTGAAGAACGAGATGTCGGTCTGGTCGAGCTTGGTCAGCGACACCGATTCCAGCTCCAGGCCGTTGGACTGCACGTCGGCCTCGACCGCGGCCTGGACGTGCTTGACGAAATCCGAGCGCTTCTCCTGCAGGTCCAACAGCTCCATCGTCGCCGCGACCGAGCGCAGTCCGTCGACGAACTTGGCCTCGACCTGGTCGCGCAGCAATTCGGCATTGTTGGTGACGGCGCCGAGCGTCTGCGCGGCGAGCGCGATCGAATCGACGTCGGGTTTCACGCGCACGTAGAATTCGGCGTCGATGTCCACGCGCATGCGGTCCTTGGTGATCAGCGAATCCTTCTTCGAGCGCTCGACGCGCAGCCGCAGCGTCTTCAGATTCACGCGCGCGATGGAGTGGAAGATCGGCAGCACCACGGCGCCGCCGTCGAGCACCACCTTCTTGCCGCCGAGGCCGGTGCGCACGAACGCCTCGTCGCGGGTGGAACGATGGTAGAGAACGGCAAAGACAGTGCCGAGAACGACCAGCAGCACAACGCCGATCGACGCAGGCAGAACCAGATCAAACATGGGATTTACTTTCGGGTTGAGGAAAGTGTCTTGGGCTAAAGTGTCTTGGAGCTCGTGAGCTCGTCGGCTGCGGCGATCGCGATGAAGCGACCGTCCTTGCGGTCGACGAGGAGAACCGACGCGCCCACCGGCAAGGCCGGTGAGTCCGGCGCGGCCGAGGCCGTCACCATGTGCCAATTGCCGTGGACGTCCTTGACGCGGACGCGGCCGGGCAGCCCGCCGTCGAGCGGGCCGACCGCGACCTCACCGGCGCGGCCGACGAGATCGGACAGGCCGACCGCATAGCTCTCATCCTGCGGGACCAGCCGCGCCGCATAGCGCGTCGAGCTGCGCAGCAGCGGCACGGTGACGACGGCGGCGAGCATGCCCGCGGCCGTTGGCGGCAGCGCCACCGCTACCAGCCGCGCGGCATCCTGAATGAGAAAACCCGTGATCGAGAAGATGCCGAGCGCGAGCAGGATGCAGATCATCAGCGGCACACCGCCGACATTGATCCAGGACAGCACGTGACCGACGCTGGTGCTGTCGCCGTCGTGACCGAGATCGACGGTCTGGCCGAGCAGCTCGCTGATCGACAGGCCGATCAGCATCGAGCCGATCTCGACGCCGCCGACCAGCACGATCATCACGGCGGCGATCGCGAACGGCCGCACCTCGGGTTGCATGAAATGGTCGACGATGGTCATGGGACGACGCGCCCCTGCCCGTTCAATTATGCGATTTCAGCCGTGCCAGCCGCTCGGCAATGTCCTTGTCGCGCTTCAGCTTCGACAATTCGTCGATGTCGGGCGACGGCGCGATGCCTTCCGGCACGCCGGTCGCGCGGGCGATGACGCGGGAGGCGCGCGCGGCCCTGGCGAGGCCGGTATCGCCCGACTTGCGCGATGTGGCCTTCGGCTGCTCGGCGAGCGCCTCGCTGCGCTCGAGCTCGACGAGACGCGCCTGCGCGTCCTGCAGGCTCGACAGGATCGCACGCAGCGTCGTGAGCACCGCATCGACGCGCTCGGCATTCTCGTCGATCGCCTTCGACAGCACCTCGAACTGGGCTTCGAGATCCATCTGCCGGGCGATGCCGGCGCGGGCGAGATCGTCGCGGTGCTCGGCGATGGCGACGCGGATCTGCTCAGCCAGCACGGTCGTCTCGCGCTCGATCTCGGCGCGGCGGGCGTTGAGCCGATATTCCTCGGCGCGCGCATGCGACAGGCTCTCGCGCGATTCGCGCTCGGCCTGCTCGATCTCGCGGATCGCCTGGCTGACCAGCGCGACCCGGTTCTTGTCCTCGGCCTTTTCGATCGCTCCATAGGCGATGCCGGCGATGAGGCGCCCGGCGCGTGACAGGAGCGTGTCGGGAGCCGGCGCGTGTTCGGCGAGCATGACGTGGTCCTTTCCTGGGCTGATGGTCGGATGTGAGCTGGCGGTGACGCCGAAACGGACTTCGACGTCGCCATTATCGGTGCGGACGAGTTGCGCCGGCGTCGCGTGCGTCCAGCCCGCGGCATAGCCGGTGACCTCGAACGGGATGGTGAAGCGGCCGAGCGCGGTGCCGAGCGACAGCGTGCCGGCGTCCCGAACATTCACCAGGCGGTCGTCGAGCGGCAGTCGCGGGGTCGATGCGGCGCGATAGGCGGCGCGGTCGCGCAGGCCGAGCGTGACCAGGCGCGAGGGCAGCCGGGTGGCCTTGCGGACCGGCCCATAGGCATGGCCGTGCAGCGCGACCAGATTGGCGCCGATGCCTTTGGCGGCAGCGATCTCGTCGAGCATGTCCATCATCCGGGCATAATCGGCGAAGGTCGCCTCGATCGCCGCCCGCGCCTCGGAGTTGGGGACGAGACGGTAGCGAACAGCCTGATCGTAAATTCCGGCCATGAGGAACATCAAAGCACTATTTTCGTGCTTTCGCAAGCCACCCTCTACCCCTGGGGAGCCGCACCTTTCCGTGACCACGCCGAACGCCGTGCACATGCAGATATGTCGCGCCGCCCCCATCCGGCGGTTTAAGGCCGATGAACAATCTCTGGTGATCGTTAAGACGGCTGATAACGGCAGCGCCAAAAGCACGGCATTGACGTGCAACGTCGCGATGAACACGCCTGACGTGCAGCGACCTCAGTGGATGTCGGGACGATCAGTCCAGCAGATCGCGGCAGCCGAGGTCGTCGATGGCGCGGAAGATGCGCTCCAGATGAGCCCACCAGATCAGCGGCGGGATCTCGATCGCCCATTGCCAGACCGGCTTGGTGATGTGCCACAGCACGGCGTAACGATAGTCCCGATCGAGCGCCGCGCGGTCATAGCCGGTGACACCATGCGCAACCAACGTCTCGTGATAGCAGTCGAGCAATGGCCGCTCGACGACGGAGCGGCGCTCGGGAAAGAGATGCAGCGCGATCATGTAGGCGAGATCCTGCGCCGGCACGTTGATCCGCCAATGGTCGAAATCGAACACACGGACGTCATCGCTGCCTGCGGCCTTGGGCACGAGGAAATTCCAGACATGCGCATCGCCATGGGCGATGCTGAGATTTCGCCGCGAATGATAGCGCTCCAGAAGCTGTGGCGTGGCCGCGAGGAAACGCTCGTAGATGGCGCGACGCTCTGCGCTCAGCCGGTCACCCAGCTGATCGGCGAAGCGCGCGTAGTGGCCGGCAAACTCGCTGACATTCGCCGCCGTCTGCTCTGGTGTCGCGAAGCTACCGACGCTCACGCCGAGCCGCGGATCGTCCCACCACGCCGCATGCAGCCGCGCCAGCGCGCGCACGATTCGCTCGGCGTCCGGCACGGTCGGCGGCAGCGGCCATTGTGTCGCCATCCGATGGGTGTCGGTGAGATCCTCCAGCAGCAGGTGCCAGGTCATGGCGCCTTCGTCCCAGGCACCGCCGAAGCCGCCCGGCACGAGGCGCGGCGGCATGACCCGTGCCAGCTCCCGATAGAAGGTGACCTCGTGGCGGCCGCCCTGCCACAGCGTCTTGGCAAAGGCCGGCAGCGGGGTCTTCAGGATCAGCGTCTTCGGCGCATCCGGCGCGGCGCCATCATAGGTCAGCCCAAGACGGATGATGCGCGACACCAGCATCGGGCGGTCGCTGATCACGGTGACATCCGACACCGTGCCAGAATCGAGCACGCCCGCGTCGCGCATCGTGGCCGTCAACGCGGCAGGCTCGGCAGCGGAGGGCAAGTCGGTTGAGGCCATGCGGGCCCTATCCCTTCAGGGTTGCAGCCTGGCCCACACTAGCATGGAAGTCGTTGAGCGCTACTTGATCGGCGCCCGCGGCAGTACGGTGTCGCCGGCTTCCATCCGGTAGACGTGATCGAGCGAGTACCAGGGCGCGGTGATATCGACCTCCGTCGGGTGCGGCGCATCGTGGCGAATGAAGTTGCCGAGCAGCGCCTTGGTCACGCCGAACTGCACGTCGCTGTCGATGTGCGGGTCGTTGGGGTCGTAGACCTGCGAGATCAGGACCTTGAAGCCGGGCTTGACGATCAGCGCATGCAGATGCGCCGGGCGATAGGGATGGCGGCCCTGCGCCTTCAGGAGACGGCCGACGACGCCGTCGGTCGGGATGGGGTAGCCGACCATCATCACCGAGCGAAACCAGAAGCGGCCGTCGGCGTCGGTCACGAGCTTGCCGCGCAGGTTCATGTCGGCCTGCTCCGGATCCTGGTTCTCGTAATAGCCGACCGGCGAGGCGTGCCAGACGTCGACCTCGGCGCCGGCAATCGGCGCGCCCTTCGGATCGACCACGCGCCCGTGCACGAACAACGCCGGACCCAGCGTCGCCGAACGCACGATCGAGCCGCCGTTCTCGGTAACAGGCGAATTCAGCCGCCAGAACGGGCCAAGCAGCGACTGCGCCGTCTCTGTGTTGCCGCCATCGCCATTGTTGAGCAGGCAGACCAGCGGCGAGACGCCGAGCGAGCCGGCCATCAGCACGACTTCGTTATGCGTGTCGTTGGTGCGCTGTCCGAGCTCGGCAATGATGGCGGCGGCTTCGCGAAATTCCGCCTCGGTCAGCCTGACATCGCGGACGAAGCCGTGCAGGTGCTTGATCAGCGACACCATGATCTCGCGCAGCCGCGGATTCTCGGTGCGCTCCATCACCGCCAATACGGCCGGCGTGACGTCCTGTTCGCGGGAGATGGTCATGGCGGCGCTCTCCGCTGTTTCCCCTCATGGTGAGGAGGCGCGAAGCGCCGTCTCGAACCATGAGGCCAGTGCCGGGCCTCATCCTTCGAGACGCCCGCCAAGAGGCGGGCTCCTCAGGATGAGGGTTTGGGATCAGTTGATCATCTCGACCGCCAGCGCGACGCCCTGACCGACGCCGACGCACATCGTGGCCAGCGCACGCTTGCCGCCGCGCACCTCAAGGCCGTGCACCGCGGTCATCGCGATGCGCGCGCCGCTCATGCCGAGCGGGTGTCCCAGCGCGATGGCGCCGCCATGCGGGTTGACGAAATCGGCGTCCTCGGCGACGCCGAGCTGGCGCAGGCAGGCGATGCCCTGGGAGGCGAACGCCTCGTTGAGCTCGATCAGGTCGAAATCGCTGATCTTCAGGCCGAGCCGCTCCATCAGCTTGCGCACCGCCGGCACCGGGCCGATGCCCATGATGCGCGGCGGCACGCCGGCGGAGGCGAGACCGAGCACGCGCGCGCGGGGCGTGAGGCCGTGCTTCTTCACCGCCGCTTCCGAGGCGAGAATCATGGCGGCGGCGCCGTCATTGACGCCGGAGGCGTTGCCGGCCGTGACCGTGCCGGGATTGCGCACGATCGGCTTCAGCTTGGCGAGGCCTTCGAGCGTGGTCTCGGGGCGCGGATGCTCATCCTTGTCCACCGTCACAGGGCCGGCCTTGCCGCCGGGCACCATGACCGGCGTGATCTCGGCGGCGAAATAGCCCGACGCGATCGCCTTTCCAGCGCGCTGCTGGGAGCGGATCGCGAACGCGTCCTGGTCGGCGCGCGAGACCTGGAATTCCTCGGCGACGTTCTCGCCGGTCTCCGGCATGGAGTCGACGCCATACTGCTGCTTCATCAAGGGATTGATGAAGCGCCAGCCGATCGTGGTGTCGAAGATCTCGGCCGAGCGCGAGAACGCCTCGGTCGCCTTGCCCTGCACGAACGGCGCGCGCGTCATGGATTCGACGCCGCCGGCGATCGCCAGATCGACCTCGCCGGCGCGGATCGCACGTCCCGCCGCGCCGACCGCGTCGAGACCGGAGGCGCAGAGACGGTTCAAGGTCTGGCCGGGAATGGAATCCGGCAGGCCCGCGAGCAGCAGCGCCATGCGCGCGACGTTGCGGTTGTCCTCGCCAGCCTGGTTGGCGCAGCCGAAGAACACCTCGTCGACGGCAGCCCAGTCGAGATTGGGATGCTTCGCCTTGAGCGCCTTGAGCGGGGTGGCCGCGAGATCGTCGGTGCGCACTTTGGCCAGCGCGCCGCCGAAGCGGCCGATCGGAGTCCGCACCGCATCACAAATGAACACGTCTCGCATCGCTCTCTCCCGAACTTTCGTGTTTCTGGTCAGAATTGACGGCGGTTTTAGGAGTGCCCTGGAGGCAGGTCAAATGACGGGGACGCGGGGTGCTATGCGCCGACAATGGCGTGCGCACACCGTCTCCCCGCACACGGTGCGCCCCCTCCCCCGCTTGCGGGGGAGGGTTGGGGTGGGGGCCGCCCCAAGCGCCACTCGTCGTGTGGAGAGACGTCCCCCACCCGTATCGCATCTTCGATGCGATACGACCTCCCCCGCATCCGCCTTCGCTCCTCGAGCTACGGCGGACAAGCGCGGGGGAGGCGCAACGACTTTCACTGCCCGAACCGCAAGTTTGGCGAACACCGTCGCGCCACACTCGCCATCATTCCGGGGCGGCGCGCGCAGCGCGGCGAGCCCGGAATCCATCCGGCTGCGCGTGATGCCGCACGATGGATTCCGGGTTCGTGCTGCGCACGGCCCGGAATGACGAGAGGAGAGAGCGGCGCCCCTCACAAGCGGTCGATCAGGGCAAGAATCGCCATCGTGGAAAACCGGGACATCGCCTGCAAAGCGGTAGGACCGTCCGGGCAAATTGGCTAGTTTCCGCGCCATGACGATCCAGCAACCCATCTCCGCCCCGGTTCCGCCTGACACCGCGCCCGCCGAGGCGCCGGCCAAGCTCACGCCGATGATGGAGCAGTATCTCGACATAAAGGCAGCGCATCCGGGGCTGATGCTGTTCTACCGGATGGGCGACTTCTACGAGCTGTTCTTCGAGGATGCGGAGGTCGCCTCGAAAGCGCTCGGCATCGTGCTGACCAAGCGCGGCAAGCACCTGGGCCAGGATATCCCGATGTGCGGCGTGCCGGTGGAGCGCTCCGAGGACTATCTGCATCGCTTGATCGCGCAAGGCATCCGCGTCGCCGTGTGCGAGCAGATGGAGGATCCGGCGGCGGCGCGGGCGCGCGGCAACAAGAGCGTGGTCAAGCGCGGCGTGGTGCGCGTGGTGACGCCGGGCACCTTGACGGAAGACAATCTGCTCGACGCGCGCGCCAACAACTATCTGCTGGCGATCGCGCGCAGCCGCGGCTCGTCCGGCGGCGACCGGCTCGGGCTCGCCTGGATCGACATCTCGACTTCGGACTTCATCGTCACCGAATGTGCCTTTGCCGAGCTCACGGCGACGCTGGCCCGTATCAACCCGAACGAGGTCATCGTCTCCGACGCGCTGTATTCGGACGCGGCGTTCGAGCCTGTGCTGCGCGAGCTCACCGCCGTGACGCCGCTGACCCGCGACGTGTTCGACGGCGCCACCGCAGAGCGGCGGCTGTGCGACTATTTCGCGGTCGCGACCATGGACGGGCTCGCGGTGCTGTCGCGACTGGAGGCGACCGCCGCCGCTGCCTGCGTCACCTATGTCGAGCGCACGCAAGTGGGCCAGCGCCCGCCGCTGGCGCCGCCAGCGCGCGAGGCGACCGGCAGCACCATGGCGATCGATCCGGCGACCCGCGCCAATCTCGAATTGACGCGCACGCTCGCCGGCGAGCGGCGCGGCTCGCTGCTCGACGCCATCGACTGCACGGTGACCTCGGCCGGCTCGCGCCTCCTCGCGCAACGCCTCGCTGCGCCGCTGACCGAGCCCGCGCAGATCGGGCGAAGGCTCGACGCGGTCAACGTTTTCGTTGCCGATAGCGCCGCGCGCGAGGACATCCGCTCGATCCTGCGCGGCGCGCCCGACATGACCCGCGCGATGGCGCGGCTCTCGGTCGGCCGCGGCGGCCCGCGCGATCTCGCCGCTCTGCGCGATGGCATCCTCGCCGCCGACCAGGCGCTGGAGCGGCTGTCGGCGCTCGACCAGCCGCCGCAGGAGATCGCCTCGGTGATGGCCGCGCTGGCGCGGCCGGCGCGCGCGCTGGCCGACGAATTCGCCCGCGCGCTCGACGAGCAGCTGCCGCTGATCAAGCGCGACGGCGGCTTCGTTCGATCAGGCTATGATGCGACCTTGGACGAGACGCGCAATCTGCGCGACGCCTCGCGGCTCGTCGTCGCCTCGATGCAGGCGCGCTACGCCGACCAGACCGGCGTCAAGGCGCTCAAGATCCGGCACAACAACGTGCTCGGCTATTTCGTCGAGGTCACCGCGCAGCACGGCGACAAGCTGATGACGGCACCGTTGAACGCGACCTTCATCCATCGCCAGACGCTGGCCGGCCAGGTGCGTTTCACCACGTCGGAGCTCGGCGAGATCGAGGCCAAGATCGCCAATGCCGGCGAGCGCGCGCTCAATCTCGAGCTCGAGATCTTCGACCGGCTGTATGCGGCCGCGCTCGCGATCGGCGACGATCTGCGCGCCGCCGCGCATGGCTTTGCGATGCTGGATGTCGCCACCGCCCTCGCCAAGCTCGCGGTCGACGACAACTACGTCAGGCCCGAGGTCGATGGCTCGCTCGGCTTTGCCATCGAAGGTGGCCGCCATCCGGTGGTCGAGCAGGCCCTGAAGCGCGAGGGTCAGCCGTTCATCGCCAATTCCTGCGACCTGTCGCCGACGCCGGGACACAAGAGCGGCCAGCTGTGGCTGCTCACCGGTCCGAACATGGCGGGTAAATCGACCTTCCTGCGTCAGAACGCGCTGATTGCCTTGCTGGCGCAGATCGGCAGCTTCGTGCCGGCGAGCCGCGCCCGCATCGGCATCGTCGACCGGCTGTTCTCGCGCGTCGGCGCCGCAGACGATCTCGCGCGCGGACGTTCGACCTTCATGGTCGAGATGGTCGAGACCGCCGCGATCCTCAACCAGGCCGGCGAGCGCGCGCTCGTGATCCTCGACGAGATCGGACGCGGCACCGCGACGTTCGACGGTCTCTCCATTGCCTGGGCGGCGATCGAGCATCTGCACGAGAGCAACCGCTGCCGCACGCTGTTCGCCACGCACTACCATGAGCTGACAGCCCTCGCCGCCAAGCTGCCGCGGCTGTTCAATGCCACGGTGCGGGTCAAGGAATGGCAGGGCGACGTGGTGTTCCTGCACGAGGTGCTGCCCGGCTCGGCCGACCGCTCTTACGGCATTCAGGTGGCGAAGCTCGCCGGTCTCCCCCCGGCGGTGATCAGCCGCGCCAAATCGGTGCTGGCGAAGCTGGAGGCTCAGGACCGCGGCCAGACCGCGCGTGCGCTGGTCGACGACCTGCCGCTGTTCGCGGTGCCGTCGCGCGCGGCCGTGGAGCCTGCGATGTCGAAGGAAGCGGAAGAGCTGATCGCCGCGGTCAAGGCGCTGCATCCCGACGAGATGACGCCGCGCGAGGCGATGGACGCGCTGTATCGGCTGAAGGCGAAGCTGCCGCGCAACTGATTTGTTTCTCCGTCATTCCGGGGCGCGCATCAGCGCGAACCCGGAATCCATCTCTCGTCAGCGCACGCGGCCCAATGGATTCCGGGCTCGCGCTTCGCGCGCCCCGGAATGACGGCGGTGGGCTGGGAGGCGGCTGCTCCAGACTGTCCGTCATTGCGAGGCGCCCCCGCGCCGAAGCAATCCAGAGTCCCACCTGAGCCCTGGATTGCTTCGCTTCGCTTGCAATGACGGCGGAGAGAGCCGTAGGGTGGGCAAAGACGCGCAGCGTCGTGCCCACCATGTCGAGCACGTGGCGCAGAGTGGTGGGCACGCTGCGCTTTGCCCACCCTACGCGACCCGCCTCGCCGCCTTCCGCCGACCCAGCCACCACAGGCCGAGATTCCAGCCGACGCAGGTTGCGAGCGCGCCGCTCAATCCCACTGTAGCGCCCAAATGCAGGCTGCCGAGATGCAGCACGACGACGGCGAGCGAGAAGCCGATCAGGCCCCAGGCACCGTTGGCCAGCACGGCCGCGGTCGCGGGTCCGCCGATGCGCGGCTGCAGGATCAGCATCATCGAGGTGAAGACGATCGGAAACAGCGCCAGGATGCCGGAGACGCTCGGGCCGGCCCAGCCCGACACCGAGGTCACGGTCGCAACCAGCGTCGCGACCAGCGAGGCGCGTAAGGGAACGTCGTACCAGCGCCGTGTGATCAGCGGCATCTTGGCATGACGGTAGCGCGCGAGCTGCGGCAGGCAGATCGCAAAGGTCACGACGTTGGCAGCGATGCCCATCGACAGTGTCCACTCGACGCTCTTGATTAGGGCGGCGAGACCAAGCCACACCGCGACGGCGGTGGCGCTCGCCACCCCCACGCTGTGGCGCTGCGCCAGCACGGCATAGGCGAGACTGAGGAAGATCGTCGCGGCATTGATCGGCAGGCTGGTCAGCGCGCCCTGCGCGATGAAGGCGGCGTCGTGGTCGAGCGCGAGGAACACGTAGGTCGGCCCCGCCGAGATCGGCAGGGTCGCGACTAGCGCGCCAATGACCGGTCCCGTGCGCTCGGCGATCATCGACGCCGAGACCACGAATGACGCGGCGATCGCCATGCGCAAGGCCAGCAGCAGCAGGAAGGAAGGATCGAGGGACATCAGCTCATGCCGCAGCGGCGGTGGGCTCCCTCTCCCGCTTGCGGGGGAGGGCCGGGGTGGGGGCGCGGCTCGGGTGGTGCACGTCGTGTGGAGAGAATTCCCCCACCCGCCTCGCATCTGCGATGCGACCTCCCCCGCGCGCGGGGGAGGCGCAGACCGAGCGCGCCTCGCCGGCTCGCGCTCACCAACGGCGGGACACAGAATGAACGAAGGGCTACGCCGCCACCCGCTTCAGACTGACCGACACCTTCGGGCCGTTCTTGATGGTCTGATAGACCACGCAATAGCGCTCGGTGAGCTTGAGCAGCAGGTCGAGCTTGTCCTGCGGGGCGTCGGTGTCGACCTCGAAGCGCAGGCGGATCTCCTGGAAGCCGACCGGGGCCTCCTTGTCGACGCCGAGCGTGCCGCGGAAATCGAGATCGCCTTCGGCCAGCACATGGCCGCTCTTGAGCGGCACCTCGACCGCGGTCGCGACCGATTTCAAGGTGACGCCGGCGCAGGCGACCAGCGCCTCCAGCAGCATGTCGCCGGAGCACAGCTCGAGCCCGGAGCCGCCGGTTCCCGGATGCAGACCAGCCACGGCAAGCGCGCGCCCGGTCTCGAGCTTGCAGGTCAGCCCCTCCTGCCCGACCTCACCCTTGGCCTTCAAGGTGATCACGGCGGCGGACGGGTCGGCCTTGTAGCGTTCCTTGATCGGCGCCTGCATGGCGCGCAGCTCGGCAGCATCCATTTGTCGTTCTCTCCCGGATTTATTTCAGACGAGATGTACCGGGACCGGCTGCCGCTGTCACCACCACAGGCCGCCGCCGGGCTCACCCCTGCCCTGCGCGTCCGGCATCGTCCGGTCGAGCGAGCGGTCCAGCGCGGTCAGCACGTGGCGCTTGAAGTGGTCGAACAAGGGCGCGTTGCGGTCCCGCGGCCGCGACAGATTGATGGTGATCTCCTCGAACAGCCGGCCGGGATGCGGCTGCATCACCAGCACGCGGTCGGCCAGCACGAGTCCAGAGATCGAGAAGATGATCCTGCAGGTCCTTGCGGGTGAGGGCGTCGAGCGCCGAGAACGGCTCGTCGCGGCAGAGCGCATGCGCGCCGCAGACCTCATTCACCGGCTCGGCCGCGCGTAAAGCGTCGCCCCCCAGTAGAACCACGGCCGCAACCGCAGCAAATCCGCGGCCCCGACAATCACCCGTCGCAGCTCCCTTGGAGCCTCGGAAATCTCTCTTTTATTACAAGAGTTTACTCCGGAAGCGCGCGAGAATTGCTTTTCCTTTCGACGGCGCGGTTCAGAACGATCATCATCCCGTGACCACCGATGACAGCATGGATCGATTGTTGCATTGGAAGTTTCGTGACAGCACAGGCCTTGTTCGATATCCGGTTGCAGCCATGGACAGCGTCGCCCCCCATTCCCACCCTGATAGCATTTCCGATTTCGACAGCGCCGGCATCGCGGCTGCGGTCGACGCGCTGGCCGCGCAGCATTCGGGACGCGAGGACATGTTCCGCGCGGCCGTGGTGCAATTCCTCAAGGCCGAGCTGGTCAAGGCGCGCGCGGCGGCCCAGGCGCAACTGCTGAAGGACCGCCACGGCCGGCGCTGCGCCGAGCAGCTCTGCTTCGTGCAGGACGAGATCATTCGCATCCTCTACGCCGCGGCCACCCAGCACCTTTATCGCTCGCAGGTGCCGAGCGGCGCCGAGCGCATGGCGGTGGTCGCCACCGGCGGCTATGGCCGCGGCCTGATGGCGCCGGAATCCGACATCGATCTGCTGTTCATCCTGCCCTACAAGCAGACCGCCTGGGGCGAGCAGGTCGCCGAGGCCATCCTGTATTCGCTGTGGGACATGGGGCTGAAGGTCGGCCATGCCACCCGCTCGGTCGACGAGTCGATCCGCCAGGCGCGCGGCGACATGACGATCCGCACCGCCATCCTGGAGACCCGCTATCTCGCCGGCGACCGGCCGCTCTATGACGAGCTGGTCGCACGCTTCGACACCGAAGTGGTGCAGGGCACCGCAGCCGAATTCGTCGCCGCCAAGCTCGCCGAGCGCGAGGAGCGGCACCGCCGCGGCGGCCAGTCGCGTTATCTGGTCGAGCCCAACGTCAAGGACGGCAAGGGCGGCCTGCGCGACCTGCACACGCTGTTCTGGATCGCCAAATACGTCTACCGCGTGCGCGAGACCGCCGAGCTGGTCGAGCGCGGCGTGTTCGACGCGCATGAATACCGCACCTTCCGGCGCTGCGCGGACTTCCTGTGGTCGGTGCGCTGCAACCTGCATTTCGTCAGCGGGCGTCCGGAAGAACGGCTGTCGTTCGACCTGCAGCGCGAGATCGCGGTGCGGCTGGGCTACACCAGCCATCCCGGCATGCAGGATGTCGAGCGCTTCATGAAGCACTACTTCCTGGTCGCCAAGGAGGTCGGCAATCTCACCGCGATCCTGTGCGCCAAGCTCGAGGACCAGCAGGCCAAGCCGGCGCCGGTGCTGAGCCGGATGATCTCGCGCCTGACCACCGGCTCGACCTGGCGGCGCGTGCCGGAGAGCGACGACTTCATCGTCGACAACAACCGCATCAACCTCGCCGCGCCCGACGTCTTCAAGCACGATCCGGTCAATCTGATCCGCATCTTCCGGCTGGCGCAGAAGAACAACCTCGCCTTCCATCCCGACGCAATGCGCGCGGTCACGCGCTCGTTGAACCTGATCAACACCGAGCTGCGCGACGATCCCGAGGCCAACCGGCTGTTCATGGAGATCCTGACCTCCAACGATGCCGAGGTCGTGCTGCGGCGGATGAACGAGACCGGCGTGCTCGGCCACTTCATTCGCGCCTTCGGCCGCATCGTCTCGATGATGCAGTTCAACATGTATCATCACTACACGGTCGACGAGCACCTGATCCGCTGCATCGGTTTCCTGCAGGAGATCGAGCGCGGCGGCATCGACGAGTTCACCCTGGCCTCCGACCTGATGCGCAAGATCCGGCCGGAGCACCGCGCCGTCATCTACATCACCGTGCTGCTGCACGACGTCGCCAAGGGCCGCCCCGAGGATCATTCCATCGCCGGCGCCAAGATCGCGCGCCGGCTGTGCCCGCGGCTCGGCTTCAACAATGCCGACACCGAACTGGTCGCCTGGCTGATCGAGGAGCATCTGACGATGTCGACGGTGGCGCAGTCGCGCGACCTGTCGGACCGCAAGACGATCGAGAATTTCGCCGCCGTGGTGCAGTCCGTCGAGCAGATGAAGCTGCTGACCATCCTGACCACCGCAGACATTCGCGGCGTCGGCCCCGGCGTCTGGAACGGCTGGAAGGCGCAGCTCCTGCGCACGCTGTATTACGAGACCGAGCCGGTGCTGACCGGCGGCTTCTCCGAGGTCAACCGCGCCAAGCGCATTACCGCGGCGCAGGCCGAATTCCGCAACGCCTTCACCGACTGGCCGGAGGACGAGCTCAACACCTATATCGGCCGGCATTATCCGGCCTACTGGCTCAAGGTCGAGCTGCCGCGCAAGATCCGCCATGCCCGCTTCGTGCGATCGAGCGAGGATGCGGGACACAAGCTCGCGATCAATGTCGGCTTCGATCCGGCCCGCGCCGTCACCGAGCTGACGATCTTCGCGATGGACCACCCCTGGCTGCTATCGATCATCGCAGGCGCCTGCGCCTCGGCCGGCGCCAACATCGTCGACGCCCAGATCTACACCACGACCGACGGGCGCGCGCTCGATACCATCGCGATCTCCCGCGAGTATGAGCGCGACGAGGACGAGGGCCGGCGCGCGACCCGGATCGGCGAGACCATCGAGCAGGTGCTGGAAGGCAAGCTGCGGCTGCCCGACGCGGTGGCGCGGCGCACCACGCGCGGCAAGCAGCACAAGGCGTTCTCGGTCGAGCCGGAAGTGACCATCAACAATCAATGGTCGGAGCTCTACACTGTCATCGAGGTCTCCGGCCTCGACCGGCCCGGCCTGCTCTACGAGCTGACCACGGCGATCTCGAAGCTGAACCTCAACATCGCCTCCGCCCATGTCGCCACCTTCGGCGAGCGCGCCCGCGACGTGTTCTACGTCACCGACCTGCTCGGCGCGCAGATCAACGCGCCGACCCGGCAGGCCGCGATCAAGAGCGCGCTGCTGCATCTGTTGGCGAACGACGAGACGGCGGCGCAGCCCGCGGCGTGAGGCGATGAGGGGGCGTCTGCGGATGGGGGTGCCCGTCGGGATAGGGCGGAAAACACGGTCCGGCATCACCGCCGGTCAGAGTAGGCTTGGGGGAGCCGAACCATGGCATTGCTTGCAAACATCGTCGTCGGCCTGATCGGCCTGCTGCACATCTACATCCTCGTGCTGGAGATGTTTCTCTGGACCAAGCCGGCCGGCTTGAGGGCGTTCAACAACACGCCGGAGCGCGCGGAGCAGACCAAGGTGCTCGGCGCCAATCAGGGCCTCTACAACGGCTTCCTCGCCGCCGGCCTGTTCTGGGGCCTGGCCCACCCGACGCCGGCCTTCGCGTTCCAGATCAAGATCTTCTTCCTGCTCTGCGTGCTGGTCGCCGGGCTTTACGGCGCGGCCACCGCGAGCCGCAAGATCCTGTTCATCCAGAGCGTGCCGGCCGCGATCGGCCTCGTGCTGGTCTGGCTCGCGGGCTGACCATCGAGTCTGCGGCCGTCCTTCGAGACGCCGGCCTCCGGCGGGCTCCTCAGGACGAGGGCGGAATTCGCGGCGCAATCTCCACCCTCATGGTGAGGAGCGCCGCCTTTGCGGCGCGTCTCGAACCATGAGGCCAATGCTCTCGCCGAAAGGCGACGAAATCAGCATACGCCCCCGCCCCGCGGAACCGCCCCACCCGCGCTCCCCTCGCCTTGCGTCCGCCAAGCCGTTCCTCCACACTGCCTTCCAGCGATGGCGCCCATTGGGCAGACCAGCCGCACAACAAATCAGGAGGAACGATAGACCTCATGCGACAGGGATATTTCCGTCTTGCAGGGGCGGCCGCTCTGGCCGTCACCCTCTCCGTCACGTCAGCCTCGGCCCAGAAGAAGTACGATCCCGGCGCTTCGGATACCGAGATCAAGATCGGCCAGACCGTGCCGTTCTCGGGTCCCGCCTCGGCCTATGCCTCGATCGGCAAGACCCAGGCCGCCTATTTCAACATGATCAACGAGCAGGGCGGCATCAACGGCCGCAAGATCAAGCTGATCCAGTATGACGACGCCTACTCGCCGCCGAAGGCCGTGGAGCAGGTGCGCAAGCTGGTCGAGGACGACGAGGTGCTGCTGACGTTCCAGATCATCGGCACGCCGTCCAACGCCGCGGTCCAGAAATACCTGAACGCCAAGAAGGTGCCGCAGCTGTTCGCGGCCACCGGCGCCACCAAGTTCACCGATCCGAAGAACTTCCCCTGGACCATGGGATACAATCCCAACTACTTCACCGAGGGCCGCATCTACGGCCAGTACATTCTGAAGGAGCACCCCAATGCCAAGGTCGGCGTGCTCTATCAGAACGACGATCTCGGCAAGGACTACCTCAACGGCATCAAGGCCGGCCTCGGCGACAAGGCGGCGACGATGATCGTGTCGGAGGCCTCCTACGAGGTCTCCGACCCCACCATCGACTCCCAGCTCCTCAAGCTCAAGGCGGCCGGCGCCGACCTCTTGTTCTCGGCCGCGACGCCGAAGCAGGCGGCGCAGGCGATCAAGAAGCTGCACGAGCTCGACTGGCATCCGGTGCACATCGTCGACATCAATGCGACGTCGGTCGGTGCGGTGCTTCAGCCGGCCGGTCTCGAGGCGTCCAAGGGCGTGATCTCGGTCAATTACGGCAAGGACCCGCTCGATCCGCAGTGGAAAGACGATCCGGGCATGAAGCGCTATTTCGAGTTCATGGCCAAGTATTATCCTGAAGGCGACAAGAACTCGAACTTCAACACCTATGGCTACGGCAACGCCGAGCTGCTGGTGACCATCCTGCGCATGTGCGGCGACAATCTCACCCGCGAGAACGTTATGAAGCAGGCGACGTCGCTGAAGGATGTCGTCGGCGACCTGTCGCTGCCGGGCATGAAGATCAACACCTCGCCGACCGACTACCGCGTCAACAAGCAGTTGCAGATGATGAAGTTCAACGGTGAGCGCTGGGAGCTGTTCGGCCCGATCCTGGAGGACAAGGGCGCGGCAGGTTAAACGCTTGAGTTCATCTCCATCCACACCGTCATGGCCGGGCGTCGTCCCGGCCATCCACGTCGTCCGGCATCCTCGGAAGGACGTGGATGCCCGGGACGGAGCCCGGGCATGACGACGCGGAGATAGTCACGCAAAGAAATCGAAGCGGTAAAGGGCTGCGCGCACGCGCGGCCCTTTTGCGTTGCGGCACGGATTGCGCCGGTTGGTCGCTCCAACAAGCGTTGCCTTGTCGACTTGCTTCCTCCACACTCGCGTGCAGCGATGGCGACATAACAACCAGGAAGAACCATCGACAACATCACCGGAGGGAGGACTCGCATGAGAACGTCACTGTTCGGTCTCGGCGGCGCCAAGACATGTGCAATCGCACTTGTTGCGTCGCTTGCCATTGCTCTGCCCACATCATCCGCCGACGCCCAGAAGAAATACGACACCGGCGCGACCGACACCGAGATCAAGATCGGCCAGACCGTGCCGTTCTCCGGCCCGGCCTCCGCCTATGCCGGCATCGGCAAGACGCAGGCCGCCTATCTGAAGATGATCAACGACAAGGGCGGCATCAACGGCCGCAAGCTCAACCTGATCCAGTATGACGATGCCTATTCTCCGCCTAAGGCGGTCGAGCAGGTGCGCAAGCTGGTCGAAGGCGACGAAGTGCTGTTCACCTTCCAGATCATCGGCACGCCCTCGAACGCCGCCGTGCAGAAATATCTCAACGGCAAAAAGGTGCCGCAGCTCCTGGCATCGACCGGCGCCTCGCGCTTCACCGATCCGCAGAATTTCCCGTGGACCATCGCCTACAATCCGAACTACCAGTCGGAGGGACGGATCTACGCCAAATACATTCTCGCCAACCACCCCAATGCCAAGATCGGCATCCTCTACCAGAACGACGATCTCGGCCGCGACTACATCGCCGGCCTCAGAAGCGGCCTCGGCGCCAAGGCCGATACGATGATCGTGTCGGAAGCATCCTATGAGCTGTCCGATCCGACGGTCGACTCGCAAATCGTCAAGCTGAAGTCGTCGGGCGCGGACCTGCTCTACGACGCCTCGACGCCGAAATTCGCGGCGCAGGCCATCAAGAAGCTCGCCGATCTCGGCTGGAAGCCGGTGCACATCCTCGACATCAATGCGAGCCCGGTGTCGGCGACCTTGAAGCCGGCCGGCCTCGACATCTCCAAGGACATCATCAGCACCAACTACGGCAAGGACCCGGCCGACCCGCAATGGAAGGACGATCCGGGCGTGAAGGCCTATTTCGAGTTCATGGACAAGTATTATCCGGAGGGCGACAAGCTCAACACCGTCAACACTTACGGCTATTCGACCGCGGAGCTGCTGGTGCAGATCCTGCGCCAGTGCGGTGACGACCTGACGCGCGAGAACGTGATGCGCCAGGCCGCCAGCATCAAGGGCTTCGTGCCCAGCCTCGCGCTGCCCGGCCTCTCGATCACGACGTCGCCGACCGACTTCCGCATCAACAAGCAGATGCAGATGATGAAGTTCAATGGCGAGCGCTGGGAGCTGTTCGGCCCGATCATCGAGGACACGGGAGCCGCGGGGTAAGCCCCCGCGACTAAGCGCAAGAGGCAACAAATCGTGCCAAAACCTCAACTCCGCTCCCTCCCCCCTTGTGGGGGAGGGTTGGGGAGGGGGTAGCCACGAAGACGGTCGCCCGGAGCTACCCCCCTCCCTAGCCCTCCCCCCACAAGGGGGGAGGGAACGGACGATTTTCGTGGCAAAGCATAATGGCCCACGCGACGCTAACGAGCCTACGCTGCCCTCACCGGCCGCGGCCGCTCGGGTCATCACGGCGGCCTCTGGAATACTAGGTCACCCGCCTTCGGCGGATGACGACACTCGTCGCGACAGCAACCACCGTCGCCTCACAGGCGCATCAATCGCTGCTGACGCTACCCAGGTCCCGCTGCTTCACGACCCGGTCGATCAAGCCCCACTGCAGGCCTTCATCCGCGGTCATGAAATGATCGCGATCGAGCGTACGTTCGACATCCTCGTAGCTGCGTCCGCAATGCTCGGCATAGAGCCGGATCATGCGGCGCTTGGTCTGCTCCATCTCCCTGGCGTGGATCAGGATGTCGGACGCCTGGCCCTGGAAGCCGCCGAGCGGCTGATGCACGTGAAGGCTCGCATTGGGCAGCGCGGTGCGCTCGCCAGGCTCCCCCGCCATCAGCAGGAACGACCCCATCGAGCGCGCCGTTCCCATGCACAGCGTATGCACCGGCGCCTTGACGAATTGCATCGTGTCGTACATCGCGAGCCCGCTGGTGATCACGCCGCCGGGCGAATTGATGTAGAGGTGGATCGGCCGCTTCGGGTTCTCCGCCTCGAGAAACAGCAGTTGCGCGCAGACCAGGGCGGAGACGGTGTCGTTGACCTCGCCGTTGAGGAAGACGATCCGCTCGCGCAGCAGCCGCGAATAGATGTCGAAGGATCGCTCTCCCCGGCTCGACTGCTCGATGACCATGGGGACGAGTTGCATCGTGTCGCGCATGCGCGAGCTCCCGTTCAGTGAGTTGCTGATGAGTTGAAGCGTCAGGCCGCGCGCATCAGACTGCGCGTGTTGCCGTTCGCCGCCGGCGGCGTTCGCCGCATCAGCGTCGCCGCGGCCAGCCCGTGGATGATCCTGAGCCGCGTGCCGCCATCGGCGTTGGGCATGACCTGGAACGTCACGATGCTTTCGAGGTAGGGCGGCTCGTCGTCGCGCATGCGGTAGCGCACTTCCTCGCCTGGCGTCGACGAGATCGGCGCGGCATCGGCGAGGTCGCCGGGCGGCAGCCAGGTGTCGCGCAGCGCCGGACTGCTGATGGCACGCCAGACTTTCTCCGGCGGCGCATCGAGCTCGTAGTCGAGCACCAGTTCATCGCCCTGCGCGTCAGCCTCGAGATCGGTCATTGGTCCATGTCCTTCAGCAGGGTTTTCAATGCATCGACCCGTGACGGCCAGAAGGCGCGGTACTTCGCCAGCCAGCGCGCGATGTGCGCCAGGCCATTCGGATCGACCTCGTAGTTGACGAAGCGGCCCTGCCGCTCTTCCCGCACCAGCCCTGCGTTCCGCAGCACCGCGAGATGCTGCGACATCGCCGGCTGGCTGATCGTCAAACCTTCGCGAAGGGCGCTGGCATTCATGCCGCCGGCCGCGAGCTTCTCGAAGATCGCGTAGCGCGTCGGATCGGCCAGCGCCTTGAAGATGTCACTCTCGATCATGACGACACATAAGCATAAACTTATGCGTTGTGCAAGCGTCGACGACGTGGATGTTGGCGTTCCCTATCGCCGTCCACCGCCGCGCTCCCTCCCCCCTTGTGGGGGAGGGTTGGGGAGGGGGTAGCTCCGGGCGACCGTCTTCGTGGCCACCCCCTCCCTAACCCTCCCCCACAAGGGGGGAGGGAACCTACCGCCGATGGGGCGTCGACTTCGACCAACACTGCTGAGAAAAAACTACGCCGGCACCTCGCCAAAGTTCTTCCCCACCGGCAGTACCGCATGCCGGATGAGCCGCGAGTCTTCCACCGCCGCCTGCCTGTGCTTCACCGCTTCGCGGTAGACGGGATCCCGGATCATCTCGACGAACGCCTGCACGGACGGATATTCCGCGATGAAGCAGTGATCCCAGCGCTCCTCCTGCGGGCCGATCAGCATCAGCTCGAAGCGGCCCTGCCAGATGATGCGGCCGCCGAGGCGCTCGAACACCGGGCCGCTCTCGCGGCCATAGGCGGCATAGGCTTCCGCGCCGCTGACCTTGCGTCCGTCGGGATAGGCCGCCTCCTTGCGCAGTCGCACCAGGTTCAGCATGTGGATCGGACCCGGGCGGTCGTTCTCCCGGAACTGCGCGAACACCTCCTTGGTGGGATCGATATGGCCCATGAACTCCCTCGTCTGTTGCTGTTTACCTTGGCTTAACCATAACGCGGCGTTACGAGCGCGAAACTCCTAATCGCGCGTTAAGCTCTTCCTAACTGCCCCTTAAACTCCGGACATTACCGTGGTCGGACAGCGGGATCGCGGGCTCGGGTTGCGTATGGCGCGGGGACGGAAACAGGGCGGCGGACGCAAGGAGCCGCGATTCGGTCTTGCGGCCGCGATGGCCGATCTGCGCCTCGACCCCAAGGATCGCATTCCCTCCGACAACGCGCCCAAGAAGTCCGCTGCAAAGAAAAGGCCGGTCGAGCCGGACGACGAGGACGATGTGCCGGCGCGCGCGCCGAAAGCCACCCCACCGAAACCGAAGCCTGCCCGAGCCAAGTCACGCTGGGGGATGTCGGTCGGCCGCATGTTCTACTGGGCACTGGTTTGCGGCCTGTGGGGCGTGATCGCGCTGGTCGGCGTCGTGATCTGGGCCGGCGCGCATCTGCCGCCGATCCAGTCGCTGGAGATCCCGAAGCGGCCGCCGACGATCGAGATCGTGGGCTATGACGGCAGCATGCTGGCGCAGCGCGGCGAGATGGCGGGCGCCAATGTCGCGCTGAAGGATCTGCCGCCCTATCTGCCGAAGGCCTTCATCGCCATCGAGGACCGCCGCTTCTATCAGCATTTCGGCATCGATCCGATCGGCATCGCCCGCGCCGTGGTCGCCAACGTCCTGCATCGCGGCGTGTCGCAGGGCGGCTCGACCCTGACGCAGCAGCTCGCCAAGAACCTGTTCCTGACCCAGGAGCGTACGCTGGCGCGCAAGCTGCAGGAGGCCGAGCTGGCGCTGTGGCTGGAGCGCAAATATTCCAAGCGCGAGATCCTGGAGCTGTATCTCAACCGGGTCTATTTCGGCTCCGGCGCCTATGGCGTCGAGGCGGCGGCGCAGCGCTATTTCGGCAAGTCGGCGCGGCAGGTGACGATCGGCGAGGCCGCGATGCTCGCAGGTCTCGTCAAGTCTCCGTCGCGGCTGGCGCCGAACCGCAACCCGGAGGGCGCCGCCAAGCGCGCGCAGACCGTGCTCGCGGCGATGGCCGACGCCAAGTTCATCACCGACGCCCAGGCGCAGGCCCAGATCGCGCACCCTTCCGTCGCAGTGAAGCCGGCGGGCGCCGGCACCATCAACTACGTCGCCGACTGGATCGGCGAGGTGCTCGACGATCTCGTCGGCCAGGTCGAGGAATCGATCGTGGTGGAGACCACGATCGATCCGAAGCTGCAGAGCGTCGCCGAGGCGGCCATCATCGACGAGCTCGCGGCGAAGAGCGTCAAGTTCAACGTCAGCCAGGGGGCGCTGGTGGCGATGACGCCGGACGGCGCCGTGCGCGCCATGGTCGGCGGCCGCAACTATTCCGACAGCCAGTTTAACCGCGCCGTCACCGCCAAACGCCAGCCCGGCTCGGCGTTCAAGCCGTTCGTCTATCTCACCGCGATCGAGCAGGGCCTGACGCCGGACACGGTCCGCCAGGACGCGCCGCTCGATCTGAAGGGCTGGAAGCCGGAGAACTACACCCGCGAATATTTCGGCCCGGTGACCTTGACCCAGGCGCTGGCGATGTCGCTCAACACGGTCGCGGTGCGCGTCGGCCTCGAGGTCGGGCCGAAGAACGTGGTGCGGACCGCGCACCGCCTCGGCATCGCCTCCAGGCTCGATCCCAACCCGTCGATCGCGCTCGGCACCTCCGAGGTGTCGATGATCGAGCTGGTCGGCGCCTATGCGCCGTTCTCGAATGGCGGCCTCGCCGTCTCGCCGCATGTGGTGACGCGGATCAGGACGCTCGACGGCAAGCTGCTCTACATGCGCCAGACCGAGCAGCCGGTGCAGGTGATCGAGCCGCGCAACGCGGCGATGATGAATCAGATGATGCAGGAGACGCTGATCTCCGGCACCGCGAAGAAGGCCGAGATCCCGGGCTGGACCGCTGCCGGCAAGACCGGCACCAGCCAGGATTTCCGCGACGCGTGGTTCATCGGCTACACCGCGCATCTCGTCACCGGCGTCTGGCTCGGCAATGACGACAACTCGCCGACCAAGAAGGCGACCGGCGGCGGCCTGCCGGTCGAGGTCTGGACGCGCTTCATGCGATCAGCGCATCAGGGCGTGCCGGTGGCGGCGCTGCCGAATGCACAGAGCCCCGGCGTGGTCCCGACACTGGCGCAGATCGCCTCACAGATCACGGCGCCGACGGCCCCTGCCCCCAATGCCGCCTACTCCGCGCGCTCGGCGCCGCCGCCAAGCCGCAACAATGTGCGGCCGGAGCCCGCCGCCGGCCTCGATGGCTGGCTGGTCGACCGGCTGTTCGGTGGTCGGCGCTGAGCTGAGCTCATCGCGTGACGACTTGCGCCACGCCCACCGTCATTCCGGGGCAAGGCCGCAGGCCTTGAACGCGGAATCTCGACGTGGCTTGGCTGGCGTTCGTTCAACAAGCTCGGCTGAGGATGGATGGAGCCCGGCTGGCTCAGCCGGCCGCCTTGGCGATCGGAAGCGGAGCCGGGTCAACCGCCCCAGAACCAGCCGTCTGCGCCAAAACGCGTCCGATCTGCCGCAGCATCAGGCTCGCGCGGTGGGCGCTGTAGTCCAGCAGCCAGCGGCTGAAGGCACTGGCGGCCATCGGCCGCGCGAACAGGAAGCCCTGCATCGCATCGCAGCCGAGCTCGGCCAGCAGCTTGCGCTGCGGCTCGGTCTCGACCCCTTCGGCGACCACGGCCACGTCGAGGCTCTGGCCGACGCGCACGACCGCGGTCACGATCGCCCGCGTGCCGCTGTCGTTCTCGAAATCGCGCATGAAGCTGCGATCGATCTTCAGCTCGTCGATCGGCAGCTGGGCCAGCCGGCTCAGGCTGGAATAGCCGGTGCCGAAATCGTCCAGCGACAGGCCGACGCCCATGTTGCGCAGCTCGTTCATGGTCGCGATCACCGTGGCGCGCTCGTTGAGGATCACCCCTTCGGTGATCTCCAGCATCAGCATCTTCGCCGGCAGGTCGTTGGCGGCCAGGATCTGCGCCACCATCGCCGCCAGGTTGACGTTCTGGAAGTTGATCGGCGACAGGTTCACCGAGATGCAGGGGATATCGAGACCGGCACGCCGCCACGACGCCATCTGCTGACAGGCCAGCTTGATCGACCACACACCGATCTGCTCGATCAGACCACATTCCTCGGCAAGCGGAATGAACTTGGCGGGCGAGACCTCGCCGAGCACCGGATCGTGCCAGCGCGCCAGCGCTTCGACGCCGTGGATCGCGCCGTCGCGGGTGCGGATCTGCGGCTGATAGTGCAGGGTCAGGGCCTCGCTGGCGATCGCCTCGCGCAGCGCGGTCGAATGCATCAGCCGCTCTTCGGCGAGCTTGTCGATGTCGGCGCTGAAGAAGCGGTAGGTCGCCCGTCCCCCGCGCTTGGCCTTGTACATCGCCGCATCGGCCTGCTTGATCAGGGTCTCGATGTCCTTGGCATTATCAGGATAGAGGCTGAGCCCCATGCTCGCCGACATCGGCACCTGCCGCTTGCCGATCGTCAGCGGCATGGCGAGCGCCGCGGTGATGCGCGCCGCGGCCAGCGAGGCCTCGAGCGGATCGCGGTTCTGCAGCACGATCACGAACTCGTCGCCGCCGAGCCGGCCCAGCATGTCGCCGGCGCGGATCTGCGCCCGCAGGCGGTTGGCGAAGCCGACCAGGAACTCGTCGCCGGCGGCATGGCCCAGCGTGTCGTTGACGTCCTTGAAATTGTCGGCGTCGAGGAAGGCGACGGCGACGTGTCCGCCTTCCGGACAGGCCTTGATGGCCTCGGCGATCAGCGACGGGATGCGGGCACGGTTGGGCAGGCCCGTCAGCATGTCGTGATAGGCGACCTGCGAGATCGTCGAGCGGACCTCCTGGCGCTCGATGGCGAGCGCACCGAGCTGGACGCAGGCGGCGACGATCTGCTCGTGCCAGGGGCTGGGGCCGCGGCATTCACGGAAGTAGAAGGCAAAGGTGCCGATGACGCGGCCGTCCTTGCCCTTGATGGGCGACGACCAGCAGGCGCGCAGGCCGGCGGCGAGCGGGCCGGCCTTGTAGGGCTGCCAGCGCGGATCATTGTCGATGTCGCGCGACAGCACCGGCTCGCAGAGATAGGCGGCGGTGCCGCAGGAGCCGACGTCCGGCCCGATCGGGATCCCGTCGAGGCTGGCGGAAAAATCGGCCGGCAGGCTCGGGCCGCCGAGCGGATGCACGTGCCCATCGGAATCGACGTGCAGGATCGAGCAGACGACGTCAGGGGCGAGCTCTTCGACCCGGCGGCACAGTTGATCGGCGATGGTCGTGATCGAAACGTCGGACGCCAGCGACGCCATGATCAGCTGCTGCAGCGAGCGCAGCTGCTTGGTCTCCCGGATGTCCGTGAGCAGCCCGAACAGATATCTGACCTTGCCCCGCCTGGTCCGGTGCGCCTTGACATAGGCGGTCGTCCAGATCTCGCGGCCGTCCTTGTCGTAGACCAGCACGTCCTCCTCGATGCCGCGGTCGTCCTCGAGGCATTGCCTCAGCCGGTTGACGATGGCGGGATCGGTGCAGGGGCCGGTCAGCAGTTCCTCGGCGCGGCGCCCGATCGCCTGTTCAGGCGTGTAGCCGAACAGGCTGGCAAAGGCGGCGTTGGTGTACAGGACGTTGAGATGGCGATCGGTGACGATGACGGCCCGGTTGGTCCGATCGGCGACCGATGTCAGCAGCGCATTGCGCTCGCGCATGTCGACTTCGGTGGTCACGTCACGAATGAACAGCAACGAACGGACCGGCTCATCCTCCCGGCCCGGCGGGAGCGCGCACAACGACAGGCGGAGGCGGGTCCGCCCGCCGTCGGCATGGCGCATCGTCATTTCGCGGGCGTCGGACTGGTCCGGCTCCTGCTGCGCGTCGGTCGCCTCGGCGCACGGGGTCGCCGCGATCAGATCCGCGGGCAGACCCAGGCTTTCGAGGTCGGCGCCGACCAGAGCGGCCGGCTCACGCCGCAGCAGCACCGACGCCGCCTGATTGGCGTGCTGGACGTGACCCTGCGCGTCGAGAAAGAGAATCGCCTCGGAGGCACCGTCGAGCGCGGCAGAGAGCAATTGTGTGGATGCGGCCGGTTGAAACTCGCTTGCAAACATCGTTCGATTCGAGGCGCGCTGCACGTTTCGAGAGAAACGATCGGCGCTTTGGTTGCAGCGAACGGCCCGGCAGCTCGCTGGGACGTCACCTTGGGTTGATTGCGGTAAATCTGGCGAGCGCAGCGTTACAGCCACGTTAAGGCGCCGCCGATTTGGGCAATATCCTGCGACTGCAGGCGAGAAGGCTTAAGAATTCGATAGTCCGCAGGCGGGTTCTGAGTTCATCGATGCAGATTGGAACCCGACGAAGAAATGGCCCGGACCAGAAGGCCGGGCCATTGGGACTCACATCGTCGAGAGGTCTGTCGTCGAGACCTCAGTCGTCGATGCCATAGCGATGCAGATCGTTGCCGCAGGTGTCGAGCCACTTCTTGGCGCGCTCGACCGAGGCGCAGATTCTGCCGCACACCTTCCAGAACCGCGGCGAGTGGTTCATCTCGATCAGATGCGCGACCTCGTGCGCGGCGAGATAGTCGAGCACGAAGGGCGGCGCCAGGATGAGACGCCACGAGAACGACAGCGAGCCGGCCGAGGTGCACGAGCCCCAGCGGCTCGACTGGTCGCGGATCGACAGCCGCTTGACCTTGACGCCGAGCTGCTCGGCATAGCCGTCGGCGGCCTTCTGCAGGTCACGGCGCGCCTCGCGCTTGAGGAAGTCAAGCACGCGGCGTTCGGTGTGCTCGATCCCGCCGGCCACGCACAGGATCTTCTCGCCGCTGTCGCGCGTCTCGGTCCACACCGTGCCGCGCTCGCCGGCGCGATGCACGATCTTGTGCGGCACGCCGCGCAGCGGCACCAACGTGCCCGGCAGGAATGGCGCCGCCTTCGGCAGACGGCCGAGACGCGCCGCGATCCACGCGCCGTGACGCTGCGCGAAGTCTTTCGCTTCGATGATGGTGCCGCGCGGAGGCATCGTCAGGATCGCTTCGCGATCCGACGGATGAATTCTCAGGGTATAACGTCGCGCACGACGGTGACGCCGCAATCTAATCGAGTAGATTTGCGAGCCGTGCTTGACGAGAAGACGCGAGGGTTCGGCGGGCCGCCGATAAAGTAGCGCGCGAGTGGCCATTTCTGTCAGTCCGGGGGGTAAGAACTCGCCCGGATTTTGCCATATCCACCGCCAGGGAAAGCGCTCGGCGCAAAAACAAATCATTTGCCCAACATACAGGGGTTCCGAAGGTTCCGCACCCCAGCAGTTGGGCCTCTCAGGCTCCCGAAGATATGAATTCAGATTCAAAAGCATCGCTCAAGGAGCGACGCCACATTCACTGCTTGAGTCACTCCTGAATTCCGGTTTCTACCGTCCCTTCAAAGAGTTACCGCGCAGCCGGATTCGGATGCGCGGTGAATGTGATTGTCGCTCATTCAGCCGCAATGGCGAGCAGCGACTTGGGATCGGCCGCCGACAACATGAAATCGTTGATGCGCGGCACGATCTCCGACTTGAATCGCGAGCCGTTGAACACGCCGTAATGACCGACACCCGGTTGCACGTAGTGAACCCGGCGATGATCCGGGATCGACGAGCAGAGTCCATGCGTCGCTTCGGTCTGACCGAGACCGGAGATGTCGTCCTTCTCGCCTTCGACGGTCATCAACGCCACACGCGTGACCTTCGACGGGTCGACCAGCGTGCCGCGATGGGTCATCTCGCCCTTCGGCAGCGCGTGTCGGATGAACACCGTCTCAACCGTCTGCAAATAATATTCCGCAGCCAGGTCCATGACGGCGAGATACTCGTCGTAGAAGTCGCGATGCTTGTCGACCTGGTCGCCATCGCCCTTCACCAGATTGGCGAACAGCGCCTTGTGGGCGTCGACATGGCGGTCGAGGTTCATGCTGATGAAGCCGTTCAGCTGCAGGAAGCCCGGATAGACGTCGCGCATCACGCCGGGATGCGGGAACGGCACCTTGGTGATGACGTGGTTGCGGAACCAGTCGATGCCGCGCTCCTGGGCGAGATTGTTCACGCCGGTCGGATTGCGCCTGGTGTCGATCGGGCCGCCCATCAGGGTCATCGAGATCGGTGCGAACGGATCGCGCTCGGCCTCCATGACCGACACCGCGGCCAGCACCGGCACCGCCGGCTGGCACACCGCCATGACGTGCATGTTGGTGCCGAGGAAGCGCAGCATCTCGATGACGTAGTCGATGTAGTCGTCGAGGTCGAAACGGCCCTCGGCCAGCGGAACCATCCGCGCGTCGGACCAGTCGGTGATGTAGACCTCGTGGGTCGGCAGGAACGCCTCGACGGTACCGCGCAACAGCGTCGCGTAATGGCCGGACATCGGCGCCACGATCAAGAGCCGGGGCTGGGGCGCGCGCAGAGGGCGGGTCAGCTTGCGGTCGAAATAGAGCAGCCGGCAGAACGGCTTTTCCCAGATCGCGCGGACCTCGACCGGGGTCCGGATGCCGTTGACCTCGGTCTCGTCGAGGCCCCATTCGGGCTTGCCGTAGCGGCGCGTGGTGCGCTCGAACAGCTCGCAGGCCGCCGCGACCGACTTGCCCATCTCGGTATGCGCCCAGGGATTGAGCGGGTTCTGAAACAGGATCTTGGTGGCATCGGTGACAGCGCGCGCCGGATTGAGCGAGGCATGCGCCATTTCGTACATCCAGTACATCGGCGTCGTCAGGACCGGACTGCCTTCCGACGCCAGGGGCGGTGCACCGCCAAACTCACCTATCGGCATTCTCGTTCAACCTCTCTGCAACGCAGCATACTGCCGAATGCGTAATTAAGCGTCAATGCGGTGTTGTACGTGTCAACGCCGCAAAGCGACGAAATGAGCCCGGAAATCCACGGGAAAAGCGCAATTATTCCCCTGCCGCCAGCAGCGAGCCGGCGCGGCGCGCGCTGCGCAAAAGAGCAATGAATGCCGCAAACGACGCCAGCAGCAGGGCGGCATTGAGCCCGAGCGCGGTCAGCATCAGGTCGGACCGGAAGACGTGATCGGCCAGCAGCGCGCGCATGCCTTCGAACACGTAGGTCGGCGGCAGCGACCAGGCGACGAGCTGCAGCCAATGCGGCAGCACCTGGACGGGATAGTACACGCAGGCCAGCGGCATCAGCGCGAACATCAGCGTCCAGACGATGCTCTCGGCGCCGAGCCCGTTGCGCAGCACCAGCCCCGATACGAAGATGCCGACCGCCCATGAGGTGAAGATCAGGTTGCAGAAGAACGCGATCAGCGGCAGGCCGAGGCTGTAGAAGTTGAAGTCGAAGAACCAGATCGCGATCAGGGTCATCGGAATGATGCCGATGGCCAGCCGGATCAGGCTCATCGTCATCAGCGCCAGCAGGAATTCGACCGGGGTCAGCGGGCTCATCATCAGGTTGCCGATGTTGCGCGCCCACATCTCCTCCAGGAAGGAGATCGAGAAGCCGAGCTGGCCGCGAAACAGGATGTCCCACAGGATGACTGCGCCGATCAGCGTGCCGCCGGCTTTGGCGAAGAAGCCGGCATTGGCGGTGATGTAGGTCTGCAGGAACCCCCAGGTGATGATCTGCAGGGTCGGCCAGTACATCAGCTCCAGCAGCCGCGGCCAGGACGACAGCAGCAGGTACCAGTAGCGCAGGATCATCGCGCCGATGCGGTGCGGCGAGATGTGGAGGGAAAGATCGTTCATTGCGCCGCCTCCCGGTCGCGGCCGCGGGCGACGTCGAGAAACACCTCCTCGAGCGTCGAGCGGTTGTAGCGCGCCATGATCTGCGCCGGGCTGTCGTCGTCCTCGATGCGGCCGCGCTTCATGATGATGACGCGGTCGCACAGACGCTCGACCTCCAGCATGTTGTGGGAGGCGAGCAGGATGGTGGCGCCGCGGCGCTTCCGGTAGCGCTCGAGATGGCCGCGCACCCAGTCGGCCGTATCAGGATCGAGCGAGGCGGTCGGCTCGTCCAGGAGCAGCAGCTCGGGATCGTTGATCAGCGCCTTCGCCAGCGCGACGCGCGTCTTCTGCCCGGCCGAGAGCTTGCCATTGGCGCGATCGATGAAGTCGGTGAGGTCGAGCTGCGACGCGAGTTCGGCGATCCGCTCCTTGAGGTGGTCCACCGCATAGAGCCGGCCGAAGATGGTGAGGTTCTGCCGCACCGTGAGACGCATCGGCATGTCGACATAGGGGCTCTCGAAGTTCATCCGCCCCAGCACGGCCGCCGCCTCGTCCGGCATGCTGTGGCCGAGCACGGCGACCTCGCCCGAGGTCGGCTGCACCAGCCCCATGATCATGGCAATCGTCGTGGTCTTGCCGGCGCCGTTGCCGCCGAGCAGCCCGGTGATGCTGCCCCGCCGGATCGCAAAGGAGATGCCGTCGACGGCCGTCGTCGTCTTGTAGACCTTGGTCAGCCGCGACACGGCAATCGCGGGCGAAACCGAGCCGGAATCGGATGAGAGGGTCGGCACTGCGTCATCTTGCGTCATGGGAGGGGTTCATTGAGGCATTGTGCCGCAAACCGCAACAGGCCACCAACGGCCGCCCAGATTTGTCGCCGCGCCTGCGCGGCATTAGGTTCCCGTCATGACCGACGACGCCCTGATCATCGACACGCCCGACACCGACTATCGCCATCCGCGCCAGCGCGTCCGGCTCGACACCATCCTGCGACTGCGCTGGCTGGCGGCGCTCGGTCAGTTGAGCGCGATCTTCATCGTGGTGCAGGGGCTGGAGTTCGACCTGCCGGTGGTGCCCTGTCTGGCGGTGATCAGCATCTCGGCGCTGCTCAATCTCGGCCTGCAGATCGCCTTCAACCCGATGCAGTTGCTGGAGCCGGCCCACGCCGGTGGCCTGCTCGCGCTCAACATCATCGAGCTGACGGTGCTGCTCTATCTCACGGGAGGGCTGGAGAATCCGTTTTCCTACATGTTCCTCGCGCCGGTGCTGATCTCGGCGACCGCGCTGCCGGTCCGCCTGACGATCATGCTCGGCCTGCTCGCCGTCGCCTGCGCCACCGCCTTGTTCTTCATGCACCTGCCGCTGCCGTGGGAAGGCGAGGAGCCGCTGATCTTCCCGCCGATCTATCTGTTCGGCGTCTGGCTCTCGATCGCGCTCGCGATCGGCGTCACCAGCCTCTATGCGTTCCAGGTGACCGAGGAGGCGCGGAAGCTGTCGGACGCGCTAGCGGCCACCGAGCTGGTGCTGGCGCGCGAGCAGCACCTCACCCAGCTCGACGGTCTCGCGGCGGCCGCCGCGCACGAGCTCGGCACCCCGCTCGCGACCATCGTGCTGATCTCGCGCGAGTTGGAGCGCGCCCTGCAGGACAACAGCCAGGTCACGTCCGACATCAAGACCCTGCGCGAGCAGGCGCAGCGCTGCCGCGACATTCTCGGCAAGATCACCCAGCTGTCCTCGATCGGGTCGATGTACGACCGGATGAAACTGTCGACCTTGATCGAGGAGACGGTCGCACCGCATCGCGACTTCGGCGTCGACATCAAGGTGCGCGTCGCGGTGGCCGCAGCCAAGGAACCGGTCGGCTCACGGAATCCTGCGATCCTCTATGGCGTCGGCAACATCCTGGAGAATGCCGTCGATTTCGCGCGCAACGCCGTCGAGGTGAACGCCTGGTGGAACAACGAGACGGTCGAGATCGTGGTGTCCGACGACGGCCCCGGCTTCGCACCTGATATCCTGAAGCGGATCGGCGAGCCCTATCTGTCGCGGCGGCCGAGCGTCGAGGACGGCCCGGGAGGTAACCAGGGCGGCGGACTCGGGCTCGGCGTGTTCATCGCCCGCACCCTGCTGGAGCGGACCGGGGCCAAGGTCTCGTTCAGCAATCGCACCTTCCCCGACCACGGCGCCGTGGTCCAGATCGTCTGGCCGCGGCGGCGCTTCGAGGCCAGCGAGGATGACGATGGCGAGGCGGAGCCGGAATGAAACCTGCGGGGCAGCCGCCGCTGGCGCGGTCCTGGCATACGGCACACCGGCCCCGCGCGGCGTCACGCCGCAGACTGCGGCAACCCGCGATCTTGGCAGCGGCGACTCGGCAGACCATATGAGGATGGACCAGATCGTCTCGCAACCATCGAGCCATCTTCTCAAGGATATATGACCGTGGGCGCCATCGCCGAACTGACGAACCACCCGGACCGCTCTCTCCTCATCGTGGAGGACGACAAGCCGTTCCTGGAGCGCCTGTCGCGCGCCATGGAGACTCGCGGCTTCACCGTCACCTCCTGCGAAAGCGTCGCCGAAGGTATTTCACAGATCGGCAAGGCGGCGCCGGCCTTTGCCGTGGTCGACCTCCGGCTCGGCGACGGCAACGGCCTCGACGTGGTGTCGGCGCTGAAGCGCAAGCGCCCCGAGGCGCGCGCCATCGTGCTGACCGGCTACGGTAACATCGCGACCGCGGTGACGGCCGTGAAGATGGGCGCGGTCGACTATCTCGCCAAGCCGGCGGATGCCGATGACGTGGTCGCGGCGCTGCTGTCGACCACCAGCGAAAAGTCCGAGCTGCCGCAGAATCCGATGTCGGCCGACCGCGTGCGCTGGGAGCACATCCAGCGCATCTACGAGATGTGCAATCGCAACGTCTCGGAAACGGCGCGCCGCCTCAACATGCACCGCCGCACCCTGCAGCGCATCCTCGCCAAGCGCGCGCCGAAGTAAGGCCGAAGTAAGCGAGCGCTTGCTCGCTCCGGCGTCAGTGCGACTTCACGAACGCCTGCAGCGCATGGAACACGGTGCGCCGCGGGTTGCGGCTGCACCAGTTGCGCATCCAGCTGTCGACCTCGGTCAGATCGAGCTTGATCTGCCGGCCCTCGTCGCCGCGGTCCGCATTGATGGCCGAGACGTAGCCCATCATCCATTGCTGATATTTTGATATGGCGTTGACGTAGGGCTCGTCGCCATTGCTGATCGCCTTGTAGGTGCCGGGTGGCTGCTCCTCGGCAGCGGCGATGAAGCGCTCGCAGGAATCGGCGCCCGCGCCCAGGACGTAGAACGCCTTTTCCTCCGCGCGGACTCCAGTCGCGAAGAGCAGTGCCAACGCCAAGACCACCCGTCGCATCTGTCGTCCCTGTCCGCACCCCTGGGCTGGATACTGCTCGAACCTTAAAATTGTTCCGGCATGTTGCGCCCTATGCGGGGCAATTATCGGGCAAAGCCGGGGAAATTGCCGGGAGGCCAGACGGGTCGATGCTGTCGCCCTGGCAACAGTCCTGAAGCGGGCGCGGTGCATGATAGGCTGATAGGCGCCACGATTCGCCGGCTCGCGTCAGCTCTCCCCGGCCAGCCGGGAGAAATCGGCCAGCACGGCGGCGATCAGCTCTCGGTGCCTGGTATCCTGTTCCGCAAGACTCGCGGCATAGAGGTTCAGCAGATAGCGCGCCTTCGCGGCAGCTTCCGGCCACGACGCAGCCGCGTGGGCGAGCAGGTGCTGCTCGAGAACCGCCTGGCGCTCGCGCAGGTCCCGTGCGTGAGTTTCGGCCTCCGCCAACGCGCGACGCAGGTCCACGGCCTTCTGCGCGCTCATCCCGCGGTGGCTGTCGAGATCGAGCGGTTCGTCAGTCATCCGATGCACTCGCGTCGATACGCTGCGCGTCTGCAAGATCGGCCGAACTGATGGATACCATCTCGACGGCACCAGAGTGCGGACGGTCGGCGGGCAGCATCATCATCGTCGCGACCCGGCGGTAGGCAGCAAAGGACAGCCCCTCGATCATCTCTTCGTCCGTGACCACCTCATAGGTGCCTTCCGGCAGGAGACGCTCGATGCTTCTGATCCGGAACGGATGTCTGAAGGTGACGAATTCGCGCCGCGAGCGAATGCTCATCTGCGCCTACCTTTCGCAACAGGCCCGCTGTCGCTGTCGCAACCTCAAGGCTTCTACGAAGCATGCGCCTTGCGGCCGGCAATAGCCACCGCTTTCTCGTCAGCACGACGGATGAGCGGCTGGGCCGTCATCGCACCGTGTCGCTGCGCTTTGGTGCTCGCTATTACAGGAGCCAGGGTGTATCAATGGTGATCACCGCCATTCCGACGGCATTCACCGGTGACTGAGGGTCACGAGCGCTCCCGCCGCAAACCACGCGAGGGATAGCCAATGCCGCAGTTTCGTCTGAGCGAGTGGATCGTTCCACCCATCATCGTGCCGCTGCTGCTGATCCTTCTCGCGCTCGCAACTGCCGCGCTGCATTCGTAGATCACACCGCCGTGCGCCCCGTCGGCGTCGGTGGACGATGGCCACCCGCCGACAAGGCAGTGGCGCCGCGCACGCAGGATCGAGACAGCGCCTTCGTTCGATGCGCTGAACCAGCTCCAACCCGAGTCGAGGAGACCGACATGGCCAAAGGTCAGCAAAAAAGCAATCGGGAAGCCAAGAAGCCCAAGAGGGAGAAGCCCAAGAGCATTGCCGCAGCGCCGAGCCAGAAGGCCGGAGCATGGCAGCCGGATTTTTCCAGCGACAAAAAGAAGCGCTAGGGGCTTTCCGGTCTCATCAGTCTGGATGGTTCTCCCGCACGCAAGGCCGCGCGCAATGCGGTGACGATGCGGCTGACCGTACTGGCAGCGCAAAGGACAGAGCATGGCGCGCGAAACGATCTATTTCGTCCAGGCGTTCAGCACCGGCCGGGGCGGACGCCCGAAAGCCGAGACGCCGATCGCCTGCAAGACGGAATCGAGCGCGCTCCGAACTGCGGAACGACTGGTGTCGAGCAAGGCAGGCGTCGTCGCCTTCTCGTCATCGGGCGATCCCGACATGGGCGACTATGACGATGAGCCGACGGTTTTCTTCCGCCACGGCGAGTTGCCGTCGGCTTTCGATTGAGATGCGCACCCGCTTTGCCGCCGGCAACCACCGCCGAGCGCCCCCTTGGATGACGTCCGCCCATCTGCGGCGCCCTTCGAACCTGATCGGACACACACATGATTGAGTTTCCAAATCACAGCCGCTCCTATGATCGCACGCGACGTGCCGTACGGTTCTGGGGCTACGACAGCGCGATCGAAGCGTCGTTCTTCGTCGACGAGGGCGCGTTGAGACGCCTTCAACCCGACACCTGTCCGGACGAGTCGGGCTTTCTGACTGCGTTCGATTCCAACCGTGAGCGCATCTGCGCCGCCGCCGCCAAGGTCTATGTCCGAGGAAGCCGGGGATCCTACGATCTCGTCGCTGCAAATTTTTGACGGCGCTGCCTGCGGATCGGCTCTCAGCGATGCGATGTCTCTCATCTCGAGAGTCGTGACCTGACGGAGCCTGCGTCACCTACCTAGGCAGGGAACCCCGTCCAGTGGAGCGCACTTAAGGATTCTCTAGAGGTCCGCGTGGCCCTGCGGGTCGATCAGCCGGTTGATCCGCTGCGCCGCCGCGAGCCCGAAGCGCACCGTCATCAGCTTGCGCGTCGGCGCCGGCAATCTGTGCTCAGGCGCCTCGCAATGCAGGTGGGCGCCATAGGCATCGGCCACGATCAGGCCGGTGTCCTGCGGAAAGATCTCGCACGGCAGATCCTGCGTGAAGGCGAAGAACAGCCGGTCGCAATGCAGCCGATAGTCCTCCCATTTGTGATCGGCGCGCAGATCCTCCAGCGACGACTTGATCTCGACGATCCAGATCTCGCCGCGCTCGTTCAGCGCCACCAGGTCGGCGCGACGGCCCGACGGCAGCGGCAGCTCGCTGATGGTGGCAAAGCCGAGCGAGCGCAGCAGCCGCGAGGTGCCGCGCGCAATCGCCAGCGCCGTCTCCGACTGGCGGCGGTCGACGGGGACGAGGCTGATCCTGGCGGCTGACGAGTCCATCGCTGCAGCATAGCCGATTCCAGGCGTCTCCCAAGCCCGGTGACGCCCCGATGCGGGCCGCTGCAGCGCGGAGCTCTGCACCCGACAGCCGCCTTTTCACTTGGCGCACTGCGAAAAATCGGCATGCTGGCGCCCATGACCGAGCAGAACCAGACTAGGGCGAAGGCCGGCGCGATGATCGTGCCCGTGACGGCGTTCGAGCAGAACTGCACCATCCTGTGGTGCGAGGCGACGAAGAAGGCGATCGTGATCGATCCCGGCGGCGACGTGCCGAACATCCAGGCGGCGATCGCGCAGGCCAAAGTCACCGTCGAGAAGATCTGGCTGACGCATGGCCATATCGATCACGTCGGCGGCGCGGCCGATCTGCGCGACCAGCTGAAGGTGCCGATCGAGGGACCGCATGTCGCCGACAAATTCCTGCTCGACAACGTCGTCGCCAGCGGTGCGCGCTTCGGCATCACAGGCGTGCGCGACGTGACGCCCGACCGCTGGCTCGAGGAAGGCGATACGGTCGAGATCGGCGAGCTCGTCTTCGACATCCTGCACTGCCCCGGCCATTCGCCGGGCAGCATCGTGTTCTTCAACAAGGACATGCGCTTCGCCCATGTCGGCGACGTCCTGTTCAACGGCTCGGTCGGCCGCACCGACCTGCCCGGCGGCAGCCACGACACGCTGATCCGCTCGATCAAGGACAAGCTGCTGCCGCTCGGCGACGACGTCGGCTTCATCTGCGGCCACGGCGCCGGCTCGAGCTTCGGCCAGGAGCGGATGACGAACCCGTTCCTGACGGGGATGGCCTGAGACGAACTACTTCAGGCCGGCCGCCTGCAGCGCGCGCTCGATCACCGCGGCCACGTCGATCACACGGCGCCGCTTCTGCGGCGGCGCCTGCGTCGGGACGGCGGTCGCGGGCTTGAGAACCGGCGGCGCGTCGGCCGGCGTCATGTCGACCGCCTTCGCGCCTGACGGCCTTGGAGCTGAAGGCTTGATTTCGACCGGCGTAACGGCCGGCTTCGCGGCCACCGCTTGCGCGACCACCGGCGCCGATGGCCTGGATCCCGGCAACTCGGTTTTCGGCTTCGCGGCCTTGCCGGGAGCAGACCGCGTCCCCTTCGCGCGCGCCGGCGGCCGCGCCGGTGTCGGCTTGACCGGCGCCGCCTTAACCGGTGTCTCCGGCACGGGCTTGGCCTCGGTCGGCTCAACCGCGGCCGGCGCATCCGGCCGCCGCAGCATCTTCGTCAGGGCCGGCAGCGCCGAGATCGGCGACACCTCGGGAATGAGCTTCGTGCTCGGGGAGGTCGCGGCGGGCTTCGGCTGGCGGATCCAGTCGGTCACGCCAAAGAACTTCGCGATCAGATACGACGAGGAGATGCCGGCTTCGAGCAGGAACGGCCCGGCCTTGCCATAGCGCTTGTCGTTGGCCGCGACGCCGATTGGCGTGCCATGCGCCATGTTGGAGATGGTGAAGGATTCGACCACGGTCTCGCCATCGGCATTCCACCACTGCTCATGCGGATAGCCGTTGACCTCACCTGCGGCCATCGGCGCCAGCGGCAGGTGATGCAGGTCGAGCCATTGCTTGACGATCTCGCCGGCATTGTCCGGATGCACCGTATAGTCGGCGGTGCCGTGCCACACCGACAGCTTCGGCCATTTGCCGCGATGGCTGGAGGCGCGGCGCACGAGATCGCCGAGCTCGCCGGCCGGACGCGCCGGCGGCATCCGCATCTGCAGGATGGCGTCGCGCATGTTGCGCGCGGTGCCGAACGGCAACCCGGCGATCACGGCGCCGGCCGCGAACACCTCCGGATGCGCCGCCAGCATCGCCATGGTCATGGCGCCGCCCGCCGACAGGCCGGTGACGAAGATGCGGTTCGCATCGATGGCGTAGTCGGCCACCATGCGGGCGATCATCTCGCGGATCGAGGCGACCTCGCCCTGGCCGCGCGTGATGTCCTCGGGCTGAAACCAGTTGAAGCAGCGCTGCGGATTGTTAATGCGCTGCTGCTCCGGCATCAGCAGCGCGAAGCCGAAATGCTTTGCGAGCGTCGACCAGCCGGCGCCGAGATCATACTCGGCGGCGCCCTGCCCGCAGCCGTGCAGCACGACGACGAGCGGCAGCAGCGGCTGTCGCTGCGCCGGCACATGAGCGAACATCTTCAGACGACCGGGATTGCCGCCGAAGCTCTCGACCTCCACGAGCGGACATTCCGGCGCCGGACGGGACTGGCGGTGGAAATCTGCGAATCCGGTGATGCCATTCAGCTCGCGCAGCCGTCGCAAATACTCAACATTTTCAGCGAGGGACAACGGCAGCTCCTTGGCAGTCACGGATCAAACCCACCATCACCCAGATGGTTGCTGCAGCGCAAAAGAAAAAGCCCGCGAGATTGCGGAGCTCGGCAATTTGATTGCGAATTTCGCTCTTGCTGCGATCTAAATGCCACGCCGACGCGGCTCTTCACGCAGCAATCACCGAAATGCGAACCGACGAAACGTTCGATCGCCGCAAGCGTGAAAACGACACGCGACGCAACCCGGAAAGGCAGTGACCGCGTTCGGCATGTCGCCATTGCAGCCACAGGTCAACGAATCGACAACCCCGCGCCGAGTGTGAGCACCGATCGGTGATCAGTAAACAAACAAATGGCAGCCATGCACCGGTCGTCCCGCGCGGCAAGATGATTGCCTCGCACCGAGGCGCCAATTAGCCTGATTGGTAAGCAACAACGAATTCCGCCTGGGAGAAAACACATGGCGCGGCTCAAATTCGGCGCGTTCCTCGCTCCGCATCATCCGATCGGCGAGCATCCGATGCTGCAATTCCGCCGCGACCTCGATCTGGTCTCGCAGCTCGACGAGCTCGGCTATGACGAGTTCTGGTGCGGCGAGCATCATTCCAGCGGATGGGAGACGATCGCCTCGCCCGAGATGTTTCTCGCTGCTGCCGGCGAGCGCACCAAGCGCATCAGGCTCGGCACCGGCGTCATCTCGCTCCCCTACCATCATCCCTACAACGTCGCGCAGCGCATGGTGCAGCTCGATCACATGACCGGCGGCCGCGCCATCTTCGGCTCGGGGCCGGGCGCGCTCGCCTCCGATGCCCACACGCTCGGCATCGATCCGATGACGCAGCGTGACCGTCAGGACGAGGCGATCGCGGTCATCCGCCGCCTGTTCAACGGCGAGCGCGTCACCGCCAAGAGCGACTGGTTCACGATGAACGACGCGGCCTTGCAGATCCTGCCCTTGCAGGAGGAAATGCCGTTCGTCGTGGCGTCGCAGATCTCGCCGTCCGGCATGACGCTCGCAGGCAAATACGGCATCGGCATCATCTCGCTCGGCTCGATGTCGACGCAGGGCCTGATGGCGCTGCCGCAGCAATGGGAGTTCGCCGAGGACGCGGCGAAGAAGCACGGCACCAATGTGAGCCGCGCCAATTGGCGCGTGCTGCTGTCGTGGCACATCGCCGAGACGCGCGAGCAGGCGCGCCGCGAGGCCGGCCCCGGGCTGATGCGCTGGCACAACGAATATACGGTCGGCACCCTGATGCGGCCGGGTTTGAAACCATTCGCCTCGCCGGACGAGGCTGTCGACAAGACCGCCTTCGTCGAGGGCGCGGCGTCGACGATCGGCACGCCCGACGATCTCGTCAAGACGATCAAGAACCTGATGCAGGTGTCGGGCGGTGTCGGCCACATCATCGGCTTCGTGCACGACTGGGCCAATCCGGAGAACACGCGCCGCAGCTGGGACATGGTCGCGCGCTATGTCGTGCCGGAGATCAACGGCTACGTCGACGGCCTGCGCCGCTCGCAGAAATTTGTCATCGAGAACCGCGACATCTTCGAGCGCGCGGGACAGGCCGTGATGGCCAAGATCATGGACAACGACAAGGCCGCCGCGGCGCTGTCGCAGACCGGACCCGGCCGCATCGCGATTCCCGCGGTGAATGCGCCGGATCTGCAGGAAGCGGCGAAGCGGAGGGGATGAGAGTGTAGGGCGGATTAGCGCAGCGTAATCCGCCACATCCGGCGTAGTCGGATCCATGAAGCCGCTGAGACGCACAAATCGAGAAGGCCCGTAATTGTCGGCGGATTACGCTGCGCTAATCCGCCCTACGCACGGCTACCTCACCGCCGCGACCAGCCTCTCGCACTCAGCGAGCGTCGCGATCTGCTTCAGCGTCTCGCGCAGCGCCGGCAGGTCGACGGGCTTCTGGAATTGCGGATAGACCACGAGCCCGAGCACGGTCCCAAGGCGAACGTGCTCGTCGCGCGTGGCGTCCTCGGCGCCGCTGATGAAGATCACCGGCGTGCGCGATTTCAGCTCGTTGAGCAGCAGCAGGATGTCGGCGCCGCAGCGATCGCCGAGCGACAGATCCAGCGTGATGCAGTCGAAGGTCCGCCGGCGCAGCAGATCGGCCGCCGCCTCGACCGACGTCACGCAGGTCGCCTCGTAGCCGCACTGCGCGGCGATCTTGCGCAGAATCGAGAGATGCACCTCGGCATCCTCGATCACCAGCAACTGATTGCTCATGCCCTTGCCCTCGTCGCACGTTGACCCGACGTCAAGTCAGGCCGTTGCTAGATGCCGCCGATGGCCGCGAGGTAAACATTCGGCTCCGTGGATTTACGGGTGAAGGGGACGCGGGGGCCGCCTGGGGCGAGGCAGACCTGATGACGTGCGGCCAGCCGGAGCAGGCTCGCAGCGATCGTATGGTCATGGATGCCGACTCGGTGCCATCTCGTCGAGCGCCGCCTCAACCAGGCGACGTATCCCGCCAGCAACACCATGAACTTTTTGATCCAGCCAATCGCGATGCAATTGCCGCGTTCGATGCAACCGGCGATGGTGCCGCAACCATGTCGAATCGACGTCGCGCGCTGGGGCAAAGCATGACGAAATCTGGAGTGGCCGGGATTGCGGCCGCGTTGGCGAGCATTGTCCTCGCGAGGTCAGCGCTGGCGGCCGACCTGCCCGTGAAGGCATCGCCGGTTGTCGCCGCGCCGTCGTGGACCGGCGTTTATGCCGGCGTGTCGATCGGCGCCCGCTGGGCCGACAATGATTGGCGGACCAGCGACATCTCGCCGAACTTCGGGGCCGGCGTGTTCGTGCCGACGGCCGGCACCGGCGGCGCCATGGACAGCGTGGCGGCCAGGATCGGGGGCTACCTCGGCGTCAACTGGCAGTTCGCCCCGTCATGGGTCGCAGGACTCGAGGGCGACCTTGGATGGGCCGACAACAAGACGACCGCGAATCCCCTGCCGGGAACCACCGGGCTGTTCTTCGGCGCGCCGCTGGTCGGCCTTCCCACCGGCTCCGTGAAGGAGACGTGGGACGGCAGCGTACGCGCCCGGCTCGGCTATCTGGTTGCACCGGACACGCTCGTCTATGGCAGCGGCGGCGTGGCGTGGCAGCGCCTCGAGCTGAACGCCAACTGCACCGTCGTTCCGGGCAACGCCTTCTGCTTCGGCAATCCGCACAACGAGACCCAGGCATCGACCAGGGTCGGCTGGACCGTCGGCGGCGGCGTCGAGCACATGATCGGCGGCCACTGGATCGTGCGCGCTGACTACCGCTACGCCGATTTCGGCACCTGGACTCAGCCCTTCTTCGTCGCGGGCGGCGTCGGGGTCGGCTTCGACGACCGCTTCACCGCGCACGTTACGACGCGCACTCACACCGCGACAGTGGGACTCGCCTACAAGTTCTGAGGCGCGGTCGGGGGTGAGGAATGCAGGGTGGGCAAAGCTGCCGCCGCAGGCGGCTGCGTGCCGACTATTGATCTAAGAGCTCCTCAGCAAGATCGTGGGCACGGCGCCACTGCAAGCGGGCCCGTGGAGCGATCGACGGATCGCCTTTGCCCCCAGGGCGGCGTCATCGGCGGCGATATCAACCTATGACTTGCCGGCTCTTGGTCCCACAGTCTGATCTCCCGGAGATGGGGCGCCAGCGACCGCATGGCGGACACCGGCGCAGCGAGCGTCACGAAAATTTTCTTAACCCGGACCTGCTACCTCTCGCGAGTAGGACACCTCACTGCCCGCCGTCTCGACCCGGCGGGCTTTTCCGTGGGAAAGCTCGCCAATGTCACTCTCGTCAGCCAGGAACTACGCGCTGCGCGCCGAACGGTCGCAGGATCCCAAGGAGGCCGCCGATCTCCTGGCAAAGGCGATCCTGGAGCTGGCCGCCTCGATCGAGGCAACCGACGCCAAGGTGAAGAAGATCAACAAATCGGGCGGCTGACGGTCTCGACGTCCAGATCGGAACGCGTGGCGGCTTCTGCTTGCTCGCCTCGAAAGATGATCCGCTGATCCTGCGTCGATAGACCGCCGATATCGCGGCATCACTCGCGAGCGACAGCAGTAAATAATGGCGCCCGTCCGGGCCGACGGGCAAATCGCTTCCAGCAAAGCGCCTTTGAGAACGCGAAGCCGCACCGCGACGGCCTGCCGGTCGCAGGCTCATCACCATAAGGCGATGCGCGCCGAAAAACTCATTTCACGAACCAGCTCAATCACATCACCCCTGTCCAGTCCCGCGCGCAAAAATATTCTGCTTTCGTTTTTCCGAATCTCGCATATCGTCACGTCGTCCCGTCTCGATCAGAGGGGCGCTTCGCGGTCGTCACGAACGTTGAGGCGGGATGCGGTGGGCGCGTCGATGTTGCAGCGTGCGGTGATCCCGCGCCGACGAACAGCAGAGATGCGCACGGTCAAGTCGCGTGGTCCTGGCACCCCGATGCTGGTGTCCCGCGTAACGCGCGCAAGCGCGTTGCGCGCACGGTGGCCAACAAGCCCGGCGCACCGGGGAGATCGCGAAGCAGCCGTCAAAACCATCGCGCGGGGAATGCCGGGATGCCTCGGCTGAACCTGTGGTACCTGCCGCCTGCATTTTTTTCTGCAGGCGGGCCATGGGTGCGGCCAGCGCCCGGCATTCCCCGTGCCCTCTTCCCAAGGAGGGCAGCAAGTCCAGCAGGACTCGGACGCATGAAGCGCGTCGCGAGATCGCGAACGCGTGCGATGCAGCACAACTACACCGAGACGAAATAACGCAGCGTATTGCATGATGGCTGCAACCGCCCTTCAATGATGTGCCGGCGCATCGCCGCGCCCCGCCGATCCGAAAACGGAGCCTCCTTGATGTCGATGCAAAGTGTGGCCACGCCATCGTTCCGCCTGACCTCGCCGCGGCGCAACTCGCTGACCCATATTCCGGGCGACGAAGGCTGGCCGATCATCGGCAAGACGTTCGAGACCCTCGCCGACCCCAAGGGTCACGTCGAGCGTAACGCCAGGAAGTATGGCCCCGTCTACCGCACCCACATGTTCGGCGACGTCAACGTCGTGCTGCTCGGCCCCGAAGCCAACGAGCTGGTGCTGTTCGACCAGGCCAAGCTGTTCTCCTCGGCGCATGGCTGGGGCCACATCCTCAATTTGCTGTTTCCGCGCGGCCTGATGCTGCTCGATTTCGACGAGCACCGCATGCACCGCAAGGCGCTGTCGGTCGCCTTCAAGGCCGGGCCGATGAAGTCCTATCTCGCCGGCCTCGACCGCGGCATCGCCGCGCGCATCGCGCAGTGGAAGGCAAATCCGGGCGAGATGCTGTTCTATCCGGCGATCAAGCAGCTCACGCTCGACCTCGCCGCGACGTCCTTCCTCGGCACCGAGATCGGACCGGAGGTCGACGCCATCAACCGCGCCTTCGTCGACATGGTCGCAGCCTCGGTGGCGCCGATCCGGCGGCCGCTGCCGGGCACGCAGATGGCGCGCGGCGTCAAGGGTCGCCAGCGCATCGTCGCCTATTTCTCCGAGCAGATCCCGCTGCGCCGCGCGAAAGGCGATGGCGACGACCTGTTCTCGCATCTGTGCCGCGCCACCGACGACCACGGCGCCCTGCTGTCGACACAGGACATCGTCGACCACATGAGCTTCCTGATGATGGCGGCGCACGACACGCTGACCTCGTCGCTGACCTCCTTCATCGCCCAGCTCGCCGCGCATCCGCAGTGGCAGCAGAGGCTGCGCGAGGAGGTCGCCAGCCTCGGCCTCGCCAAGGACGAACCGATGACCTCGGAGCATCTGGAGAAGATGAAGCTGACCGAGATGGCGTTCCAGGAGACCCTGCGGCTGATGCCGCCGGTGCCGTCGCTGCCGCGCCGGCCGATCCGGGATTTTACCTTCAAGGGCTACGCGATTCCCGCCGGCACCGGCGTCGGCATCAACCCGATGTACACCCATCACATGCCGGAGATCTGGCCGGAGCCGGAGCGGTTCGACCCGATGCGCTTCACCGACGAGGCCCAGCGCGGCCGCCACCGCTTCGCCTGGGTGCCGTTCGGCGGCGGCGCGCACATGTGCCTCGGCCTGCACTTCGCCTACATGCAGGTGAAGTGCTTCGCGCGGCACTTCCTCGCCAACCTCGAGGTCTCGTTCGCCCCCGGCTATCAGCCGAACTGGCAGGTCTGGCCGATCCCGAAACCGCGCGACGGTCTGAAGGTGATGTTGAAGGCGGTGTGATCGGTCCGCATAGATGCAGCAAACGCGCCAAGGATCTCGGTTTGTCGCGGACTCGTTCCTCCTCGTCATGGCCGGGCTTGTCCCACGGCTGTCCGGTTCAAGACAGACTGGACATGGTGCATGGCGTGGATTCTTCTGCGGTCTTGAGCATCGCCAAATGTTCGAGACACACCAGGAAGGTCCCGCCATGCCGCATCAGAATACAGTATTCCGAGACATTCTGAAGTTGGTCCCCTGGCATCGCTTCGAGGCGCTTGTGGACGAGCATGGCACGGACGCGCGGATTCGACGGCTTTCCACCAAAGACCAATTTGTGGCGCTGCTGTACGGTCAGCTTTCGGGGGCTTCCAGTCTGCGTGAGATTGTCACCGGGCTGTCGAGCCACACCGCGCGGCTTTATCACCTGGGTGGGGGCCCTGTCCGCCGCTCGACTTTCGCGGACGCCAATATGAATCGGCCTGCGGAGATGTTTGCCGCCCTGTTGGCCATCATGATGAAGCAGGCCCATCGCCGGTTACGCCGCAAGCTTGCCGAGACGACGTATTTGATTGATTCGACCAGCGTACGGCTGACAGAAGCCAGCGCTGGCTGGGCACGGTTCTCTACCGGTGTCTGCGGTGCCAAGGTGCATGTGATCTATGATGCCGACGCCGACCGGCCGATTTATGCGGCAATCAGCGGAGCCAACGTCAACGACAATACTGCAGCGCATCAGATGCCCATCGAGCCGGGAGCAACCTACGTCTTCGATCTCGGCTATTATGAATATGCTTGGTGGGCTCAACTGGACGCCGCCGGTTGTCGAATCGTGACCCGGTTCAAATCCAATACGCCGCTGCGGGTCGTGGAGGAGTTGCCTGTCATCGCGGATGGCAACATCCTCTCCGACCGCATCGGCTTCCTTCCACAACGCCAAGCCTACAGCCGCCGCAATCCAATGCAGACTGCGGTGCGCGAAGTGCGCGTCACCTTGGAAACGGGAAAGATCCTGCGCATCCTGTCGAACGACCTCGATGCCAGCGCTCAAGAGATCGCCGACCTCTATCGTCGCCGCTGGGCCATCGAGTTGTTCTTTCGTTGGGTCAAGCAGACCCTCAAGATCACCAGGTTCCTCGGGACTTCTGAGAACGCCGTTCGTATCCAGATCGCCGTTGCCCTGATCGCCTTCCTCTTGCTTCGCCTCGCGCAAGACCTTCAGAAGGCAATCCAAAGCCCCTTGGTCTTTGCCAGATTGGTCCGCACCAACCTCATGCATCGCCGCCCCATCGATCAATTGCTCACGGGGCCACCCCAACTTGCCAAAAACCCACAACAGTTGAGCCTCGCAATATGCGGAAGCTGAACCGGACAGCCGTGGGCTTGTCCCGGCCATCCATCCTGCAATCCGCGGACGGAGAGACGTGGATGCCCGGGCCTTCGCCGCGCCGAAGCGGCTTCGGCCGCGCAGGCGGGCCAGGCCCGGGCATGACGAAGTGTATACTTCACCATCCCCTACTCCACTGCGTCCCCGAGCAGCTTGCGCATCGCCTGATAGCCTTGCTGCTGCTGGCTCCAGTTGCGGCCGCCGGTGATGGCGCCGTCGATGACGAGATCATGGCCGTTGATGAAGCTGGATTCGTCGCTGGCGAGGAACACCGCGGCATGCGCGATGTCGTCGGGCAGGCCAGCGCGCGGGATCGGCTGCGCCGTGGCATAGGCGTTGCGGATCGTCTCCGGCGTCTTCTCGGCCGCCTCGGTCGACAGTCCGAGCGCCTTGCCGAAGATGCCGGTCGCGATCAGTCCGGGCGAGATCGAGTTGACGCGCACGCCGGATTCGCCAAGCTCCATCGCCACGCATTTCGTCAGATGGATCACCGCCGCCTTCGCCGTGCTGTAGACCACCGAGGTGGAGAAGCCGGCGAGCCGGCCGGCGATCGAGCCGTTGTTGATGATGCTGCCGGCACCCTGCCGCTTCATGTGGGGCGCGGCGTATTTCATGCCCAGCATGACGCTGCGCACCAGTACCGCCATGGCTTGGTCGAAGCGATCGGCGTCGAGGCCTTCGATGCCGCCGGTCTGCGCCGGACCGCCGGCATTGTTGAACACGCAATCGAGCCGGCCGAAGCGCTCGACCGCGCCATCGATCAATGCCCGCATCTGCGCGTCGACCGTGACGTCGGTCTGCCGGAACACACAGCTCGCTCCGAGCCGGCTCGCCAGCGCCTCGCCCTCCGCGCTGCGCCGGCCAGCGACGACGACCTTCGCACCCTCGGCCACGAAGATTTCCGCCGTGCGCAGGCCGATGCCGCTGGTCGCGCCCGTGATCACGGCGACCTTGCCCTCCAACCGTCCCATTCCCTACTCCTTGCGTTGCTGCTACGTGCTCGTTCTTGGCGGCGGAATAATAAGCGCCCGAGTTCCGCCGCGGAACCGTCATCGTGCGCGCCAAACGGCAACACACGCAAGACGGCTTCCATCAACCGGACAAATTACCGCCACGTCGGCCTTAATTTGGTTGCGCAGTTGAGGCTCATGGATGTCCATGACGCGACTCATCGACGACATCAAGCGGATCTGGCGCGGCGAGCAGCAGCCTTCCCTGACATGGAGCTGCATGTTTGCCGCGATGTGCCTGCTCGCAGCCACGGCGATCCGCTACGGCATGGCGCATCTGCGGCCCGACGTGTTCTTCACGCCCTACATGCCGGCCGTCTTCTTCGCCACCGCGATGGGCGGATCGGGCGTCGGCCTGGCGACGGCGATCGCAGGCGCAGCGCTCGGCCTGACGCTCGATTTTGGCGGCGGTCCGGCGGATGGCGCCCGGCTCGCGCTGATGGCGATGTATATGGTCGTGGCGCTGCTGGTGATCTGGGGCGTCGATCACTACCGGCGGCTGGCCGGCAAGCAGCGCGAGATCGCCCGGCGGCTCACCGAGGAGGAGCAGTATCGCAAGCTCCTGGTCGACGAGCTGCATCACCGCCTCAAGAACAAGACCTCGACCATTCACGCCGTGCTGCATCAGGTGCTGTACGACCAGCCGGAGGTGTGGAGCCGCATCGACCAGCGCATCCGCGCGCTCGCGACCGCCGACGATTTGGTCGCGCGCGCCGAAGGACAGGGCTGCGACCTCAAGGACCTGCTGGTGTCGGAGCTCGGGCCTTATGGCCAAGTCCGCTTCGAGCTCCACGGCCCGCCGCTGTTCCTGCCCGCCAAGCTGGCCGTCAGCCTCGCTTTGATCTTCCACGAGCTGGCGACCAATGCCGGCAAATACGGCGCCTTCGCCTCGCCGCGCGGCTTCCTTCAGGTGTCATGGACGATGCAGGAGGACCGGCTCCATCTGACCTGGGACGAGGCCGCGGGTCCGCCGATCGGTCCGGTCGGCATGCCCGGTTTCGGGAGCAAATTGCTCAAGGCCGCGTTGTCGTCGTTCGACGGCAGGACCGAGACCAGCTTTCTCGAATCCGGCCTTCACTGCACCTTGCAGTGTCGCGTGCCACCGAACTGAATTGGCCGCCGGGCGGCCATTCCTGCCTGCGACTTTCGCCGCATGGGTCCGGTCGCGTCGTTCGTCCGATTCAGGAACGGTTAATGACGCCGCGGCACAAAGCTCCGTTCTTTCCAAGACTTGGCGCGCGCGTTCCGGGTTTCTACGTAGCGCTTAACTAAAATGAAGCGGGAACTTTGCACAATCGGCGCATGTACAGCAGCGACCGATTCAACTTTTCTCCCGGACCGAACGAGGGGCTGGGCTCGACCGAGGCCGAGTTGCGCTTCCTGCGCACCGTCCTCAGCCAGCTTCCCTCGGGCGTCACGGTCCAGGACGAGCACGGTCGCTTTCTGCTGGTCAACGATACGGCCGCCGTCCAGCTCGGCGCCGCCGCCAACAGCATCGACGGCCTCTCGGCGCCGCATCTCCACAACAGGCGCACGGCCTGCCGCGAGATCCTTGGCCGGGGACGAACGGTGATCGGCGAGGAAAAGGTGGCAGGCGAGCGCGGCGGGCAGACCCTGCTGACAGCGCATCGGCCGGTTCGCATCGGCGACCAGAGCGTCCTCATTTCCAGCTCGGCCGACATCAGCGAGCAGAAGGAGTTCGAGGACCAGCTGTTTCGCGCCGCCTATTATGACGAGTTGACCGGCCTGCCGATGCGCCGCGTGGTCGAGCATCGCGCCGACCTCCTGGTCCGGCGCGGCCGCGTCGACGGACGCTTCGCGCTCGCCTTTCTCGACCTCGATAATTTCAAGTACATCAACGACTATTACGGCCACGCCACCGGCGATGCGCTGCTGGTCGAGCTCGCCAAGCGCATCAGCCGCGACCTGCGCGAGTCGGACCTGCTGTCGCGCATCAGCGGCGACGAGTTCCTGCTGCTGCTGCATCCGATCGAGCGCGCCGAGGAGGTCGCCGAATTCCTGCACGAGATGCTGGACCGCCTGAACGCGCCCTTCTTCATCGACGGCGCGGAGGTGTTCGCCTCCGCGTCCGTCGGAGTCAGCCTGTTTCCCGAGCATGGCGCAAGCTACGACGTGCTGCGCCAGAACGCGGATCTGGCGATGTACCGCGTCAAGAACAGCGGCAAGGGCACGCTTGCCTTCTTCTCCAGCGCGATGGAGCACGAGGCGCTGGCGCGCATGAAGGTCGAGCAGTCGCTGCGGCTCGCGATCCTGGAAAAGCGCTTCTGCTGCGCGTTCCAGGCCAAGGTCGACATCCGCACCGAGGAGATCAAGGGCATCGAGGCGCTGGTACGGCTGCGCGACAATGAAGGCGTGATCCAGGCGCCAGGCTCCTTCATCAATCTCGCCGTCGAGCTCGGCCTGATCGACGAGCTCGCCCATCTCGTGCTGGACGAGATCGTCAAATCGATCGATCTGATCAACGACGCGTTTGGACCGGACGCGACGATCAGCATCAACGTCGCGGCGAAACAGGCGTCGAATCCGGAATTCATGCAGCCCTTCGCGCTGGCGATCGCGGCGACCGGCTTTCCCAAGCGGTTCATGATCGAGGTCACCGAGGACGCGTTCGTGACCCGCAGCCATTTCCAGGATGAGATCGTGCCGCTGCTGCGCGGGATCGGCGTCGGCATCTCGATCGACGATTTCGGCATCGGCTATTCGTCGCTGTCGGCGCTCGCCGACATCACGGCGGACGAGATCAAGATCGACCGCTCCTTCATCACCGACATTCATAAGCGGCCGCGCAGCCAGGGCATCCTGCGCGCGATCGAATCCCTGAGCGAGGCGCTGGGCATGACGGTGATCGCGGAGGGCATCGAGTCGTTCGAGGAGCTCGCCTATCTGCAGGCCGCGACCAAGATCCGCTATGCGCAGGGCTACTACTTCTCGCGTCCGATCTTCCTGGAAGAGCTGAAGCCGGCGGCCCCGCTTGCAAGCGAAGCGCGCATCAGTCTCGCCAGTCGCCCTGTGCAGGAAAATCGCCAGGCCTATGCGCGCAGCAGCCGCTATCGGCGTTGACCTCTCGGAGGACGGAGCCCTTCAGCACAAAATATGAGCGTCACCGGCTGACGCTGAAAGCGCCTTGACCCAGGCTGAGCCTGCACACTATCAGTTGCAGGCAACAGCCGCCGGTAGCTGGGAGGAAGGCTCGTGAAGACGTCACATATTCTCAAAGGTATTGTTTCATCATTGACTGCCGCCCTGCTGGCCACCGCTGCCCAGGCCGACGATCTGAAAATCGCTCTCATCTACGGCAAGACCGGCCCGCTCGAGGCCTACGCCAAGCAGACCGAAGCGGGTCTCCGCCTCGGCTTCGAATATGCCACCAAGGGCACCAACATGATCGACGGTCGCAAGATCGTCATCATCACCAAGGACGACCAGGGCAAGCCCGATTTGTCGAAGGCCGCACTGTCCGAAGCCTATCAGGATGACGGCGCCGACATCGCGATCGGCACGACCTCCTCCGCCGCGGCGCTCGCGGACTTGCCGGTCGCCGAGGAGAACAAGAAGATCCTGATCGTCGAGCCGGCGGTCGCCGACCAGATCACGGGCGAGAAGTGGAACCGCTACATCTTCCGCACCGGCCGCAACTCGTCGCAGGATGCGATCTCCAACGCGGTCGCGATCGGCAAGCCGGGCGTCACGGTCGCCACGCTGGCGCAGGACTATGCTTTCGGACGCGACGGCGTCGCCGCCTTCAAGGAGGCGCTGGCCAAGACCGGCGCGACGCTGGGGGCCGAGGAATATGTGCCGACCAGCACCACCGACTTCACTGCCGTCGGTCAGCGCCTGTTCGATGCGCTGAAGGACAAGCCCGGCAAGAAGATCATCTGGGTGATCTGGGCCGGCGCTGGCGATCCACTGACAAAGCTGCAGGACATGGATCCGAAGCGCTACGGCATCGAGCTGTCGACCGGCGGCAACATCCTGCCGGCGCTTGCCGCCTACAAGCGGCTGCCGGGCATGGAAGGCGCCACCTATTACTATTATGACATTCCCAAGAACCCCGTGAACGACTGGCTGGTGGCCGAGCACCAGAAGCGCTTCAACGCGCCGCCGGACTTCTTCACCGCTGGCGGCTTCTCGGCCGCGATGGCCGTCGTCACCGCCGTCACCAAGGCCAAGTCGACCGACACCGAGAAGCTGATCGCGGCGATGGAGGGCATGGAGTTCGATACGCCGAAGGGCAAGATGATCTTCCGGAAAGAAGATCACCAGGCGCTGCAAAGCATGTATCACTTCCGCGTCAAGGTCGATCCGAACCTCGCCTGGGCCGTCAACGAGCCGGTGCGAGAGATCAAGATCGACGAGATGGCGGTGCCAATCCGCAACAAGCGCTGAGATGATGAATTGCGTGCCCGGCCCTCGCGCCGGGCACGTTCTTACTGGCACTGACAAGCTGGCGACATGGCCCTTACCCTCGAAACCCGCGACCTCACCATCCGTTTCGGCGGTCATGTCGCGGTCAACAGCGTCAGCTGCAGCTTCAGGCCGGGCGAGCTGACCGCCATCGTCGGCCCCAACGGGGCCGGCAAGACCACCTATTTCAACCTGATCTCCGGCCAGCTGACGGCCTCCTCGGGCTCCATCCTGTTCGACGGCCGCGACATCACCAGTCTCTCGGCACCCCTGCGCACCCGCGCCGGCTTGGGACGCGCGTTCCAGCTCACCAACCTCTTTCCCAATCTCAGCGTCGAGGAGAACGTGCGGCTCGCTGTGCAGGCACAGAGCGGCGTGCACTATGACCTGCTCCGCCCCTGGATGGCGCGACGCGACCTGATTGCGCGAGCGGACGCGATCCTCGACCAGGTCGCGCTCGGCGGCCGCCGCAGCGTCACCGCAACGACGCTGTCGCATGGCGACCAGCGCAAGCTCGAAGTCGCGCTGATGATGGCGCTGGAGCCGAAGGTTTTCATGTTCGACGAGCCGACGGCGGGCATGAGCATCGACGAGGTGCCGGTCGTGCTCGACCTGATCGGCAGGCTCAAGCAGGACAAGAGCAAGATCATCCTGCTCGTCGAGCACAAGATGGACGTCGTGCGCTCGCTCGCCGACCGCATCATCGTGCTGCATAACGGCCAGCTGGTGGCCGACGGAAAGCCCGCGGAGGTGATCGCCTCGCCGATCGTGCAGGAAGCCTATCTGGGCGTCGCCCCGCGGAGCGCGGCATGAGCAAGCTACTGACGCTGTCTGCCGTCGAGACCTATATCGGGCGTTATCACATCCTGCAGGGCGTGGATTTCGAAGTGCCGGAGGGGCAGACCACGATGCTGCTCGGCCGCAATGGCGCGGGCAAGACCACGACGCTGCGCACCATCATGGGGCTGTGGCAGGCTAGGAATGGAACGATCGCGCTGGCCGGCGAACCGATCGAAAAACTGGCGACGCCCGACATCGCCCAGCGCGGCGTCGGCTACGTACCCGAGAGCATGGCGGTGTTCTCGGACCTCACCGTCAAGGAGAACCTGGTGCTCGCGGCGCGCAACGGCCCGCTCGACGATGCCCAGCTCGCCTGGATCTTCGGCTTCTTCCCTGCCCTGAAGAAGTTCTGGCTGTCTCGTGCAGGCAGCCTGTCCGGCGGCCAGAAGCAAATGCTGTCGATTGCGCGCGCGATCGTCGAGCCGCGCAAGCTGCTGCTGATCGACGAGCCGACCAAGGGCCTGGCGCCGGCGATCGTGGTGTCGCTGATCGAATGCCTCAAGGAGATCAAGCGCCGTGGCGCCACGATCCTGCTGGTCGAGCAGAATTTCCACGCCGCGCGCGAGCTCGGCGACCAGGTACTGGTGATGGACAACGGCACCATCGTCCATCGCGGCGAGATGGCCGCGCTCGCGGCCGACGTGCCGCTGCAGGAGCGCCTGCTCGGCCTCAGCCTGGAGGCGCATCAATGAGCGAGATCGCTGCGACCGAGGCACTGCCGAAACCGAAGCGCGACATTGCGCCCCTGCTGCTGCCGGTGGTGCTGGCGCTGCTGATGATCCCGCTGGTGGGATCGACGAGCTCCTGGGTGACCCTGACGGTCGCCAGCCTGGCGATGGGCATGATGATCTTCATCATGGCGTCCGGCCTGACGCTCGTCTTCGGGCTGATGGACGTGCTCAATTTCGGCCATGGCGCCTTCATCGCCGTCGGCGCCTATGTCGCGACGCTGGTGCTGCTGCCGCTGGCGAGCTGGGCCCAGTCCGACTCACTGCTGACCAACCTCGCCGTCCTCGTCCCCGCAGCGCTGCTGTCGATGGGCGTCACCGGCGCGCTCGGCCTCGTCGTCGAGCGCGTGCTGGTGCTGCCGGTCTACGGCCAGCACCTCAAGCAGATCCTGATGACCACCGGCGGGCTCATCGTCGCCGAGCAGACGCTGTATGCGCTGTTCGGTCCGCAGATCATTCCGCTGCCGCTACCCAACGCATTCCGTGGCTCCTTCATCATCGGCGACGTCGCGATCTCGAAATACCGGCTGCTGGCCATGCTGGTCGGCCTGGCGATCTTCGTCGCCATCGAGCTGGTGCTGAACCGCACCAAGCTCGGTCTCCTGATCCGCGCCGGCGTCGAGAACCGCGAGATGGTCGAGGCGCTCGGCTATCGCATCCGTCGCCTGTTCCTCGGCGTCTTCATGACGGGATCGGCGCTGGCCGGGCTCGGCGGCGTGATGTGGGGGCTGTATCGCGAGCAGGTGCACGCCTCGCTCGGCGACGAGCTCACCGTGCTGGTGTTCATCGTCGTGATCATCGGCGGGCTCGGCTCGATCACCGGCTGCTTCATCGGCGCGATCCTGGTTGCGATGGTCGCCAACTATGGCGGCTTCCTGGTGCCCAAGCTCGCCCTCGTCTCCAACATCCTGCTGATGGTCGCTGTGCTGATGTGGCGGCCGCGCGGTCTCTATGCGGTGACCAGCCGATGATGATCCTGTCCGGCGATCCGCCCCGCAGCCGTGCGCTGTCGATCCTGCTCGTCGTCATCATTCTGGCGCTGCTGGCGACGCCCTTCATCTTCCCCGGCGCCAAGGCGCTCAACGTCGCCGCCAAGATCTGCATCTTCGCGGCGCTGGTCGCGTCCTACGATCTCCTGCTCGGCTATACAGGCTCGGTCTCGTTCGCGCATACGATGTTCTACGGCATCGGCTCCTACGCGATCGCCATCGCGCTCTACGGCCTCGGCCCAAACTGGACCTCGGTGGCGGTCGCCGTCGCCGCCGGGCTGCCGCTCGCTTTGCTGCTCGCGCTCGCGATCGGGCTGTTCTCGCTGCGCGTCGAGGCGATCTTCTTTGCGACGATCACGCTCGCCATCGCTTCCGCGTTCCTGGTACTGGCGTCGCAATTGTCGTGGCTGACGGGCGGAGAGGACGGCCGCAGCTTCCAGCTGCCCGAGCTGTTGCGCCCGAGCACCGCGTTCATCGGCAAGGACTGGTTCGGCTTTCCGATCAACGGCCGCATTCTGACCTATTACCTGGTGCTGTCGGCCTGCGCGCTGATGATCCTGGCGCTGCTGCGCGTCGTCAACTCGCCATTCGGCCGCGTGCTGCAGGCGATCCGCGAGAACCGTTTCCGCGCCGAGGCGCTCGGCTATCGCACCGTCTTCCATCTCACCTACGCCAACTGCATCGCCGCGGTGATCGCCGCCTGCGCCGGCATGTTGAACGCGCTGTGGCTGCGCTATGCCGGGCCCGACACGTCGCTGGCGTTCTCGATCATGCTCGACATCCTGCTGATGGTCGTGATCGGCGGCATGGGCACCATCTACGGCGCCATCATCGGAGCTGCGATCTTCATCCTGGCGCAGAATTACCTGCAGGCTCTGATGGGGATCGCTTCGACCGCGGCTGCTGACGCCGGATTGCCGCTGCTGCCCGGCCTGCTGCACCCCGACCGCTGGCTGCTGTGGCTCGGCCTCTTGTTCATCGCCAGCGTCTATTTCTTTCCGACCGGCGTCGTCGGCCGCCTCCGCAACAGGCCGGGTGCGGCGCGCTGAGCTGCAAGTACCCTTAAAATTCTGCGCAACGGCGCCGCCGCAGCCTCTGCCGCACGGTATTCGCATGCAGAAATTATCGTTTGCCGCGAAGTTTCGGCGCGCGCCTTAAGCGACGGCTAACCGCATTTCCTAACCGGTCCGGCACCAGTGCCTTGTTATCAAGCTGGCTTGCAACAAGTCATTTCCTCCCGGGTCGATCAAGGCATGCAAGGCGCAGCAGATACGTCAGGGACCGGTAGCGAGCCGGAACGGATTGGCACGTCCCTCTGGCGCGGTCCGGTGCCATGGCTGATTGCGTGCGGAGCGCTTCTCATCGCAGCCATCGTCATCGGGACGATCGTCATGGCCAGCGGCTTTCGGGCGCGTGCGATCGCCAACAACGAGCGCGAACTCGAGAACACCGTGCTGCTGTTGAGCCGGCATTTCGCGCAGCAGTTCGAAGATGCGGAGACCGCGGTATCGCACGCGATCGGCCGCATGCAGCTCGCGTCGATCGCTTCGCCGGAGGCATTCCGGGCCGAGATGGCAAAGCCCGAGATCAGCGAGATGCTGCGCTCTCAGGTCAATGGCCTGTCCTATATGGGTGACCTCACGATCGTCGACGTCGACGGCAATTTCGTGAACTGGTCGTCCAACGACCCGCTGCCGGCCATCAACGTCGCGGACCGCTCCTACTTCAAGGACCTGCAATCGACATCGCGGCCGGACAGCTTCGTGATCCTGCCGGTCATGAGCCGCGTCACCGGCGGCTGGGCGACCATCGTCGCGCATCGCCTGAACGGCGCGAACGGGGAATTCCTCGGCTTGCTGACCCGCCGGGTGGATCCGCACACTTACGAGACGTTCCTGGAATCGATGGCCCTCGGGAAGGGCTCTTCGATCATGCTGGTCCATTCCGACGGCGCCGTGCTGGCGCACTACCCGCACGCCGAATCCCTGATGGGCGCCAGGATCGGGAACGACGAGTTGCTGAAGGGCGTCGCCGAGAGTGGCCTGCGCACGACCCTGCTCACGAGCTCCGTCGACAACCTGGAGACGATCGCGTCGGCTTCCAGGATCGGGCGCTTCCCGCTCGTCATCTCGGCCAACAGGCCGGTCGACGCCGCGCTCGCGGACTGGCGATCGCAGATGGTGCTGCTCGTGGGTGCGGCGGTGCTTGCGATCGCGGTCATCGCCGTGACGTTCAGCCTGATGATCCGGCAGATCGTGCGGCAGGGGCGTGCGGCAACGCGTCAGCTGGAGACCGAGAAGGAAAGGGTCGAGACTGCGCTGGACAACATGACGCAGGGGCTGATCTCATTCGACGCGAATGCATGCGTCGTGATGTTCAATCAGCGCTTCATCGACCTGCTCGGCCTGTCCACGGACGTGATCAGGCCCGGCGCCCATCTCAGCGAAGTCATCGCGCACTGCAAGGCGCGCGGATCCTTCAACGGCGACGTGACCGACCTCTGCGCCGACATCATCGACAGAGCCGCGGCAGGCGGCACGTCGCAGATGATCGCGGCGGGCGGAGCCGGCCGCTTCTTCAACATCATCGACAAGCCGCTGGCCTCGGGCGGATGGGTCACGACGATCGAGGACATCAGCGAACATCGCAGGCTCGAGCAGGAGCGCGACCGCAACTACGCATTCCTGCGCGAGATCATCGACCACATCCCGTCGCACATCATGGTCAAGGACGTCCGCGACCGCCGCTATGTGCTGGTCAACCAGTCGACCGAGCAACGCTTCGGCGTGCCGCGCGAGGAGATCGTCGGCAAGACGGCGTTCGACCTGCTGCCGCGATCGGTCGCGGAAAAGGTGACCGCGGACGACGACCGGGCTCTGGAGCAGTCGGACGGGCTGTTTCTCGCCGAACACCCCTGGCAGAGTCCGGGGCTGGGATTGCGTTACATCACGTCGCGGCGCATCGCCGTCGCCGACGATGCGCGCGAGCCGCGCTATCTGATCAATGTGATCGAGGACACCACGGAGCGGCGGCTGGCCGACGAGAAGATCGCCCATCTCGCCCATTTCGACGCATTGACCGAGCTGCCGAACCGCGTGCTGTTCCGGGAGCGCATCGACGAGGAGCTGGAGCGCGCGCGTCACGGCACCTTCTTCGCGCTGCTCTACATCGACGTCGACGAATTCAAGGGAATCAACGATTCGCTGGGCCATCATGTCGGCGACGAGCTGTTGAAGACGATCGCGCGCCGCATCGAGGGCTGCCTCGCGCCGGAGGATATGGTGGCCCGGCTCGGCGGCGACGAATTCGCGGTGCTGCTGACCACCGTCGCGGACCGGGACGCGGTCATCGTGGCCGTGAAGGAGGTTCTCGAGGCCATCCGCGAGCCCTATCGCTGCCTGGGTCACCAATTGTCGACCGATGCCAGCATCGGCATCGCGCTGGCGCCGCAGGACGGCGTCGAGCGCGACCAGCTGACCAAGAATGCCGATCTCGCCATGTATGCCGCCAAGGCCGGCGGCCGCCGCACTTTCCGGTTCTTCGAACCGTCGATGGACGAAAACGCGCGCGCGCGGCTGCAGTTGCAGCAGGATCTGCGCCGGGCGATCACGGAAGGCCAGTTCGAGCTGCACTACCAGCCGCTGCTCGGCTTCAGCGAGAACATCATGACCGGCTGCGAGGCGCTGCTGCGCTGGCGTCATCCGGAGCGCGGCATGGTGCCGCCGCTCGACTTCATTCCGCTCGCCGAGGACACCGGGCTCATCAACGAGATCGGCGACTGGGTGTTGCGCACCGCCTGCGCCGAGGCCGCGCATTGGCCCGCCGGCATCCGCATCGCCGTGAACGTCTCGCCCGTGCAGCTCAAATCGCCGACCCTGGCGCTGCGGATCGCCGGCGCGCTGTCGGCGGCCGGACTCGCGCCCGAACGGCTCGAGGTCGAGATCACCGAGGCGGTGCTGATCAGCGACGACGACGTCGCGCTCGGCATCCTGCACCAATTGCACGACATGGGCGTGCGCATCGCGCTCGACGATTTCGGCACCGGCTATTCGTCGCTGAGCTATCTGAAGCGGTTTCCGTTCGACAAGATCAAGATCGACCGCTGCTTCGTCAGCGACATCGGCGCCGGCAGCTCGTCGGCGATCGTCCAGGCGGTGGTCAGCATCGCCGCCGCCAGCAACATGACGACCACGGCCGAGGGCGTCGAAACCGGAGCGCAGCAGACGGCACTGCGCCAGCTCGGCTGCACCGAGATGCAGGGCTACCTGTTCAGCGCCCCGAAGCCGGCGGCCGAGCTGCGCAAGCTGTTCGCTCCGGACGCGGCGGCAGGGAGCCTGCAGGCCGCCGGCTGAGCCGGCTTTCCGGCACCCTCAACGCCGGCCGCCCCGGCCGAGCCTGCGGCGCGAGGCCACGCAGATTTCGGCGCCTGGCCCGCTACCGGCCTTGGCGCCGCGTTCCTATATCCGGAGCGGCAACAACGGAGTTGGCAGGTCGTCATGCAGCCGGTTTCCATGCTTCTGAACATCCTCTGGATCCTGTGCGGCGGCGCCTACATGGCGTTCGGGTGGCTGGTCGCTGCGGTCGTGATGGCGATCACGATCGTCGGCCTGCCCTGGTCCCGCGCCGCCTTCAACATCGCCGCCTATACGCTGCTGCCGTTCGGCTCGCGCGCGGTCCGCCGCGACGAGCTCACGGGCATGGAGGACGTCGGAACCGGCGTTCTCGGCCTGCTCGGCAACATCATCTGGTTCGTGCTGGCCGGCTGGTGGCTGGCGCTCGGCCACCTCCTGACCGCAATCGTGCTCGCGGTGAGCATCATCGGCCTGCCCTTCGCCTGGGCCCATCTGAAGCTCGCCGGGCTGGCACTGTGGCCGATCGGCAAGACCATCGTGCCGGCGTAAGGCGGGGCGGCAGGAGCGGCTGGGCCGAGCGACCCCGCGGAATTGCCTCGCGGCGCGAGCGGCCGTCCGCCCGGTCCGGGAGCATCCAAGGCCGTTGCCGTCGCCCAGGCAATCGGCTAAACGATTGGCCGTACGCACCCGTAGCTCAGCTGGATAGAGCGTTGCCCTCCGAAGGCAAAGGTCACACGTTCGAATCGTGTCGGGTGCGCCAGCCCTATTCCGGTCTCGCCCGCGTCTGGTCTCAGCCGCGCACCACGCCGGCCCGCGCCTTCAGAAACTCGCGCGCGACGATCAGCTTCTGCACTTCGGTCGCGCCTTCGTAGATGCGCAGCGCGCGGATCTCGCGGTAGAGGCTCTCCACGATCTCGCCTTTGCGGACGCCGCGGCCGCCGAACATCTGCAGGGCGCGGTCGATGACGCGTTGCGCGGTCTCGGTCGCGGTGAGCTTGGCCATCGCGGCCTCGCGGGTGGTCGGCAGCTTCTGGACGTCGCGGCGCCAGGCCGCGCGATAGGTCAGCAGCGCCGCGGCGTCGGTATCGGTCGCCATCTCGCCGAACGCGGCCTGCGTCATCTGCAGGTCGGCCAGCGCGCCGCCGAACATCTGCCGGCTCGAGGCGTGCGCCTGCGCCTCGTCGAGCGCGCGGCGGCCGAAGCCGAGGGCGGCAGCCGCCACCGATGAGCGGAAGATGTCGAGCGTCTGCATCGCCAGCTTGAAGCCGCCGCCAGGCGCGCCGAGCCGGCGGCTGGCCGGGATGCGGCAATTCTGCAGGCGGAGCGTCGCCAGCGGGTGCGGTGCGATCACCTCGATGCGCTCGGCAACGGAGAAACCGGGATCATCGGGAAACACGACGAAGGCGGAGATGCCGCGCGCGCCGGGCGCCTCGCCGGTGCGGGCGAACAGCGTGTAGACGTCGGCGATGCCGCCGTTGGAGATCCAGGTCTTCTCGCCATCGAGCACGTAGGTATCGCCGTCCAGCCGCGCCGCGCAGGCCATCGCGGCGACGTCGGAGCCCGCCTCCTTCTCGGACAACGCGAAAGCGGCGAGCCATTCGCCGGCGCGCACCTTCGGCAAGACACTGGCGCGCAGCTCCGGCGAGCCGCCGAGCGCGATGGCGCCGGAGCCGAGGCCCTGCATGGCGAAGGCGAAATCGGCCAGACCGTCGGCATAAGCGAGCGTCTCGCGCGACAGGCAGATCGCGCGCGAGTCGATCGCGCCGGCATCCGCATCGGGCGCCACGACGGCGCTGTCGAGCAAGCCTGCGGCACCAAGCGCACGCACGATCTTGCGGCAGGCGGTGTCGACGTCGCCGTGATCGACCTCGTCGAGAACGCCCGAGCCGACGAAGCGGTCGAGCTGGTCGCACAGGGCGCGGTGACGCGGCTCGAAGAACGGCCAGTCGAGCCAGTCGCGGGGGATCACCTTCGCCGATGCACTCATGACAAAACCTGTCCGCCAATTATTTTAAGTATAAAATAATTCGCGGACGATCGATCTGTCAAGCTTGCGGCGGCCGCACGCGCCGCCGCATTCGCTCACTCCGCCGCCTTGCCGAGCCTGCCGAAAGCGCGCGTCGGCGCCGGGAAGCCGCAGGAGGTGCCGTCGGTGATCTTGACCTGATCCTCCCAGGGCAAGCGATAGGTGCCGGCGACCATGTCATGCATGAAGGTGTAGGGACAATCCATCGCGCCGCCCTTCACCGCGACATAGCCGCGGTGCCAGAGCTGATAGATGTTGTTCTCGACGCCCCAGTTGATGCGCGCCTCGCGCACGAGATCGGGGCGCACCTCCGCGGTGATGATCTCGTCGGCGCGCCCCGTCGTGCCGTGCGCGATGATGCTGCCGTCGAAATTGACGATCATGCCCTCGCCCATCGAATCGAACGAACCGTCGGAGCCGCACATGCAGACATTGGCCGTCACCATCAGGTTCTGGAACGCGTTGGCCTGGTTGGTGAAGCGCCAGCTGTCGCGGATCGGCGCGGTGTAGCCGGCGGTGCGGATCATGATCTCGGCGCCCTTGTAGGCGCATTCCCGCGCCATCTCCGGGAACATGCCGTCATGGCAGATGATGAGTGCGATCTTGGCGCCGCGCGGTCCCTCGATCACGGGGATGCCGAGATCGCCGGGCTCCCACGGCTCGACCGGAATCCATGGATGCAGCTTGCGGTAATACAGCTTGATGTCGCCGTGGTCGTCAATGATCAGACCCGAATTGTAGGGATTGCCGTCGGGGTTGTGTTCCATGATCGAGAAGCAGCCCCAGATCTTGTTGTCGATGCAGGCCTGCTTGAACGCGGCGACCTCCGGCCCGTCGAGCCGGCACATGATCTCGGGATTGGTGTCCATCGACAGCCCGTGCAGCGAATATTCCGGGAACACCACGAGGTCCATGGTGCCGAGATTCCGCCGGGCCTTGCCGACCATCCAGACGATCTTCTCGGTCTGCCGCGCGAGGTCGTCCTTGGTCACGACGACCGGGAGCTGCAGCTGCACCAGGCCGATGACCACGCCGTTGTCGGATTTATTGAGACCGCCTAACCCGTTCATGCCGGACCTCCCTGGTGTCGCCGCTGCTCGAGACGTTGCCCAAGACAACCACGATTTCACGAGAGCCGCGCGCCGATATTTCAGCCCGCCATTTGCCGCTTGCGGAGGCAGCGGCCGCCGGCGTTTCGAGAGTCAGACGACGGATGATCGTTGCAGGCGCGCTTGGAACCGCGTCAGCGCGCGGCCGAAAACGGCCGCCTCACCGGTTGCGCGCGACAGCACCAGTGCACCCTGGATGCCGAGCACCACCTCCTCGGCGCCGTCGGCGGCCTGTGCCGCCGGCCAGCCGTCGCGGATCAGCGCATCGCGCAAGGCCTCGATCCAGCTCGTGAAGTAGCTGGCGATGGCGGCGGCGAAGCGATCCCGCGTCTCGTCGAGCGCGAACGCCCCGACCAGGCAGACGCGGCGGCCGGAACGGAAGTAGTCGTCGACGCCGCGCCACATCCGCGCGATCGACTGCTCCGGCGGATCATCGCGCAGCGGCGCATAGATCTCGCGCTCGAACCAGGCGTCGACATGCGCCAGCACCGCGCGCGCCATCTCGTCCTTTCCGCCTGGAAAGAAGTGATAGAGGCTGCCTTTGCCCAGTCCCGTCGTCTCGGTGATCCGGCTGAGCGAGGTGCCCTCGAAGCCGAATTCGCGGAACACCTCGGCAATCAGCGGGACGACGTCGGCGCGCTCGTTGAGCGTCCGCATGGCTCTCCCTGCTTCAAAGTCCCAATTCGGTCAGGCCGGGATGATCGTCCGGCCGGCGCCCGAGAGGCCAGTGGAATTTGCGATCGGCCGCCTTGATCGGCAGGTCATTGATGCAGGCGTAGCGACGCTGCATCAGCCCCTGCGCATCGAACTCCCAGTTCTCGTTGCCGTAGGAGCGAAACCAGTTGCCGCTGTCGTCGTGCCACTCATAGGCGAAGCGCACCGCGATCCGGTCGTCGCTGTGGGCCCAGATCTCCTTGATCAGGCGGTAGTCGAGCTCCTTGGCCCATTTGCGGGTGAGGAAGGCGACGATCTCGGCGCGGCCGGTGATGAACTCTGCGCGATTCCGCCACCGGCTGTCGGGCGTGTAGACCAGCGACACCCGCTCGGGGTCGCGGCTGTTCCAGCCATCCTCGGCCATGCGCACCTTCTGGGTGGCGGTCTGCAGCGTAAACGGCGGGGCGAGAGTGCTCACGGGACATCTCCTTGTATACCATTCGGAATACTATGTACCGATCGGTACAAGCCGTCAAGCCGCGCATGTTAAAGAGAGCTCCCGGCACAAGCTCAGCCGTAAGCAATCGGATCGACGCGGCGCCCACCATGCTTGCGGTGCCCGTTTACCGAATGTGTGTGTCGCGACAGTGAGAACCCTTGTGTGCTCAACGGAAATTCGATGATCTGCTAAGGGAACCGGCCGAGCCGCGGGGGCGACACGGTCCGTCGGCTACATGTTTTGGGGAAATCGGACATGTCGATGCTCACGCCGCATGGCGAGTGCCTGCTGTGGACACCTGAGCTGATATGGGTGAATACGGTGTCCGACATCCTCACCTCGTTCGCCTTCTTCACCATTGCGTTCGTGCTTGCCTTCATCGTCTATCGCCGCCGCGACTTTCAGTTCAGCTACATCTTCTGGGCCTTCGCGTTGTGGGTGTCCTTCTGTGGGATGACGCGGCTGATCGAGGTGCTCACGATCTGGGTTCCAGCCTACAGCCTGGAGGCGGCCACCAAGGGCTTCCTGGCCTTCATGTCGGTCGGCATCGCCGCGGCGCTGCTGTTGATGCTGCCGCGGGTCCTGACCATGCCGTCCCGCGCCGAACTCCGGAACGCTTATGCACAGCTCGAGGAGGAGACGCGGCAGCGCCGCACCGCGGAAGCCATGGTCAAGCGCTTCCAGGAGATCGAGGCCACCGAGGCGCAGGTGCGGCAGGCGCAGAAGATGGAGGCGATCGGCCAGCTCACCGGTGGCGTCGCGCACGACTTCAACAACATCCTCACCGTGATCACGGGCACCATCGAGATCCTGGCCGAGGCGGTGAAGGACAGTCCGCAGCTGGTGCAGATCACCAGCCTGATCAACTCGGCCGCAGCGCGCGGTGCCGACCTGACCAAACACCTGCTGGCCTTCGCCCGCCGCCAGCCGCTGCAGCCGCGCAGCGTCGACATCAACGGCATGGTCGTCGACACCGCGCGCCTGCTGCGCCGGACGCTCGGCGAGCAGATCGAGATCGAATCCATGCTGGCGCACGATTCGGCGCCGGCCATGATCGACCCGAGCCAGCTGTCGACCGCGATCCTGAACCTCGCGCTCAACGCGCGCGATGCCATGCCGAACGGCGGCAAGCTGACCCTGGAAACCAAGAACGTCCTGCTCGACGCCGCCTATGCGCGCATGAACCCTGAGGTGATCCCCGGCAACTACGTGATGATCGCGGTCAGCGACACCGGCGAAGGCATTCCCGCCAATCTGCTCGACAAGGTGTTCGAGCCGTTCTTCACCACCAAGGACGTCGGCAAGGGCGTCGGCCTCGGCCTCAGCATGGTCTACGGCTTCGTCAAGCAATCCAACGGGCACATCAAGATCTACAGCGAGCCGGGGCACGGCACCTCGGTCAAGCTGTACCTGCCGCAGGCCAATGCCGACGCCGACGCGGCACTGTCGACCATGAGCGCCGAGGGCATGGAGCGCGGCGACGAGACGATCCTGATCGTAGAGGACGATTCGCTGGTGCGCGAATATGTCATCGCCCAGATCAAGCGGCTCGGCTACACGACGCTCGCGGCCAGCAAGGCCGACGAGGCGCTGGCGCTGATCGACACTCACGCCCGCATCGACCTGCTGTTCACCGACATCATCATGCCCGGCGGCATGAATGGTCGCCAGCTCGCGATCGAGGCGCTGAAGCGGCGCCCGAACCTCAAGGTGCTCTACACGTCGGGCTATACGGAGAACGCCATCGTCCATCATGGGCGCCTCGATGCCGGCGTGCTGCTGCTCACCAAGCCCTATCAGAGCGCCGACCTCGCCCGCATGATCCGCACCGCGTTGAACGCGTGATCAGCCCCGATTCCCGAGGCGAATGATCCGCCTCGAACGCGGGCGCGTTTCCAGGCCGAGGCGCGCGCGACCGCCTGCTGAATTGAGGGACTTGAATGGGCAAGACGTTCGGACGCTGGCTGGCCGCCGTACAGGCCTATGCATCGGCCGATGATGCGCGCTCCGACATTGCCGCCAAGGTGGCGCTCGTCATCGTCTCCAACCAGCCGTTCTACCCGCTGTATCTCCACGCCATCGCAGGCCGCGCAGCCTGGCCGGCCTGGCTGACGCTGCTCACGACGCCGTTGTTCGCGGCCGTGCCCGTGCTCGCGAAGCGCCAGCCGTTCGCCGGCCGCGCCCTGATGGTGCTCGCCGGAACTGCCAACACCGTGTTCTGCGTCAAGCTGTTCGGCGCCCAGAGCGGCGTCGAGCTGTTTCTGATTCCCTGCGTGTTGCTGGCCGCGCTGCTGTTCAAGCCCGTGGAGCGCCTGCGGTCCTTGCCGCTGCTCGCGTTGCCGTTCGTTTGCTATCTGCTGATCGATTCCCGGCTCGGCGATCCGGTGATGAGCGTCGTGGATCTCAACTACGCCTCGCTGATCGCAATCAACGCGATGAGCGTGGGCGCGCTGTCCGCCTTGATCGGCCTGCTCGCTGCGGCGCGCATGGCACCGGAGTGAGATGCAGCATACGGCGCCGTCCGGATGAGCGCAGCGAAAATGCTTTGCCGTGATCCGGCGCTACGCTGCAGCCATCTGCCGGTGCGACGACTTGTAGGAGGCCCCACGATGGCTGACATTGAAGTTCAAGTTCGCCGGCGGCTGTGACGGTGCCTGGCGGGCGAGGAAGTAATCCTCGAGCTCGGCGACCGCGCGGCCTTCCCATTCGGCAGCCTGCGCCAGCAGCGAGTCGCGCTGATGCGGACGGAACGCCGCGGTCTGGCGGTACAAGGAGGCGATGGTACGATAGCGCCGCACGTTCTCGAGAACCGCTTCCCCATTCATCATCATGATGATCTCCCCTCTCCGTCCCCCAGGACGGGCTGAAGGTGCACGCATGCAATTTGCGAAATCGTTAGCGGGCGCGATGGAGCGTGCGGATGGTTGGCGAATCGTTGACTAACGCGATGCGTCGAATTGTCCCGATCGTCGATCGACGACGGTATCGATCGACCGCCTCCCCGCCGCACGCTCGAATTTACAACGACTTAAGGTTAAGGACGCACTCGCATAAAGTGACGTCGTCACAGATACTTACACTCACGAGTGTTGTAGTTGAACTACAGCCTAATAGGCCGAATTGTGAGAAATCCTTGTCTCAATGTTGCTGATATTCATTGAGGATTGTGACCGATGAAAACCCTTGCCTCCGCCGTCTCTTTGCTCCTCGCCAGCTCGCTCGGCGCATTCGCCGCGGATCTGCCGGCCCGCTACACCAAGGCGCCTCCCCCGGCCGTGATCTACAATTGGACCGGCTTCTACTTCGGCGGCAGCGTCGGCTATGGCTGGGGCCGGTCGAACTTGAACACGACGCTGGACCAGACCAGCAGCTGGGCGGTCGAGGGCGCCGCCTTCCAGAATCAGTTCGTCAACATCAGCAACAACCGGCTCAATCCGGCTGGCGTGCTCGGCGGTCTGCAGGCCGGCTACAACTGGCAGAGCGGCGCCGGCGTCTTCGGCATCGAGGCCGACATCAACGGATCGGACCTCAACAAGCGGACGGTCTACACGGCGGCCAACCCGCCCACGACCCGCACCTTCAACGAGAGCATCCGGAACGACTGGTTCATGACCCTGCGCGGCCGCGCCGGCTACGCGGTCGATACGACGCTGTTCTACGTCACTGGCGGTCTCGCCGTCGGCAACGTCAAGGGCAGCTGGGATCTGACCTCGGCCAACGGCTACACCAAGACCGCCTCGGCCAACGAGACGCGGGTCGGCTGGACGGTCGGCGCCGGTGTCGAGCATGCATTTGCGCCGAATTGGACGGTCAAGGCGGAATATCTCTACACCGATCTCGGCAGCATCAACTACACCTCGGCCTACGTCCCGGGCAGCACATTCGCTCCGCCCGGCTCGAACTACGTCGAGCGCCTGTCGCAGGATTTTTCATTCCACACGGTGCGGGTCGGCGTGAACTACAAGTTTGGCGGCCCGGCGGTCGCGCGCTACTGATCGCCGTCATCCATACCGATGCCGTTCAAGGAAAAGCCTCGGCCCGGTGCCGAGGCTTTTTTGTTGGGGTCGAGGGCGGGCTCAGGCCGCCGCGATCGCCGCCCGGAAGCGGCGCAAGGTCAACGCCAGGACCACCGCGCCGATCGCCGCCACCGCGACGAATTGCGGCCATACGACATCGATGCCGGCGCCGCGATAGAGGATCGACTGGGCGAACGACACGAAATGCGTCGAGGGCGACGCCTTCATGATGGTGGCGAGCCACTCCGGCTGGCTTTCCACCGGCGTCATTCCGCCCGACAACAGGTTCATCGGCACGGCCACGAGGATGTAGAGCAGGCCGAGCTGCGGCATTGACCGCGCGATGGTGCCGAGAAACAATCCGACGGCGGTCGCGAAGAACAGATAGAGCACGGTGCCCACCATGAACAGCGGGATCGAGCCCATGATCGGCACGCGCAGATACCACCGCACGACGGCGTAGAGCGCGATGGCGACGGCGACGGCGATCACCAGCGCATTGGCCCATATCTTGGACATCGCGATCTCCAACGGAGACAGCGGCATGACCAGCAGATGGTCCATGGTGCCATGCTCGCGCTCGCGCACCAGCGCCGCGCCGGCCAGGATGATCGCGAGCATGGTGACGCTGTTGATGATGCCCATCACGCCTTCGAACCAGGCGGTTGTGACGTTGGGATTGAACGCGATCCGCGTCACCAGGTTGACCGGGGAGGACGAGGACGTCTCCGAGCGGGCCACGAACCAGGCGACCTCGGTGTTGATGATCTGCAGCGCATAGCCGGATCCGATCCCCGCCTGGATCATCGCGGTCGCATCGACGTTCACCTGCACAGATGGCTTGCGCCCCGCCAGGACGTCACGCTGGAAATTCGGCGGGATGTCGAGCACGAACGTGAAGCGGCCGTTGTTCATCAGCCGCTCCACCTCGCTCTGGCTGATGTAGACCGGCGGCTGGAAGTAAGGCAGCTGGAATACGCTGGCGATCCGACGCGACAGCTCGGAGCTGTCCTCGTCGACGACGGCGATCGAGGCGCGATGCAGCTCCTGCGAGCTGCTCTGCGCCTGGCTGATCACCGCCACCGTAAACGAATAGATCACGAGCCCGATCAGCACGGCGTCGCCGAACAGGCTGCGCAGCTCCTTGGTTCCGAGCCAGAACACGTTGGAGAGCGAGCGCATCATCGCTCAGGCCTCTTGCTTCGGCAGCATCGCCAGGCTGAACCCTGTCAGGACGGGAATGAAGATCAAGAGGATCAGGATATCGGCGCCGACATCGGCGAAGCCAAGTCCCTTGGTGAAGGTGCCGACCGCAATCGGGCGGTAGTAGGTCATCGGGAACACCATGCCGATCAGCTTGGCCACGCCGGACAGCGACGACACCGGGACCAGCATGCCCGAGAACTGCGTCGCCGGCAGCACGGTGAGGATCGCGGTGCCGAACAGCGCCGCGATCTGGGTCCGGCAAAAGGTCGAGATCAGCATGCCGAAGCCGGTCGTGGTGATGACATAGACCAAGGTGCCGACCATCAGCGGCAGAAACGCGCCCTTGAGCGGGACCCGGAACAGGACCATCGCCATCACATACATCAGCGCGAAGTTCGCCAGCGCGACCGCGATGTAGGGCAGTTGCTTGCCGAGCAGGAATTCGAGCCGCGTCACCGGCGTGACATAGAGATTGGTGATCGACCCCAGCTCCTTCTCGCGGACCACCGCGAGCGCCATCAGGATGGCTGGAAACAGCGCCAGCAACAGCGCGATCGTGCTCGGAGCCATGGCGTAGATGCTGTCGAACGCCTGGTTGTACTTGAACCTGATCTCGACATTGACCGGCGAGGCCGGCAATGGCTGCGTCGTCTTGACGGCGGGATCGGACAGATAGAGCTGATGCGTGCCTTCGAGATAGCCCCGGATGGTCTCGGCGCGGAACGGCATCGCGCCGTCGATCCAGGCCGACACGAACGCGGGCCGGCCGCGCTTGATGTCGACGCCGAAGTTCGGCGGGATCTCGATCGAGGCCTTGATGTCGCCGCTCTTCATCCGCCGCTCGAGCTCGGCGTAGTCGGCGAGCGGCGGCCGCTCGACGAAGTAGCGCGAGCCTCTGAGCTCCGCGAGATAGGCGCGGCTCTCGGGCGACTGGTCGCGGTCGAGCGCGGCGAAGGTCAGGTTGTTGACGTCCGTGGAGATGCCGAAGCCGATCACGATCATCAGGAACGCCGTTCCGAACAGCGCGAACATCAGACGGATCGGGTCACGGATCAGCTCGAGACCTTCGCGGATCGTATAGGCCAACAGCCGCCGCAGGCTGACGGCGCCCCGCCGTCGCTCCTCGCGCGGCCGGTCGGCGGGCTTTGGATCGGGCCTCGCCTGGGTCAGCGTGACCGGCGGATCGGCGACACCAGCGTCCTGCTCGAGGAAGGCGATGAAGGCCTGCTCCAGCGTCTGCGCGCCCTTGGCGCGGATCAGGCCGTCCGGCGTGTCGGTCGCCAGCACCCGCCCCTCATGCATCAGCGACAGCCGGTCGCAGCGCGCCGCCTCGTTCATGAAATGCGTCGAGACGAAGATCGTCATCTCGTCCCGGCGGGACAGCTCGATCAGCAGGCGCCAGAACTGATTGCGCGCCACCGGATCGACGCCCGACGTCGGCTCGTCGAGGATCAGAAGATCCGGCCTGTGGACGATCGCCACCGCGAGCGACAAGCGCTGGCGGATGCCGAGCGGAAGATCGGCCGCGAGGCCGTCGATGTGATCGGTCAGGTCGCAGCGCTCGACCAGCTCGGCAATGCGCTTCTCGGCGGCGTCGCGCGGCAGATGGAACAACCGCGCATGCAGCACCAGGTTCTGCCGCACCGTGAGCTCGCCATACAGCGAGAACGCCTGCGACATGTAGCCGACCCGGCTGCGTGATTCGTGATTGCCGGCCTCCATGGAGCGGCCGAAGATCAGTGCCTCGCCTTCGGTCGGCGGCAGCAGCCCCGTCAGCATCTTCATCGTCGTGGTCTTGCCGCAGCCGTTGGAGCCGACGAAGCCGAAGATCTCGCCCTTGCGGATCTGGAAGTTGACGCCGTCGACCGCGGTGAAATCGCCGAAGCGGCAGGTCAGGTCGCGCGCGACGATCACGGTCTCGTGGCTGCCGTCGAGCTCGGTCTTGGCCGGCATCTCGGCGCGGTCGCGCGCCGAGCGGTCGGGCAGCAGCGCGACGAACGCATCCTCGATCGAGGCGGCCTGCGTCTGCGCCTTGAGCTCGGCCGGCGTACCGGTCGCGAGGATGCGCCCGTCGTTCATCGCGATCAGCCAGTCGAAACGCTCGGCCTCCTCCATATAGGCGGTGGCGACGATCACGCTCATGCCCGCCGCGCTGCGCGCGCGCAGGCGGTCGATCAGGTCCCAGAACTGCCGCCGCGACAGCGGATCGACGCCGGTGGTCGGCTCGTCGAGGATGAGAAGATCGGGATCATGGATCAGCGAGCAGCAAAGGCCGAGCTTCTGCTTCATGCCGCCGGACAGCTTTTTCGCCGGCCGGTCGGCGAAATCGGACAGCGCCGTCGCCTCCATCAGTTCGGCGATGCGCCAGTCGCGCTCGGACCGCGACTGGCCGAACAGCCGGGCGAAGAACGCGATATTCTCGCGCACGCTGAGATCGGGGTAGAGATTCTTGCCGAGGCCCTGCGGCATGTAGGCGATCCGCGGACACACCTGCGTGCGGGCGCGCCGGTCGGCCATGTCGGCCCCAAGCACGCGCGCCTGCCCGGCCTGGATCGCACGCGCGCCGGCCAGGATCGACAGCAGCGACGACTTGCCGACGCCATCCGGGCCGATGAGGCCGACCACGCGGCCGGCGGGAATGTCGATCGAGACGTTGTCGAGCGCGATCACGTCGCGATAGCGCTGCGAGACGTCCCTGACCATCGCGACCGGAGACGCATCGCCGATCATGTCGGCCATCATGGCGCTGCTTGCAGACGCGCCGGCCATGCGACGTCGGGATTCCACCGGACATACGCCACGCCGGGCAATCCGCTCCTCACGGCATCGGCATGTGCGGCCAGCCTGTCCTGATCGACGCGCACACGGATGCGAAACATCAGCTTGTCGCGCTCGCTGCGGGTCTCGACGGTCTTCGGCGTGAACTGCGCCTGGCTCGCCACGAACGACACTTTCGCCGGGATCGGACGATCCGGATAGGCATCGAGCACGATCCGCGCGTCGGTGCCGATCTTGACCTTGCCGACCTCCTCGGTCGGCAGGAACACGTCCATGTAGACATAACCGATGTCGAGCATGGTGAAGATCTTGCCGCCCGCGGCGAGGACTTCGCCGACATTGGCGAGACGATATTGAATGCGGCCGGGCTTTGGCGCGATCAGTGAGTTGTCGGCGATCTGAACGGTGTAGAGCGCGACGTCGTGACGGACCGCTTCGAGCCCGCGTTCGGCTTCGAAAATCCGCGCCTGCGCGCCGGCAAGGCCGGCGGTCGCAGTGTCGAGCGCCTGCTGGCGCTGATCGGCCAGCTCCCGTGTGGTCCAGCCGCTCTGCAGCAGGCTGCGGGTGCGCTCCATCTCCTGCTCGGCGAGCGTCTTCTGCGCCTGCAGTTGCGCGAGATTGGCACGGGCCTGATCGACCACGTGCTGCGCCTGCTCGGCCTGGGCCTGCGCCTTCGACAGCGACTGCTGCAGCTCCTTCGTGTCCATCCGCGCCACGATCTGCCCGGCCTCGACGCGATCGCCGATATCGGCGCGCAGCTCGGCGACACGGCCGGCATATTTGGTCGCGATGTCGATCTCGTCAGCCTCGATGCGGCCATTGCTGACGCTGATGCCGAGGGGCAGCGGCGGATGCAGCCGCTGCCACCAGACGTAGCCGCCACCACCGGCCGCCCCGACGGCAAGGAGGAGCACGAGAAGCGGCCACACTGCCCACCTGCGCCGCGGCTGATGGGACACAGGAACCGGCATCGCCGGCGTGGGAACGACGGCTGCGGTTTCAGCACGGACGCGCTGAACGGGCCGTTCGTCGCCGGCGAGTTGCGTGTCCTGTGGATCCATTCCGAAAAACCTTCTCCGCTGAAGCATGGCGCTCGTTTGCCATAGGCGCGGGAGAATCCGTTGACACAGCTCAACCAGCCCCGCGCATGCCGCCGAAGCCTGTGATCACGTTTGGGTTACGGCGCGGAATCCGACGTCGCGATGGCATGGATCAGCAGCAGACTGCTGAAGATGACGAACAAGGCGAACGCCTGGAATTCGCGTGGCGACATATCGAGCAGGACGAGCATCCACTCGATCGGCAGACCGGCGAGCATGAGCAGGAGAAGGCCGGTTGCCGCGACGAAGATGCCATCGAGGATCCTCAACACGATCGTCTTGGACGTCATGGCGTGCTCCCCGTTAAGGACACGCGCGCGGTCGGCTGCCCGCGGCTGCCTCCGCAATCGCCCCGGACCTCCCGCGGGGTCAGCCCGTACTGGCGTCGGAACGAGCGATTGAAGTGCGAGAGATCGCCGAAGCCGACATCATAGGCGATGCTGGCAATCGCAAGCTGGCCATGGGCCGGGTCGCAGAGCATGCGATGCGCGTTCGCAAGCCGCACGCCGGACAGGAACGCGGAGAAGGTGGTGCCGTCGATCTCGAACAGGCGCTGCACGTAGCGTGGCGTGACGTTCAATTTCGCCGCGATCGTCGCCACCGACATGTCGCGGCGCCGGCTGTTGGCGATGAGGAACGATTTTGCGAGCTTCAGCCGCGCCGCGCGCAATCCTCTCGCGCGCATCGTCTCGGCCAGGTCGGCGGCCGGCCCGATCGACAGCGCGAGCAGGTCCTGGACGTGGCGTACCGACAGATTGAGCAGTTGCGCATCGATCGCGCCGCTGCTGGCCATGAGCCAGCCCGCATAGTGGTCGAGCAGCTGCAATGCGCCGCGATCGACCGGCATCGGCCGCATCAAGGCATCCGCGATGCTGACATCCGCGGCTTCGACCATCACGCGCGGCATCAGCAGCGTGAACGATCGACCATTGCTGGTGCGATGGAACGCGCTCGCATCGGCGCCGCTGAGGATCGCCGCCTCGCCTTCGCGCAGCTCGCGGATCTGCCCGGCGGACTCGACGAACGCTGTTCCCTGGCGATTGATCGCGAGGATCACATTGTCCGCACCGTCGGCAAGATAGCGGCCGGACCGCGAGATGCGCGCCGGCGTGGCCCAGGCATCGAGCAGTTGCAGCCCCGGCAGGGTCAGGGCCCGATTGCGCGCCTTGAACGCGAGATCCGGCGCGGGCTCGAAATCGACACGCAGCATGACCTGGCCGTAGTGCTCGCGCCAGAACGCCGCGCGCTCCGGTTCCGGAATGTTGTCGGTCGAGAATTCGACGATGCGCGAATTGAAACCTGACATGCGATCACCCGAGACAATCCGAAACTGAAACCTGGAGCCGCGCGCTCCATCCAAGGCGGAATCGATAGCGTCATCGCCGCAAACGCGGCGTCCTCCGATCAGAGGATGTCGCCTGTCGGAGGATGGCCGAATGTGAACTGGGTCACGCGCGGTCGTGCCAGCCCTGCCGATCGTCGCCGCGCGCCAAGACACAGGGCTTCGGGAGTGATGCCGTCTGCGGCCTTACAACCAACGAGGACGAGGATGACACTCACTGGACGATGTTTTTGCGGAGCGGTCGAAGTCGAGGTGTCCGGGGCGCCAGAGGCGATGGGCTATTGTCACTGCCGGTCGTGCCGCTCGTGGTCGGGCGGCCCTGTCAACGCCTTCAGCCTGTGGAAGCCGGACGCGGTCAGGATCGCAGCCGGCACCGAGCACGTGGCGATGTTCCAGAAGACGCCGTTGAGCCAGCGGCAGTACTGCGCCAAATGCGGTGGACATTTGATGACCACTCATCCGCCGCTCGGGCTGGTCGACGTGTTCGCGGCAACGCTTCCGGATCTCGATTTCAAGCCGGCCGTGCACGTGAACTATGCCGAGACCGTGCTGCCGATGCGCGACGGCCTGCCGAAGCTGAAGGACTTTCCGCGCGAGTTCGGGGGCTCGGGCGAAGCCGTCGCTGAGTAGCCTGGCGATGCCGAGCCCCGGAGCATGACAGGCTCCGGGGCTCGGCCGGCGTCCTTCTCATATCTCATCAGTCGAGCAGATGCCGATGATCGTGGATCAATCGGCGCGCGGTGCGCAACCGCGACTCCTGAAGCGCGGCGAGCACGGCCCGCGCCATCCGGCGCATCCGACGTCGAATTCTGTGCGACTGTCGCCGCACGCGCGGCACAGGGATCCTCATCACTCATCTCCGGCCAAGTGAAGCTCCGATCGTGCGCCACTCCTCAGCCGACGGCCTGGGCAGGCCTGCCAATCTCGCGGCTTCGCGCGACCGTCGCGCGATGAACCTCACGCGCCGCATGCCGACCCATGAAGGGGAATATCGTCCACGCGCCCGGGTTGATTATTCAGACCGGCGCACCCTTTCCCGGTCATGGCAGCGAGGTCACCGTGCAGAGCGAGTTCTATTCGCGGGCGTTGGACGCCATCTATCAGGGCTTTGCGGAACCGGATGGCATCACGGACGCACTGGATTGCGTCCGGGAACTGACGAGGTCCGAGGGTGCCACCTTCGAGGTCATCGACCCGATCGTCCGGCAGCCCCTGACCTTTCACAGCAGCGGTGTTGCTGCGGCCGAGGGCGACGACTACCTCACCTACTTCGCGCCCCGCAATCCGCGCCTGCGCATGGCGCTGAACCAACAGCGCGGCGAACTGGCCTGGGACTATCAGGTCATGGACGAGAGCGCCATGAACCGCGATCCGTTCTATGCAGAGTTCCTGCCGCGCGCCGGGCTTCGCTATTTCCTCTCAGCGGTGCTGGAGCGGTCGCCGCAGCGGATGGTCGCCCTGACCCTGCAGCGAACGCCGCGGCAGGGCCATGTCGGCAAGGCCGACATCGCCCTGATGCACCGCCTCACGCCCCATCTGCAGCGCGCACTTAGAATGCGAAACAGCCTCGTCACAGCCTATGGCAACGATATCGGCACGACCGCACTCGATGTGCTGAAGGACGGCGTCGCACTGCTCGATCCGAGAGGCGAGATCGTCTACCTCAATCCGAGCCTGCAAGCCATCTCGGCAGACGGCGCCATGTTCCGGATCGAGAGGCGCGGCATCGTCTTCGCCTCGGCCGATCTGCGCAATCGCTATGCGCGCGCGCTCAGCGCGGCGACGCGTACCGACGGCCTGATCGGCACGGATGCCGCGCTCGATTTCCTGGCGCCGCGTCCAGGCGGCTTGCCGCCTTGCACGATATCGCTGCGCTCCCTGCACAAACGACACCCTCGTTCGGATTGGCCCGCTGCGATGGTGGTGATGCTGGTGCGTGATCCGATGCGGGACAGCCCGGCGGCGCATCTGCTTCAGGACCTTCATGGTCTGACCAGGGCGGAGGCGCAACTGGCCTGTGCGCTGAGTACCGGCATGACTGCGGTCGAATATGCCGCGCATCGCGGCATCAAGGTCACGACGGTCTACACGCATCTCAAGCGCACCCGGGAGAAGACGGGATGGCGCAGCGTCGCCGAGCTGACGCGGCGCATCCACGAGATATCGATCGGTCTGCTGAATGCCGATCCTTAAGTCGCGGAAAACGCCGCGACCTGCTGCGCCAGCGCATCGCGCACGCGCACGACGACGTCGGCATAGTCACGTCGCGCGTCCTGGCGGAACAGCCGCACGCTCGGATACCAGGGACTGTCGTCACGGCCGAGCAGCCAGCGATAGTCCGGCGTGAAGGGCAGCATGATCCAGGTCGGCTTGCCAAGCGCGCCGGCCAGATGCGCCACGCTGGTATCGACGGTGAGGACGAGGTCGAGACTGTCGATCAGCGCAGCCGTGTCGACGAAGTCACGGATGTCGGCGGTGAGATCGAGAATGTCGTCGCGCGCGGCGAGCGCGGCCTTGTCGGACGGCCGCGGCTCCTTCTGCAGACTGACGAACCGCGCCCCAATCTTGAGCAGCGGCGCGAGCGCCAGCAGCGGAATCGAACGGTTGTGATCGTTGAGATGCGAGGGGTTGCCGGACCAGACGAGCCCGACCCGCAAGCGGTCATGCGGACCTAATCGCTGCTCCCAGATCGCCCGGCGCGCCTCGGGAGGGCGCGGCAGATAGCACGGCGCGGCAGGGATGGTGTCGAGCCGGGTGGCGAAGGCGAGCGGCAGGCTCGACAGCGGGCAGTGATAGTCGATGGAAGGCAGCGCATCGATGCCGCGGGCAAGGCACTGCGCCACGCCATCCAGGCCGGACAACAGCGGCTGCAGCGGCGCGTCGACCTCGAGCACCACGCGCGCGCCCTGCGCCGCCACCAGGGTGGCGTAGCGCGAAAACTGGATGGTGTCGCCGAGCCCCTCGTCGCTGTGCAGCAGGATCGTTTTGCCGACCAGCGGCGCATCGGCAAGCCACAGCGGCGCCTCGAAGCTGCGCTCGACGAAGCCGACGGCACGACATTTGCGTCCCCATTCGCGCGCCGCCCAGCCACGGGCGAAGTCGCCGGTCAGCAGCCGGAACAGCGCCGCGTTCCAATGCGCATCGGCGAGGTCCGGCTTCAGCGCGACGGCGCGATCGAAGCTGTCGAACGCCTCGGCGAAACGATGCAGCTCGGCCAGCGACGTGCCGCGATGATTATGGAAATCCGCGGTCTGCGGCCGGAGCGCGATCGCCTTGTCGAACATGGCGACGGCGTCATCGTGACGGCCGAGGTTCTGCAGGATGCAGCCATAGCCATTGGCGACGTCGGGATCGTCAGGCGCCAGCGCCTGCGCACGGCGGCCGAACGTCTCGGCTTCCTGGTAGCGGCGCAGCCGCCGCAGCGCGATTCCCGTCAGATACAGCACGCCCGCCTGATCGGGCATCAGCCCCAGCGACTGCCCAAAGCGCGTGATGGCCTGCTCATAGTGACCGGCATCGAAATGCAGTGCGCCGGCCTTGTTGGCCGCCTCGAGGTGGTCAGGCCTGAGCTGCGCCACCTGATCGAAGGCCAGGGCCGCCTCGTCGCGCCGCCCCTGCGCTTCCAGCACCTCGCCGAGACGAAACCACGTCGCGGCGCGATCGGGCGCGAGCTGCAGCAGCCGATCGCAGGCCAGCGCCGCCTCGGCGTGCCGTTGCTTCGCCTGCAGCAGTTCGCCGAGCGCATCCCAGCTCTCGACCGCATCCGGCTGCAGTTGCAGCGCGCGATCGTAAGCCTTGATCGCTTCATCGGTGCGGCCGGCGAGCCGCAGCGCCTGCGCCAAGCCGACGAAGGACTCCGCGGCCGACATGTCCTGCCGAACGGCGCGGGCGAACCACTCAATCGCATCATCGGCGCGCTTGAGCGCCAAGCAGACCTGTCCCATCGCACGCAGCGCGTCGAGCGAGGCTGCGTCCAGCGTCAGCGCGCGGCGGCACGCATCCTCGGCCTGCGCGAACTGTCCGGCGCGCAGCAGCCGCAAGGCCGCGGCACACAGCGCATCAGGCGTATCGCTGTGGCCCATCGATCCGGATTTGGCCGGGGGCTTGCCGGCGGACCGGCGCGGCTTGTGCTTCATCAGGGGATCTCTGCGCTCGTGCTGCAAGCGGTAGATGATTCCCCGATGCGCGGAAAGATTGCGCCGTCGTCAGGCGACCGGCGCCGGTGCCAGCGGCGCCGCCTCGAGGCCGCCGAAGCGGCGCTCGCGGCCGCGGAAGGAGGCGAGCGCCTGGGCCAGATCGGCGGCATCGAAATCGGGCCACATGCGCTGGGTGAAGTGCAGCTCGGCATAGGCACCTTCCCAGAGCAGGAAGTCCGACAGGCGCTGCTCGCCGGAGGTGCGGATGATCAGGTCGACGTCGCGCAAGCCGGCTTGGCCGGTCACGAGGTCGGAGAACGCCGCACGCGTCAGGCCGTCGATGTCGCGGGCCTTCGCCGCCGCCGCGAGGATGGCGTCGCGCGCCGAATAGTCGACGGCGATGCGCAGATGCAGGGTGCTGCCGTCGCGGGTCGCCGCTTCGGCCCGGCCGATCGCGTCGGCGATGCCGCCGGGCAGCCGGTCGCGGCGGCCAATCACGGTGAGGCGGACGCCGTTGCGCACCAGCGCCTCCACCTCGCTGGCGAGATAGATCCGCAGCAGCGCCATCAGCGCTGCGACCTCGGCCCGCGGGCGTCGCCAATTGTCGCTGGAGAACGCATACAGCGTCAGCGTGCCGATGCCCTGGTCGGGCGCGGCTTCGACGACGCGCCGAATCGCCTCGACGCCCGCCTCGTGCCCGCGCAGCCGCGACAGGCCCTTGCGCGTCGCCCAGCGGCCATTGCCATCCATGATGATGCCAACATGCAGGCCATCCACCACAGCAGGCGATTGAGGTTGCAGACTACTTTGCATTGCAAAGCTCCAGGTCAAAAATAAACGCGATGCGAGAGTCAGACGCGGCCCGGGATCAGGCCGGCCGACGATGGCGTGTGCTCCTTGCCGGCAGCGGCCGCGGCGTCGCGGACGAGGCGCTCGAGCACGGCGAGATAGTCGAGGAAGCGGCGGCGTCCCGCCTTCGTCAGCCGGCAGGTGGTATGCGGGCGATTACCCTCATAGCCCTTGGTGACCTCGACGAGACCGGCCTCCTGCAGCACCTGCAGATGCCGCGACAGATTGCCGTCGGTCAGCCCACAGAGCTGCTTGAGGTCGGCAAAGGCGAGACCCTTCGGGTGCGCCATCAGCGAGGTGAGCAGGCCGAGCCTTGCCTTCTCGTGGATGACGCGATCGAGGCCGTCATAGGAGAACGGCGCGCTGCCATCAGTCTTCGACATCGGACTCTCCGGTCGCAAAATACAGAATGCCCGCCATCAGCCCCTGTCCGATCGCGAACGGAAGCCCCATCGTCCACGGCGACAGCGCATGCGTGGCGCTGCCGACCAGCAACACGGCGAAGCCGGCCATGAAATAGAACGCCCCGGCAAGCGCTACCGTGCGCGGCAGCGAGCGCACCGACGCGAACACGCCGAGCGACATCAGGATCTGCCACAGGCCCGGCAGCATCCACAGCGCCTCCGGCGCGAACTTCCACAACAGCACCGCGAGCAGCACGCCGGCGATGCCCGCTGGCAGGAACTGCTCGACCGCCTGATGGATCATCGCGTCTGCAAGGCCGGAATGATGCCGGCGCGATCGCGCCCGCATCTCGAACCAGATCATGGTCAGCGACACGCAGGCTGCCGCCGCCCATCCGAGCAGGAACGTCCACGCGTCGGCCGTCGGGTCGCGCAGAAACAGCTGCTGAAGCAGCGCAGTGACCAGCGCGACGGCCGAGGTCGCGGCCATCGTCGCCGGCCCGTAGCCGCGAAATGCCGTGCCCGCCGCAAGCTGGCTGCGGATCGCGATGATGTCCGCCAGCGCCTTATCGAGATCGCGCATGTCTCACCTGAAGCCGGTGACCGGCTCTTTTAACTTTGCGGTACAAAGTATATACGAACGCAAAGTCGATGCAAGCCCGCGCGATCCCGGAAGCGCGCCTGCGTCAGCCGATCGGTCGCGCACGCCGACCCGCTCGGTCGAGGGTGTCAGTAATACTGATAGCGGTGCACGCGGCGCGGCGGCGGCATGTCGACATAGACCGAGGGGCGGCGGCGGGCAGGATCGAACGCGACGCGCGGATTGATGCCGCAGCCTGCATTGCGCCCGGAGGCACTCGCCCGGCATTGCTCGAAGGTCTGGTAGGAGCAGTCACCGGGGTAACCGACGCCTCGGCCCTGCACACACCAGGGATAGTCGTAACCGCCTGCGGAGGCCGGCGCGATACCGCCACCAAGTGCAACGCCGACGAGGCCGGCTGCCATCATCATAACCTTGCGCATGATCTGTTCCTCTTCTGGCCGGAGGGTTGCACCACACCGGCATGGTCAAAAAACGACAAATCGGCGGAACGGATCACCAACCAAGGCAGTGACGTGTCGCCTGCGCGGCACGTCACCTTCAGCCCTCGACACCCGTCTGGCGGGCTGGCGCCTCATCGAAGACCTGCCGCGGCGCGCGGCCCGGCGATCGCGGCGTCGCCTACTCGTCTCATTCGACCTTCAGGCCGGCGAACTCGACGACCTTCTTCCACTTCTCGGTCTCGGCGACGATCTGGGCGCCGAACTGCTCCGGCGACTGGATCAGCGGCTCGCCGCCGAGATCGACGAGACGGGTCTTGATCTCGGGCTCGGCCAGGATGGTGTTGACCTGCTTGTTGAGCTTCTCGATGATCTCCTTCGGCGTGTTCTTCGGCGCGCCGATACCGAACAGCGCGCTCGCCTCGTAACCGGGTACGGTCTCGGCGACGGCCTGGACGTCCGGCAATTGCGTTGAGCGCTGCTGGGTGGTGACGCCGAGCGCCCGCAACGAGCCGGAGCGGATGTGCTGGATGATGGAGGGCATGTTGTCGAAGATGACCTGCACCTGGCCGCCGAGCATGTCGGTGATCGCCGGCGCCGCGCCGCGATAGGGCACGTGCTGCATCTTGGTTCCGGTCATCGCCATGAACATCTCGCCCGACAGATGCACCGAGGTGCCGTTGCCGGACGAGGCCATGTTCACCTTGCCGGGGTTCGCCTTGAGATAGGCGATGAACTCGGCGACGGTCTTGGCCTCGATGTCCTTGTTGACGGTCATCACGTTGGGGACGCGGTTGAACGAGGCCACCGGCGCGATATCGCGGACGAAGTTGAATTTGAGATTGGTGTAGAGGCTGGCATTGATGTAGTTGGCCGGATTGACCAGCAACACGGTGTAGCCGTCCGCCGCCGCGTTCACCACGGCATCGGTGCCGATATTGTTGCCGGCTCCCGGCTTGTTCTCGACGATGAACTGCTGACCGAGCGTCTCGGACAGCCGCTGGCCGATCAGCCGCGCCAGGATGTCGGTCGCGCCGCCCGGAGGATACCCCACCACGAAGCGGACGGGACGGGTGGGATAGTCGGCCGCGGAGGCGTTGCGAACAGCAGCGATGGACGGGACGGCGGAGGCGATCAGACCAAGCGCGGTACGACGTGAAATCATGCGTTTCCTCAGGCATTATCGTTGGGCGGCGGTCAACGAGCCGCCAGGATCTATTGTAACATCGATTGTAACAGAGTGCCGCGATGGCGGCGAGATCGATGTCCCATCAGGAGGGAAGAGCCCATGCCGGTCAAGGTCGATGCGCTCGATCATCTGGTCATCAATGTCGCCGACGTCGAGCGCACGACGGCGTGGTATCAAGCAGTGCTGGGCATGACGGTCCAGGTGTTTGATCCCGGACAAGGCAAGGCGAGGCGCACGTCGCTGCTGTTCGGGAACCAGAAGATCAACGTGCGACCGAAGGACGCGGACAAGGTCGACTGGTTCACGGCCGACCACGTCGTGGCCGGCAGCGACGACCTCTGCTTCCTCACCACCAGCACCCCCGACGAGGTTGTGGCGCATCTCAGGGCGCTCGGCGTCGCCATCGAGGAAGGCCCGGTCGCCAAGCAGGGCGCGCGCGGCACCCTGCGCTCGGTGTATTGCCGCGACCCCGACGGCAGCCTGATCGAGATCTCGTCGTATCAGGATTGAGCCGGGGCCACGCCGAGGTCATTGCCTCGCGGTCTCGCCGCTCTTCTCCATTTTGGCGGCGATCTCGCTGCGCGACCATCCGGTCAGTTGCGCGAGATCCGTCGCCTCCCTGGCGAAGCGTGCGGCGAGATTGTCCTGGTAGGTCTTCGCCGCTGGACAGGACGCCTCGCCCCGCCAGGGGTGGTGCTGGACATAGCGGCCCTGGAAATTGCTGCGGTCCTTGGTCTCGATGAACACGATGTCCTCGGGGAACGTCTTGGCATCGTAGCGCACGTGCAGCCGGGTCGCGTAGGCATCGGAGCCGCCACGGCGCGTGGTGCGGAACGAGGCGTCGTCGTCGCTGCCGATCCAGCGCGCGCCGAGCTCGACCAGCTCCCTGTTGCTCATCGGATCGGCGGCGCAGGGGTCGCACCATCCCATGTCCCAGGCATATTCGACGAACACCGCCTGCATGTTCTCACGCGCGACGGCGCGCTCGAACAGCGCCTTGTAGAACGGCCCGAACTCGTCCTTCACATAGAGCGGGACATCGATGTCGGATGGGATCTTCACCGTGCGATAATTGGCCGCCTCGATGCGGCCGCTCCTCGTCAGGGTATAGATGATGAGGTCCTGCGGTCCCCTGGCATTGACCGTGCCGAGCCGCAGCGGCACCATGAACTTGGCGCTCCGGTAGCGTACCTGCAGGGGCCGGAGCTGACCGTTCCCCAGTCCCTTCATCCGCTCGACATTGACCTTGGCGACGAAGAACCGCATGCCCTGCCTGATGTAGCTGCCGAGCACGGACTCCGCGCCCGCCGGGATGCGATAGTCGTTGTCGGTCAGCCAGCGGGTCAGGCCGTCGCTCTCCTGCGCCGACAGGATCAGCACGTCGTATTCAGCGACGTCGTAGCTGGCCTCGACGGTGACGCCATAGTTCCGCCGGGCCATCTCGTAGACGGCGCCTGCCATCATTGGAGCCGCGGACATGGCCCGCGCCGCAACGACGACCGGCGCGCAAGGGTCGGCATCATGATATTCAACCAGCCGCGGCGCGGTGTATTTGTCGAGATGATCGATCGTCTTCGGCTCGACCACACCGATCTGCTTGCGCTCGATGAAGGTCGGCACGGGAACGACGACCGCGAACTCCTTCACGTCGCCCTCGAAGTCGCTGGCCATCGTGATCGCGGTCTGCTCGCCGTCGCGGGCCAGCACGACCTTCGACGACTGGTTGAACAGTTTTGCATCCGCCTGGGCGACATAGAAGCCGCAGAAGGCATTCGCCGGCGCCATCGCCGCGTTGGCCAGGATCGCGGTAGCCGCGACGCCGGTGCGGAAGAGCTTGTTGTCACGCGGGGTCATGTCGACACTCCTTCGGGAACGGATGAACGCCAGGAAAAGCGGGTCTCAGGGACGAGCCGATCGAGCAGCAGCGTCAGCGGCGACAGCGCGATCAGCGCCACATAGAGCGCCGGCCGCATCTGCAGGGCGAAGGTGAGGTAGTGCGCCGCGACCGCAACGCTCAGCGCGAACAGCAGCCGGCCGACGCGCGAGTCCGGCGAGGTGCGCGGGTCGGAGATCATGAAGAAGGTGAAGATCAGCAGCGAGCCGCTCTGCAGCTGATGCAGCGGAATCGCCAGGGGATCGCCGAGCCAGGCGGCGCGCAGCAGCAGGAGCGCGGCGTGACTTGCGAAGAAATACAGCGCGATATCCACCCGGCGGGACGCGCTGAGCACGAGGATCGCGAAGAAGCCGGCGAGGCTCGCGAACCAGATCTCCGTACCCCATTGGCCCGGCGAGATCCACACGCTCTTGGAGCCGAGCAGCAGCCCCACGATCGCGAGCCCGGCCGGGTTGAACATGTGCCTGCCGTCGATGCGCAGCACGAATTTGGAGCCGATCGCGATCATGGCCGCCGCCGCATGCAGCCACAGCGCATCGGCGCGCAACAGCAGGCTGAGCGAGAGGCCGGTGATCAGCGGCGATTTGAGATCGAGCGGCATGCCGGCGATGCGGCAGCAGGCCACCTGCGTGAGCAGCGCCATGGTGACCGCGATCACGCTCGCTGCGGGACGCGCGCCGAAATCGATCGCGGCGAAATTGATCGCCAGCAGCGTCGCCAATGCCGCGATCTGGAAATAGCGCGCATCGGGCAGCCGCCATGGTCGTGGCTCGGCCTGCATGCAAACCTCCGGGCGTGTCTTGCCGCGCCATTGGTCGCCCGCAGACGGAGACGGGTTCAATCCCGATTTGATCGCGGCGGCGCGAGGTGGCAAAAGACGACGACAAGAACGAAGCGGCCGGAGACAGGCCGTACTCAAGAATGGCGGGAGCGAAGATGAACGGAACGACGATGGCAGCGGGCACGGTGACGCCGTTCGACGGCATGGACGTGCCCTGGCTGTTGAAGCTGCGCAGCGAGACCCGGCGCGACCATCCGTTCCTGATCTCCGCCCCGTTCGATGCGCCGGCGCGCCGCTGGACCTATGGCGCCTTTCACGACCGTGTCGGCGCCTTGGCCGCAGGGCTGGTCAAGCGCGGCGTCCGGCCTGGCGATGCCGTGCTGATCCATCTCGACAATTGCGTCGAGGCGATGCTCGCCTGGTTCGCCTGTGTCGAACTCGGCGCACTCGCCGTCACGACCAACACGCGCTCGGCAGCCGCCGAAATGAGCTACTTCGCCGAGCACTGTCGCGCGGTGGCGGCGATCACCCAGCCGGCCTATGCCGAGATGATCGCGGCGCATTGCCGCGGTCTCAGGTGGATGGCCGTGATCTCGCACGATCCCGGTCAGGCGGAGGCGCCGGCCGTCGGACGCGGCGAGCGCTTCGAAGCGCTGTTTGCCGACAGTGCCGACCGGCCGCGGCGGCCGGCCGACCCGCTGGCGCCTTGCAGCGTGCAATACACCTCGGGCACGACGTCGCGGCCGAAGGCGGTGCTGTGGACGCATGCCAACGCGCTATGGGGCGCCAAGGTCAATGCCGTGCACGAGGACCTTCATCAAGGCGACGTGCACCAGACCTATCTGCCGCTGTTCCACACCAACGCGCTGGCCTATTCGATGCTGGCCACGCTCTGGGTCGGCGCGACCTGCGTGATCCAGCCGCGCTTCTCCGCGAGCCGCTTCTGGAGCGTCGCGCTCGAGCATGGCTGCACCTGGACCTCGACCATCCCGTTCTGCATGAAGGCGCTGCTCGACCAGGAGGTGCCGAAGCATCACAAGTTCCGGCTGTGGGGCACGGCGGTATCCGAGCCGCCTGCGTTTGCCAGGTTCGGCATCAAGATCATCGGCTGGTGGGGCATGACCGAGACCATCACCCACGGCATCGTCGGCGAGATCGACCAGCCCAACGCGCCGATGTCGATCGGCCGGGCCGCACCGGAATACACCATCCGCATCACCGACGATGACGGCCGGCCCACCGAGGTCGGCGCCACCGGCAACCTCGCCATCAAGGGCGTGCCCGGCCTGTCGTTGTTCGCCGAGTATCTCTACAACGCCGAAGCGACCCGCACGAGCTACGATGCCGACGGCTTCTTCCTCACCGGCGACCGCGTCACGCGCCTGGCCGACGGCTTCATCAAGTTCGGCGATCGCACCAAGGACATGCTCAAGGTCGGCGGCGAGAACGTCGCGGCGTCCGAGATCGAGCAGGTGATCATCACCGTGCCCGGCGTGCGCGAGACCGCCGTCGTCGCCAGGAAGCATCCGATGCTGGACGAGGTGCCGGTCGCGTTCGTGATCCCGCAGCCCGGGATCGCGCGCGACGAACTTCCCGGGAAGGTGCTGGCCGCCTGCCGCGCCGGTCTCGCCGACTTCAAGGTGCCGCGCGAGGTGAAGCTCGTCGATGAGATGCCGCGCTCGACCCTGGAGAAGGTCGCAAAGGCCGAGCTGCGCAAGCTGCTGGATTGAGCAGGATCGAGCGGCTCGACCTCAAGACATCTCCACGCGGATCGGCAGCTTCTTCGGCCCGTTGACGAAGGTCGCCTGCGTCATCTTCACCGGTCCCACCGGCGACAGCGACGCGAGGCGCGGCAGCAACTCCTCGAACAGGATGCGCATCTCGAGCCTGGCGAGATGCTGGCCGAGGCAAAGATGCGCGCCATAGCCGAAGGCGACGTGCCGGTTCGGCTTGCGGTTGCAACGAAACGTGTCGGGCTCGTCGAACACGGCTTCGTCGCGATTGCCTGACGCGTAGCACAGCATGAGCCAGTCGCCCTTCGCGATATGGCGGCCGCCGAGCTCGGTGTCGGCGGTGGCGCTGCGCATGAAGTGCTTGACCGGCGTCATCCAGCGGATCGCCTCGTCGACGAGTCCGGGGATCAGCGCGGGATCGGCCTTGACGCGCGCGAATTGTTCGGGGTCTTCCGCCAGCGCCCAGATCGCGCCGGCGGTCGACGACGACGTCGTGTCGTGGCCTGCGGTCGCAACGATCATGTAGTAGCTGGTGCGGTCATGCAGCGGCATGTCCTCGCCGTTGATCCTGGCATTGGCGATGACGGTGGCGAGATCGTCGCGCGGATTGGCCCTGCGGTCGTCGGTGATGCGCTGGAAGTAGGCGGCGAAATCCGCGACCACGGCCTGCAGCATGGCCGCGAACACCTCCGCCGACAGCGCCTCGCGCACCCGCGCGGTGTCCGGATCCTGCGGACCGAACAGCTCCTGCGTCAGCTTGAGCATGCGCGGCTCGTCCTGTTCCGGCACGCCGAGGATCTCCATGATCACATGCAGCGGATAGCCGAGCGCGACGTCCGCGACGAAATCGCAGACGCCGCCATTGGCCGCGGCCTTCGCCGCCATGCGGTCGACGGTCGCACGCGCGATCTGGCGAATGCGCGGCTCGAATTTGGCGATGTTGGCCGGCATGAACCAGCCCTGCGTCAGCGCGCGATATTTCGGATGGTCCGGCGCATCCATCTGCACCAGCGAACGCACGAGATTGGGCTGGCCGGTAATCTTGTGAACGCGCTCCAGCACCGCCTTGTTGGTCAGCGTGGTCGCACGGTCGGCATTGTGGAACAGATCGTTCTGACGGCTGATGGCGAGAATGTCAGCGTGCCGCGTCACCACCCAGAACGGATCGAACGCATCGAGCTCGGCCCGCCCGAGCGGGTTGTTGGCGCGCAGCCAGCGATAGGCATCATGGATGCGGTGGTCGGCGTAGCAGGCCGGATCGACCAGCGCGGCGGCGATGGGCCCGGGAATGACCTCGCCGGCCTGTTCGGCTGCGCCCATGCTGCTCCTCCCGCCTTTCATCGATTGGCGGGTAGGATAGTGCGCCTCCGCCGAGATGCACTTGCGTCGAGCAGCTACCGCCGGGCGATGGATGCGCTCTCAGGCGATCGCGTCAATGCGCGCCCATCGCGACCGGGCGAAACGCCTGCAGCAGTTGCTGGTCGAGCTTCGGGCCCATGTTCTCCATGATCTGGAACGCACGGGCATGGGTGAAGGCCGGCCGATAGGCGCGGTGCTCGATCAGCGCGGCGTAGATGTCGACGATCGTGGTGAGACGCACGATGTCGCTGATCTGCTCGTTGTGCAGCCCGTCAGGGTAGCCGGAGCCGTCGAGGAACTCGTGGTGATGCAGGATGACGTCGAGCATCTCCGGCGGGAAGCCGCCCTGCCGCCACAGCGCCTCGTAGCCGCGGCGCGGATGCTGGCGCAGCAGCGCGATCTCCTCCGCCGTCAGCTTGCCCTGCTTGTCGAGGATCGCGACCGGAATGAACGCCTTGCCGACGTCGTGCAGCAGCGCCGCGCGGACCAGCCGGCGCTGGTCGTCGTCGCGCATGCCCAGATGAATCGAGAAGCCGACCGCAAGCCCGGTCACGAACAGGCAATGCCGGTAGGTGTCGTTGTGGTGACAGCCGACCACGGTCATCCATTCGCGCAAGGACGAGTGCTTGATCGCCTTCAGGATCTTGTTCTCGGCCGCGACGATGTCCTCCATCGTCAGATGCGCGCCGGTGGGCAGCTTCTCGAAGATCTTGACCATGATGGCCTGCGCGGCCTCGACGCCGCGATTGAGCAGCTTGCCGCGATCAGTCTCGTCATAGCCGTCGTCGGCGGGGAGCGCCGAGCGGATGCGCTGCAGCACATCGGCGGGGCTGAACGGCCGCGCGATGGTGTCGGTGGCGCCCAGCGCCCACGCCTGCATGGTGGCGTGGTGCAGCGCCTCGGCCAGCACGAACAGCCGTGGCACCTCGCTATAGGCGCGCGACGACAGCTTCTTGCGCACCCGCTGCACGCTCTCCGGCGAGCGCAGGTTGATGTCGACGATCACGCCGGAGAAGCGGTTGCCGGGGTTCTCGGGGATTTCGGTGGTCGGCATCATGTCGACGTCGCCGACCGAGCGCAGGATGCGCGCCAGCTCGCTGCTCTGGTCACCGCGATCCGACGCGAGCAGGAGATGGCGCCTGTTCGCGGTCTGGGTCACGGTCTGCTTGGCTGTCGCGCTCATACGGGCTCGCCCCCTGCGGTTTGCTGCTCATGCAAGTTACCGGGATACGGGTTCGTCGCGGCTTAAGCCGATCATTCAAGCTGTATCGTTTCAGGTGAGCGCGAAGTTAAGGGAATTGCTCAAATCGCCCGGCGCTGAGACCTGACCGCAGCGCAAAAAAGAACCGCCGGAGACGGGCTCCGGCGGTTCCCAGATACGGTGCTGGTCGCGCGACGACGCTAGACCTTCATCGCCGCCTTGACCGCCGCCGACGTGATCGGCAGCGAGCGCAGCCGTGCGCCGCAGGCATTGTAGATGGCGTTGCCGAGCGCCGGCGCGACCACGGTCACCGCGGGCTCGCCGACGCCGGTCGCCTTCTCGCCGTTGGCGATCACGGCGATTGCGACCTCCGGCACCTGGCTCATCCGCAGCGGCGTGTAGCTGTCGAAGTTGGTCTGCTCGATGCCGCCATCCTTCAGCGTCGCCTTCTCATACATCGCCAGCGACAATCCCCACAGCGCCGCACCCTCGACCTGGGCGCGGATGTTGTCGGGATGCACCTGGGTGCCGACGTCGGTCGCCACGGTGAGCTTCTTCACCGTGACCGCGCCGTCGTCAGCCACCGCGACATGGGCGACGCACGCCGTCCAGCTCGCGGTCGCCCGCTCCTGCGACGACACGCAGGACACGCCCATGCCCTCGCCCTTCGGCAGCTTCTTCGCGCCGTAGCCGGACAGGCCCATCGCCGCCAGCAGCGTGTTACGCAGCCGCTGCGCGCCGCCGTCGTTCTTGCCCTTGCCGTCGAGCAGCGCGATGCGGAACTGCGCCGGGTCCTGTCCCGAGGCCACCGCGATCTCGTCGATCATGCTCTCGACCGCCCAGAACGTCCAACCCGGCGCCACCGAGCGCAATTGCCCGGACGGCGTCGCATTGTGCGCAAGCTCGTTCTTGATCGCGCGCACATGGTGGTTGGGCACGGTGTAGAAGAAGTCGGCGCCGTTGACCGTGAACGAGTCGAGCGGGCCCTTCTTGTCGACCGAGGGCGACAGGAAGTCCGGGATGCCCCAGCGCGCCGTCGGCCACGCCGAGACGACGTCGTGGCTGAGTGCGATCAGCTTGCCGTTGCTGTCGAGCCCGGCCTTGACCTTCTGGTAGGTGAGCGGCCGCGAGTAGTCCATCGTCATGTCGTTCTCGCGGGAGTAGATCACCTTGACCGGCTTGCCCACGGCCTTGGCCGCCTGCACCGCCGGCACCATCATGTCGGCGTCGAGCCTGCGGCCGAAGCCGCCGCCGAGCCAGGCCTGGTGCATCACGACATATTTCGGATCGATCCCGGCAGCACCCGCCGCGATCGCGCCGGAACGGGTCGCGAACTGATTGCCGGAGTAGATGTGCAGGATGTCGCCCTTGAACTCGGCGGTCGCGTTCATCGGCTCCAGCGGCGCATGGATGTTGATGCTGGTGGTGTACTCCGCCTCCAGCACCTTGGCCGCGCCCGATAGCGCTGCAATGGGATCGCCATCCTTGACGAAGAACTGCCCGGCATCGTCCTGCGCCTGCAGCCGCATCGCCTCGGTGATGATGGTGTCGGTGCTGACATTGGCGTAGGGGCCTTTGTCGTAGCTGATCTTGAGCGCGTCCGCCGCCTTCCTGGCGTTGGCATAGGTGTTGGCGACCGCCACCACCCAGCCCGAGGTCGAACCGGTCTTGTCGTCGAGCGTCACCGCCTTGATGAAGCCCGGCACCTTCTTGGCCTCGGAATCGTCGACCGCCGTGACCGTGGCGCCGAAACGCACCGGCGGCGTGACGACCTTGCCGTAGACCATGCCCGGCAGCATCGTATCGATGCCATATTTGGCCGTGCCGTTGGTCTTGGAGGGAATGTCGAGCTGCGGCACCGAGACGCCGATCATGGTGTACTGATCGGGCGTCTTGAGCGTCAGCGCCTTCAATTCGTCAGGCGTGAAGCTCTTGGTGATCTTGCCGCTCTTGACGATCTCGGCATAGGTCATCTGCTTCTTCGACTTCGGATGCATGACGACGGAGTCGCGCACCACGAGCTCCTTCGCCGGCACGCCCATCGCGGTCGCAGCCGCCTCGGTGAGCGCGATGCGGCCGGCTGCGCCGGCGCGGCTCATGGCATCGAAGTTCATCATCGTGCTCCAGCTGCCGCCAGTGATCTGGGCGCCGAGCACGGGATCGTTGAACTTCGGATCGTTGGAGGCGAGCTGGACCCGCATGTCCTTCCAGGCGGCGCCGAGCTCCTCGCAAACGATCTGCGCCATGGTGGACGCAATGTGCTGGCCCATGTCGGCCTTGCCGCAGGTCACGGTCACGATGCCGTCCGGCGCAATCGCGTACCACACGCTGGGCTCGAAGTTTGCAGGCGCCGCGGCGGCGAGTGCGCTGTCGGCGAGGCCGGCGTAACCGAGCACGAGGCCGGTCGCGGCGGTGCCGACCAGGAACGAGCGGCGGCTGAGATCGGGGGCCATCGAAGGCGCTGCTTTCACGTGCTGGTTCATGTCGCCCTCCGGTCGCTGGTGTTCGACGCGGTGCGCATCTCGGACGCGGCGCGCTGGATCGCCTTCTGGATCCGCGAATAGGTCATGCAGCGGCAGAGATTGCCGTCCATATGTGCGACGATCTCCTCCTTGGTCGGGCTCGTGGTCTTGGCGAGCAGCGAGGCCGCCTGCATGATCTGGCCGGACTGGCAGTAGCCGCATTGCGGCACCTGCTCGGCGATCCACGCCTTCTGCAGGGGATGATCGCCCTTCTGCGACAGCCCCTCGATGGTGGTGATCTTCTTGTTCGCGACGTCGCCGACCATGGTCTGGCACGAGCGCACGGCCTCGCCGTTGACATGCACGGTGCAGGCGCCGCACAGCCCGGCGCCGCAGCCGAACTTGGTGCCGGTCATCTGCAACTGCTCGCGGATGACCCATAGCAGCGGCGTATCGTGCGCCGCGTCGACGGACATGGTCCGCCCGTTGATGGTGAGATTGGGCATGTGGTTTCTTCCCCGCCCGGCGTGCGACTTCGCTTACGGCGAAGTTCGGTTTTATCGATTCGCTGGAACCCACCGGATAGATGCCAGCCATCATAAGAATGATCGCGTTGCCACGGCGACGCAACGGGATTTGAGCGCCGGCTTGCGAAATGAAACGGCATTTGCGTTGTGCAGCGCGAACGATGCTGGGCTCGTGACGCCGCGCACGTTAAGAAGAGATGCAGCCAACGCCGACAGCGAGAAGAGATTTCAGCCCATGAGACCATCCATACGCATGACGCGGTGCCTGGCTGCGGCCATGCTGCCGAGCCTGTCGGCCGTAACCCCTTCTGCGGCAGGGCAGACGCCCGGCGTCGCTGACGCGCCTTTCACAGCGACGTTATTCAATGTCACGCCGCTTGCCTTCGGCATGGATGTCGGTGAGACATCGCGCGTGCTGGAGCAGCCGTTGATCTATCTGAACGGCACGCCCGGCAACGAGACCTTTCTGGCACTGCGCAATCTCGGCGGCAGCGGACTGGTCCCGCACCATCACCGCCTCTACCTGAAATTCCGCAGGGGACGGCTGACAGGCTGGAAAGAGGACTACGGCACCAACTGGATGTGGCGCTGACAGGCGCCTGACGACCGCAAAGAGGACATAACGTGGGACAGGACATCAAGCTGACGGCATCGGACGGGTTCCAGCTCGGCGCCTATCGCGTCGATCCGACGGGAACTGCAAAGGGCGCGCTGGTCGTCATCCAGGAGATCTTCGGTGTCAACCATCACATCCGTAACGTCTGCGACCGCCTCGCCGCCGAAGGTTACGTTGCCATCGCGCCGGCGATCTTCGACCGCGTCGAGCCCGGCTTCACCTCGGGCTATTCGCCTGACGAGATCGCGGTCGCGCGCAAGTTCGTCGCCAATCCGGATTGGGCGGCCTTTTTGCGCGACACCCAGGCCGCAATCGACGGCGTGAGGAATGTCGGGCCGGTCGGCATCATCGGTTTCTGCCTCGGCGGCAGCATCGCCTATGCGGCTGCGACCAAGCTCACCGGGCTGAAGGCCGCGGTCGGCTACTACGGCGGCGCCATCGTCCGCTTCGCCAACGACAAGCCGACGGTGCCGACCCAGCTCCATTTCGGCGAGAAGGACGCGGGCATCCCCCTGAGCGACGTCGAGACCATCAAGGCCAAGCGGCCGGACGTCGAGATCTTCGTCTATCCCGGCGCACAGCACGGCTTCGGCTGCGACGAGCGTGCGAGCTACGACAAGCCGAGCGCGGATCTGGCGTGGACCCGTAGCCTCGCGTTCCTCGGAACGCATTTGCGCTGAACCTCACCACCGTCATTGCGAGGAGCGAAGCGACGAAGCAATCCAGAGTCGCGCGTGACGCTCTGGATTGCTTCGCGGAGCCTGTCATCGGGCCGCGCATGTGCGCGGACCCGTTGGCTCGCAATGACGGCGGATGGAGCAGCGCGCCACTCGGCGGCAATGTATCCCTGTAGCCGGGCGAGACGTGCTGATATCAGAACCAGCGCTCGCCGACCTGGATCGTATCTCCCGGCTTGAGCGAGGTCCCGAGCGGAACCTCGTAGCGCGCGACTCCGGACGCATCGGTATGCGTCAGGGTGACGATGTCGCGCCGCGCCCGAGGCGAGAAGCCGCCGGCGATCGCGATTGCGCTCTCCACCGTCATGTTGGGCACGTAAGGGTATTGGCCGGGCGCCTGCACCTCGCCGAGGATGAAGAACGGGCGATAGGCCTCGATCTCGACCGCCACCGATGGCTCGCGGATGTAGCCGTTGCGGAGCTTGGCGGTGATCTCGGCGGCGAGGCCGGCAGTGGTGCGGCCACGCGCCGGCACGCTGCCGATCAGCGGCATCGTGATCGATCCGGACGCGTCGATCGCATAGGTGTTGGTCAGGCCCTCCTGGCCGTAGACGACGACGCGCAGCTTGTCGCCGGCGTCGAGATGATAGGCGGAGTCGCGCCGCGCCGGCACGTAGCCGGCGGGAACGACATAGGCGCCCGCGCGAGTGGCGGCAGCGAACGAGTTGCGCAGCGCCGGGATCGCCCCGCCCTGCCCGGTGGCGGCAACCGGGCCGGAGGAAGGCGTTCCATAGGCCATCGCGTCGAGATCGCTCTGCGGCTGGACGGCAGCGACGGGGGAGATCGTCTGCATGCAGCCCGACAACAGGATCGCGGACAGGACGGCAATGACCGGAACAAACAACGCGCGCACTCGAACAATCCTTGAATGAGGATGTGCGTTAGTCATGCGCGGTTAAGGTTAACAAACCGTTGGCGCGTGCAGTCCGTGCATCCGCAAGCGCGCCGCGGTGAAGGCGGTTCGAAAAAAATCCCCCTCCCACCGCGTGGGAGAGGGACCCGAGAATATTCGGCGCGATCCGGCGCGCGGCTGGCCTAGGCGCTCACGCCGACACCGATCGGGCACGCGACCCCGGTGCCGCCGAGGCCGCAATAGCCGGCCGGATTCTTCGCGAGGTACTGCTGATGATAATCCTCGGCGAAATAGAATGGCCCCGCCGGAGCAATCTCGGTCGTGATCGCGCCGAGCCCCTTGGCACGCAGCGCCGACTCATAGGCCGTCTTCGACGCCTCGGCGGCCTCGCGCTGCGCATCGCTGAACGTGTAGATCGCCGAGCGATATTGCGTGCCGACGTCGTTGCCCTGGCGCATGCCCTGGGTCGGGTCATGGCTCTCCCAGAACGTCTTCAGGAGCCGCTCGTAGGACATGACCTTGGGATCGAACACCACCAGCACGACCTCCGTGTGCGCCGTCTGCCCCGAGCACACCTCCTCGTAGGTCGGGTTCGGCGTATGGCCGCCGGCATAGCCGACGGCGGTGACGTGGATGCCGTCGCCGAGCTGCCAGAACTTGCGCTCCGCGCCCCAGAAGCAGCCGAGCCCGAACACGGCCTGCGCGAGGCCGTCCGGATAGGGCGGCAACAGGCGCCGACCGTTGACGAAATGCGTGGCGGCGGTCGGGATCGGCTGAGTGCGGCCGGGCAGCGCCTCGGCGGCAGACGGCATGACAGGGGCTTTGCGCATGAAGAACATGGGATGTCTCCGCTCATGGCCAGCGCCCGCGGGACGGCCCACGGCGCGATGACCTCTCCTCAGGGGGAATATATAGGGCTCTACGGGTCCAGCAGTAGCGCTGTTACGCCGCGCCAGCGGTTCCCGCGGCATGCTGCCAGCATACAGCTGCCGGCGCAGCGAGACGAACCGCCGCGCTCAGTCGCGTCCATAGCCGATAAGCGGCTTGCGCGGCCGGAACAGCAGCATCAGCAGGATTCCAAGCAGTCCAAGCACCGCAAACACCGGCTGGTCCAAAAACACCTTGACGATCCACTCCCACAAGAACGGGGCCTTGGCCTCGATCCAGGCCTTGAAGGCGGCCTGGCTCGCCTGGTGGACGTCGTTCCAGAGCTGGCCGAAACGGGTGAACTGCAGGGTCTGGTCGGCCACCCAGCGCGCGCCGTCATAGACCAGGAAGATGAAGCTTCCGGCCAGCAGCAACAGCCCTACCAGACGGAAAAAACCGCGGATCATGCCTCACCTGCCCTCTCTCGCACGCCCTTGCGGGCAGCAAGGCCATAGCGGGGCCCCCGCAGAAATTCAACCTCGTCAGGGGCTTAGAACCGGGTTTTGGTCGATTCCGGCCGCCGCGGGCGCTCCGAGACCGTTGACGCTCGGCAGGCCTGCCCCTATAAGGTCGCCATTGGCGGTGGGCGCAATCCCGCCGCCGCTGTTCTTTGAGCAGCGCCGATCCGCCGAGCATCCGCTCCGGTCATGGCATTCTCAGAGAGGCGTCCGAACAACCCACCGCGTCGATGGGGCCGCGTCAAGCGGGCCGCGCGCGTACCCGCAAGAGCGGCGACTGCTCGCCGCCGAAGGATATTTGAGAGCATGGCCAACACGACCTCCGCGAAGAAAGCGACGCGCAAGATTGCCCGCCGCACCATCATCAACAAGTCGCGCCGCACCCAGATGCGCGGCGCCGTTCGCTCCGTCGAGGACGCGATCAAGAAGGGCGACCGCGAGGCTGCGCTGAAGGCGATGGCCAACGCCGAGCCGCAGCTGATGCGCGCCGCGCAGCGCAACATCATTCACAAGAACAACGCGAGCCGCAAAGTGTCGCGCCTCACGCATCAGATCGCCAAGCTCGCGAAGTAACGCGACCGCGCCACTGGCGAACTATCAAGATGCAAACAGCCCGGCTCGCGCCGGGCTTTTCTTTTTGCGCATTGCGCCGGAGCACATTCGTTCCTCGCCGCGCCTTCTATTTGATGGCGATATCGCGTCGCGAATGCGATCTGCGCGTGTTGGAGGATGCGCGACGTCATACGCGCCTGACATTGTTCCGTAGTCCTACGTGACGTTCCGTAGTTTTACGCGGTGACAATATTGTCTCACCTGAAACAGCGAAGACTCTGCGCGTCGCGCTTGCGCAGCGATGTCAAGTGAGCGCGGCGCGTCGTTCACCTCACGCACCGCGCATCGCGGGAGTTACCCGCGTCCGGCAATCGCGAAAAACATCGTCTCGAAAATGACTTAAGCGCATAGCGCGACCAAGTGATTGGAAAAGCGGGTGAGGCCGGTCGAAACATAAAAAAATTATGAAGAAATTTTGGGCAGACGATGTTGTTTGTCACATCCGAGATTCCTCGCGATGATTCAAAACGTTGCTTTCTTAACGCGCAACACCGCGTCGCAACCGCTGCGAAGACTCGTCACGCGTGCTCCGATCTTATGGATTGCGAGTCCCGACGCATCGTGTATTTCTTTAATCACTCGCGGCGCCCACGATCTTGAGACCAGCGCGGTTTTAGAAACGGGGCGGACGTGCAAATCGGCGGCGGTGTGCGCGTTGGCGACGCTTTCCAAAGCGATGGCCGGATCTGTACCCATAGCAATATGGGGAACGACCGAACTTTGTCGAAATTTCTCGGGCGCAGCATCATCGTTGCGCCGCTTTGAACAAGAGAAATACGACATCGGTCGACCCGGCCGGAGCTCGTGGCGGCTTCGCTCACCGAGTGGACAAGTTGGACGGGATGTACGGCGGTGCGGCTGAATCTTGGGGTTCGGACGCGGCGGCATTGGGATGACAACTTGCCGTGAGCAATCACGGCAGGGCGGGGAGGTTGCATGCTTTACGGACAAATTGCGGGCACACACCATAAGCTGGTTCCGGATCACGCACCCTTGGCGGTCGGCACTTTGGCGGTCGGCACTGAAGTGACCGGTACGACCAGCACGGCCATCGCCAGCACGGCCATCGGCCCTCCCGCTCGTCCGAGTATGCGCTGACCTCGCGGAGTAGTTTTCTTCACCAGCATTGATCAGCCCAACGGCGCTCGCGCCGAACGGTAAGCCATGTCTGGAGTTGAGCCTCCGCTCGAGGTCTCGCTGCGGGAGACGCGTCCTTCCACGGGACGCCTGCCCGGCGATCACACGACACCACCACTCAATTCGAAAAGTTGCGACTGCCATGACAAATTCGGAACAGGAACGCTGGTCTCGCGTGAAGGGTCGGCTGCGCTCGACCGTCGGCGAGGATGTCTATACGAGCTGGTTTGCGCGGATGGACCTCGAAGCCGTCCAGGACGAAAGCGTTCATCTGTCGGTGCCGACGCGTTTCCTGAAGAGCTGGATCCAGGCGCACTACGCCGAGCGCGTGCTGTCGTGCTGGCAGGCCGAGATGCCGGAGGTGCACCGTATCGATCTGTCCGTTCGCACCGCGATGCGCTGCGCGACGCCGGTCAAGGAAGCCCCCGTCGCCGTCGAAGCCCGCCGCGCCGAGCGCAGCGACGCCAAGCCGGCGGCCGACACGCGCGCCCCGGTGATGACGCCGGTGGCGGCCAGCCATGACGCGCTCGGCGGCTCGCCGCTCGATCCGCGGCTGACCTTCGCCAGCTTCGTCGTCGGCCGCGCCAACACGCTGGCCCATGCGGCGGCGCGCCAGGTCGCCGACGGTCGCCGCGGCGATCCCGTGATGTTCAACCCGCTCTACATCCATGCCGGCGTCGGGCTGGGCAAGACGCATCTGCTCCAGGCCGTCACCTGGGCCGGCAACGCCGGCGGCGAGCGCAAGGTGCTGTACCTCACCGCCGAGAAGTTCATGTACGGCTTCGTCGCGGCGCTGAAATCGCAGACCGCGCTGGCGTTCAAGGAAGCACTGCGCGGCATCGACGTGCTGGTGATCGACGACCTGCAGTTCCTGCAGGGCAAATCCACCCAGGCGGAGTTCTGCCATACGCTGAATGCGCTGATCGACGCGGGGCGCCAGGTGGTGATCGCAGCCGACCGGCCGCCGTCCGACCTCGAAAGCCTCGACGATCGCGTCCGCTCGCGGCTTGCCGGCGGCCTCGTCGTCGAGATGGCAACTTTGGGCGAGGATCTCCGCCTCGGCATTCTCAAGTCGCGCGTCGCGGCGGCCCGCGCCCATCATGCGAGCTTCGACGTGCCGGAGCCGGTGCTCGACTATCTCGCCCGCTCCATCACCCATAACGGCCGTGATCTCGAAGGCGCGATCAACCGCCTGCTGGCGCATTCCAAGCTCAACAATCAGCCGGTCACGCTCGACATGGCCGAGCGCGAGGTGCGCGACCTGGTCCGCCCGCAGGAGCCGAAGCGGATCAAGATCGAGGACATCCAGCGCGTCGTGGCGCGGCAGTACAACGTCAGCCGCTCCGACCTGTTGTCGTCGCGCCGCACCGCCAACGTGGTGCGCCCGCGCCAGGTCGCGATGTATCTCGCCAAGACGCTGACCCTGCGCTCGCTGCCCGAGATCGGCCGCCGCTTCGGCGGGCGCGACCACACCACCGTGCTGCACGCCGTGCGCAAGATCGAGGCGCTGGTCGGCAAGGACGTCACGCTGAACGACGAAGTCGAGTCGCTGAAGCGCCAGCTGCAGGATTAGAGGGCACGCACGGCCAGGGGAGCGGACAGAAGGTTCGCCCCCAGCCGGGCCATTGTCCCGGCGGCTCGACGCTGCCCTCGGGCGTCATGCTCGGCCCCTGCCTCCGGGTCCCGGAAGAGCCTGCCGAAACATGGGAAATCGGCTCCGCATCCCTTGCGCTTGAGCCTCATCCGCGCCACTTTACGCCTCCCCCTCACGCTCCTGGACGCTGGCCAAGCGCCGTTCGGGCGCGAGGTGCCATCGGCCGCGGCGCTGCTCTAGCCCGCCGGCATTCCAGGACGAGATCAGTTGGGAACGGGCGGGTAAGTGCAATGAAGGTGACCGTCGAACGCGCGCAGCTCCTGAAGTCGCTGGGCCACGTCCATCGTGTGGTCGAGCGGCGCAACACCATCCCGATCCTGGGTAACGTGCTGGTCCGCGCCGAGAACGCCCGGCTGTCGCTGCGCGCAACCGATCTCGATCTCGAAGTGACGGAAACCCTGGCCGCCGAGACCGCCACCGCGGGCTCGACCACAGTTCCGGCGCACATGTTCTACGACATCGTCCGCAAGCTGCCGGACGGCTCGCAGATCGTGCTGGAGAGCGACGGCGAGCGCGCGGTGCTCGCGATCCGCGCCGGCCGCTCCAAGTTCACCCTGCAGACGCTGCCGGAGAGCGATTTCCCGGATCTCGCCGCGGGCGAAATGACGCACGCCTTCGGGGTTCCGGCCAAGGACATCAAGAGCCTGATCGACCGCACGCAATTCGCGATCTCGACCGAGGAGACGCGCTACTACCTCAACGGCATCTATCTGCATGCCGGCGGCACCGCCAAGCAGCCGACGCTGCGCGCCGTCGCCACCGACGGCCACCGCCTCGCCCAGGTCGACCTGCCGCAGCCGGCCGGCGCCGCCGAGATGCCGGGCGTGATCGTGCCGCGCAAGACCGTCGGCGAGGTGCAGCGGCTGATCGAGGACAATGACAGCGAGATCAGGATCGAGCTGTCGCAGGGCAAGATCCGCTTCACGCTCGGCCAAGTGGTGCTGACCTCGAAGCTGATCGACGGCACCTTCCCGGATTACGGTCGCGTCATTCCGCAGAACAACGACAAGGAGCTGGTCGTCGACAAGGCCGATTTCGCCGCCGCGGTCGACCGCGTCTCCACCATTTCCTCCGAGCGCGGCCGCGCCGTGAAGCTGGCGCTGGCGCCCGGCAAGCTGGTGCTGTCGGTGACCAATCCGGATTCCGGCAGCGCGACCGAAGAGCTCGAGGTCGAGTACGCCGCGGATGCCCTCGATATCGGCTTCAACTCGCGCTATCTGCTCGACATCGCCGCCCAGATCGAGGGCGAGGTCGCCGTGCTCCGGCTTGCCGATCCAGGCTCGCCGACGCTGATCCAGGACCGCGACAACAGGAATGCGCTGTACGTGCTGATGCCGATGCGGGTGTGAGGCGCGCTGCACGCAACGCTTGGGACGAGCCACACGACGAAAATCCCCTCTCCCCTTGCGGGAGAGGGTGCCGAGCGAAGCGAGGCGGGTGAGGGGTATGCCTCCACGATCACCGAGCCATCGGACGACATCCACACGCATCCGCGGCTTCGCCAAGACGATGCGACGTCAGCCGACCGAATCCGAAGCGGCCATGTGGCGACTGCTACGTGATCGCAGGTTTGAGAAATACAAATTCCGTCGTCAGGCGCCCGTAGAGCAATTCATCCTCGATTTCGTTTGCTTCGAAAAGCGCCTGATCATCGAGATCGATGGCAGCCAGCATGCTGACAACGAGAAAGACACCGAGCGAGACGCGATCTTGAAAGCTGCAGGATTTCGCATCGTTCGCTATTGGAACAACGACGTGCTGTACAATTCGACCGCCGTTCAAGAGGACATCCTCACGAAGCTGAGCGAGCCGTGAGATACCCCTCACCCGCCGCCTTCGGCGGCACCCTCTCCCGCAAGGGGAGAGGGGATTTCGAATGTGTGGCCTAGATTTCCCATGACCCCCTCCCGCATCCACCGCCTCGCGCTGACGCATTTTCGCAGCTATCGCGCTGCCAGCGTCAGCGTGCAGGCGGACATGGTGGCGCTGGTGGGCGCCAATGGCGCCGGCAAGACCAATTGCCTGGAGGCGATCTCGTTCTTCGCGCCGGGACGCGGCCTGCGCCGCGCGACACTCGAGGATGTCGCCGACAACCAGGGCGACGGCTCCTGGGCGGTCTCGGCGGAGGTCGAGGGCGCGCTGGGGCTGACGACCTTCGGCACCGGCATCGAGCCGCCGCGCAGCGACGCCAGCACCACCAGGCGCTGCCGTATCGACCGCGAGCCGGTGGGCTCGGCAGCCGCCTTCGGCGACCACATCCGCATGGTGTGGCTGACGCCTGCGATGGACGGCCTGTTCATGGGCGCGGCCTCGGAGCGGCGGCGCTTCTTCGACCGCCTGGTGCTCGCGATCGACAGCGAGCATTCGAGCCGCGTGTCGGCGCTGGAGCGCAGCTTGCGCTCGCGCAACCGGCTGCTCGAGGTGCGCAATTTCGACGACCACTGGTGTGGCGCGATCGAGCGCGAGACTGCGGAGCTCGCGGTCGCCGTCGCCGCGAGCCGCGGCCAGACCGCGGTGAAGCTCGCTGCGATGCTGCGCCAGCGCGGACAAGCCTCGGCGTTCCCATCCGCCGAGATCGCGCTCGACGGCTGGATGGAGAATGCGCTGCTGAGCGAGCCGGCGCTTGCCGTCGAGGACCGCTACCGCGCGATGCTGCGCGACAATCGCGCGCGCGATGCCGCGGCTGGCCGCACGCTCGACGGGCCGCATCTCACTGATCTCCATGTCGTCTACGCGCCGAAGAACATGCCGGCGCGCGACGCGTCGACCGGCGAGCAGAAGGCGCTGCTGATCGGCCTCATCCTCGCGCATGCGACGCTGGTCGCCGAGACCACCGGCATCGTGCCGATGCTGCTGCTCGACGAGATCGTCGCCCATCTCGATCCCGGCCGCCGCACCGCTTTGTTCGCCGAGCTCGGCACGCTCGGTGCCCAGGTATGGCTGACCGGCGCCGATCCCGCGGCGTTTGCCGAACTACGCGAGCTCGGCGAGATCTTCGACGTCGAGGCCGGACGGATCAGCGCGCGGCGGTAACGCCTTCGGCCGTTGGTCGGGATCCCCCCGGGGTCATACCGGACTCGTGCCCTGAATCGCACGCGAAAGCGCCCCGCCGCACGCCTCAAAACCAGCCGCGGGAATGGCCTGAATCCGGCTTTCGGAGGGGACGAAAACGACCCTCGCCAGGCCTTGAAAAACCGTTAAAAAACGCTATCTCTTCAATGTCTTACGAAGGGCCACTTTGCGCTAGGCGCGTGGCTTCTTTCGTGAGAGAAAGAGCGCTCTCGGCATGCGGTTTGCGATGCCGATTCGACCACCCTTCCGAAGGCCCCACATGACCGAACCCGCCCGGCAAACCATCGCCGACACCGAGCCTGCAACCGCGAACGAGTACGGCGCAGAATCGATCCGGGTGTTGAAGGGCCTGGACGCGGTGCGCAAGCGCCCGGGCATGTATATCGGCGACACCGATGACGGTTCCGGCCTGCACCACATGGTCTACGAGGTCGTCGACAACGCGATCGACGAGGCGCTGGCCGGCCACGCCACCGCGGTCGAGGTGATCCTCAATCCGGACAATTCGGTCACCGTGCGCGACGACGGCCGCGGCATTCCGGTCGACATCCACAAGGGCGAAGGCGTGTCGGCGGCCGAGGTCATCATGACCCAGCTGCACGCAGGCGGAAAATTCGACCAGAACTCCTACAAGGTGTCGGGCGGCCTGCACGGCGTCGGCGTCTCCGTCGTCAACGCGCTGTCGAGCAAGCTGCTGCTGCGGGTCTGGCGCGACGACAAGGAGCATCTCATCGAGTTCGCCCATGGCGATGCGATTGCGCCGCTGAAGGTGGTCGGCGAGGCCAAGGGCAAGCGCGGCACCGAGGTGACGTTCCTGGCCTCGACGGAGACCTTCAAGAACGTCGAATACGACTACGCGACGCTCGAGCATCGCCTGCGCGAGCTCGCCTTTCTCAATTCCGGCGTCAACATCGTGCTCTCCGACATGCGCCACGCGGTCGAGAAGCGCGAGGAGATGCATTACGACGGCGGCGTCGAGGAGTTCGTCAAATATCTCGACCGCAACAAGAAGGCGATCGTTCCGGCGCCGATCATGGTGCGCTCGGAGGTCAACGGCATCACCGTGGAAGCTGCGCTGTGGTGGAACGACAGCTATCATGAGAACGTGCTTTGCTTCACCAACAACATCCCGCAGCGTGACGGCGGCACCCATCTCGCCGGCTTCCGCGGCGCGCTGACGCGCCAGGTCAACGGCTATGCCGAGGCCAATGCGAAGAAGGAGAAGATCGCGCTGACCGGCGACGATTGTCGCGAGGGTCTCACCGCCGTTCTTTCCGTGAAGGTGCCCGATCCGAAGTTCTCGTCGCAGACCAAGGACAAGCTGGTGTCCTCGGAAGTGCGTCCCGTGGTCGAGAACGTTCTGAACGAGGCGCTCGCCGCCTGGTTCGAGGAGCATCCGGGCGAGGCCAAGACCATCGTCGGCAAGGTGATCCAGGCCGCGGCGGCACGCGAGGCCGCGCGCAAGGCGCGCGAGCTGACCCGCAAGAGCCCGCTCAGCGTCTCCTCGCTGCCCGGCAAGCTCGCCGACTGCCAGGAGAAGGATCCGGCCAAGTCCGAGCTGTTCATCGTCGAGGGTGACTCGGCCGGCGGCAGCGCCAAGCAGGGCCGCAACCGCGAATTCCAGGCGGTGCTGCCGCTGCGCGGCAAGATCCTCAATGTCGAGCGCGTGCGCCCCGACAAGATGCTGTCGAGCGAGCAGATCGGCACGCTGATCACCGCGCTCGGAACCGGCATCAGTGACGAGTTCTCGATCGACAAGCTGCGCTATCACAAGATCATCGTGATGACGGACGCCGACGTCGACGGCGCCCACATCCGCACGCTGCTGCTGACCTTCTTCTACCGGCAGATGCGCGAGATCATCGACCGCGGCCATCTCTACATCGCGCAGCCGCCGCTCTACAAAGTGATGCGCGGCAAGTCCGAGCAGTATCTGAAGGACGAGCGCGCGCTGGAGGATTATCTGATCGGCACCGGGCTCGACGACTGCGTGTTCAAGACCGCCGAGGGCGAGGAGCGCAAGGGCCGCGACCTGCTGGGGCTGGTCGAGGAAGCGCGGATCGTCCGCAACATCCTGCGCAATCTGCACAGCCGCTACGATCGCAAGGTCGTCGAGCAGGCCGCGATCGCCGGCGTGCTGCGGCCGGATATCACCCGCGACCTGGCGACCGCGGACGCCGCGGCCGAGTACATCGCGAAACGGCTCGACGTGCTGGCCGACGAGGTCGAGCGCGGCTGGATCGGTCACTTCCTCGAGGGCCAGGGCTTCACCTTCGAACGCACCGTGCGCGGCGTCAAGGACGTCGCCGTCATCGACGACGCGCTGCTCGCCTCGGCGGATGCCCGCAAGCTCGACGACTATGCGGCCCGCCTGCAGGAGGCCTATGCCAAGCCCGGCACCTTGCGCCGCGGCGACGTCCAGACGGTGATCCACGGCCCGGTCGATCTGTTCGAATCCGTCATCGATGCCGGCCGCAAGGGCGTCACCCAGCAGCGCTACAAAGGTCTGGGCGAGATGAACCCGGAACAGCTCTGGGAAACCACGCTCGACACCGAGGCCCGCACGCTGCTGCAGGTCAGGGTCAAGGAGGTCGACGAGGCCGACGACATCTTCACCAAGCTGATGGGCGACGTCGTCGAGCCGCGCCGCGAATTCATCCAGGACAACTCGCTGTCGGCGAACGTCGACGTGTAGGCCCAGATGCCGGGACGCTCCAGCCGTCCGGCCTGTCCCTCATCGGGCTGACGCTCGCCCCTGTCATCCGCCTCGCCGTGCCGCCGCGAACTGCGTGAACCAGTCCAGCGCCGCCGGGTTGCGGGTGGCATCCTTGCTCGCGACCTTGTCCGGAGCGTCGCCGAGCAGCAGTCGACGGACCGGCACCTCCATCTTCTTGCCGGTCAGGGTCATCGGGATTTCCGGCACGCCGATGATGACGTCGGGGACATGCCGCGGGCTGCGCTCGTGGCGCAGCCGCCGGCGGATCTCGTCCTGCAACCCGTCCGTCAGCTCGATGCCCTGGGCGAGTTGCACGAACAGCGGCATGTAGAAGCCGCCGTCCGGCTGCTCGATGCAGATGACGAGACTATCGACGATACCGGGAATCCCCTCCATCGTCCGGTAGATTTCCGCCGAGCCGATCCGCACGCCATGACGGTTCAGCGTGGCGTCGGAACGGCCCAAGACGTGGCAGCCGCCACGCGCGTTGAAGCGGACACGATCACCGTGGCGCCAGACCCCCGGATAGACGCCGAAATAGCTGTCCGTATACCGGACGAAATCGGCATCGCCCCAGAAGCAGAGCGGCATCGAAGGCATCGGCGCGCGCACGACGAGTTCGCCGGCCTCGTCGATGATCTCGCGCCCCGCATCGTCGAACGCGACCGCGGCCACGCCGAGCGCCGGAGCCTGGATCTCGCCAGCATGCGTCGGCAGCAGCGGCGAGCCGGCCAGCAGACCGGAACAGAACTCCGTTCCGCCGGATTGCGAGGAGGCCCAGACCTCGGGCTTGACCGCCTCGTGCACCCAGCGAAACACCTCCGGTGTCGATGGCGATCCGACCAGCATCACCGACTGCAGCCGCTCCAGATTGAACTCGCGGCCCGGAACGACGCCCTGCTGCCGCACCAGCTGGATGTAGCTCGGGCTGATGCCGAGCACGGTCACGCCGGCGGCTTCCACGAGCCGCCACACCAGCCGCGCGTCCGGATGGCTCGGATGGCCGTCATAGAGCACGGAGGTGCCGTTCATCAGCGGCCCCCACATCAGCGTGTTCCAGACCATCCAGCCTGTCGTCGAGTAGAAGAACAGCGTGCCGTCCGCCTCGATCTCGAAATGAAACGCCGCCGACTTGTAGTGCTCAAGCACGATGCCGTGGTGATTGTGCACGATCGGCTTCGGCAGGCCGGTCGTTCCCGAGGTGAACAGCACCCAGAGCGGATGATCCGATGCGACGCGTGCGAACTGGAATGCGCCGCGCGCGATCGCCGGACCCTCGAGCAGGTCGGGCCACGCCCGGATGCGGCCATGAAACTCGGGCGCCTTGCGCGCCGCGGGATGATAGTCGAGCATGACCAGCATCTCGGCGCTCGGCAGCGCCGCGAGGATCGTCTCGAGATCGCCGATGCGGTCGAAATCCTTCGCTCCGTAACGATAGCCGTTGACCGCGAAGACGAGCTTCGGCGCGATCTGCGAAAATCGGTCGATCACCGTCTGCGCGCCGAATTCCGGTGCCGCCGAGGACCACACCGCGCCGATCGCCGTGGTCGCGAGCATCGCGATGACGGCTTCGGGAATGTTCGGCATGTAGGCGACGACCCGGTCGCCCTTGCCGATTCCCATCTCGCGCAGCGACGTGGCGAGCCGCCGCACGCGGCCTGCGATTTCGCCCCAGCTCGCGGCCGCCAGCGGACGCAGCTCTGAGCCGTGATACAGCATCGCTCGATCGGGACTGCCGCTCAACTCGTGGCGCAGCACGTGCTCGGCGAAGTTCAGCCGCGTCCCCGTGAACCAGCGCGTCCGCGGCATCGGATCGCGCGAGACGACCTCGCCGATCTCGCCGTCGGCCATGACCTCGAAATAATCCCAGATCGAACGCCAGAACCCGGCGACGTCGTCGACCGACCACTGCCAGAGATCGTGATAGCCGGAGAAGCTGTGGCCGCGCGAAGCGAGCCAGTCGAGATATCGGCGGATGTTGGCGCGCGCCTGTCGCTGCGCCGAGCAGGTCCAGACGTCAGCTTGATCATCGGCCATTCCAGCGTTTCTCCATCCCTGCCGCAGCCGCGGCAGCCAACGACCATCGGCCGCGCCACACCGGCCGTCAAGAACACGGCGCGCTCCCCGGCCGCTGCCCCGCCGCCGTGGCAAAGTGGCCCGCCGCGATTTTCCGGCATTGATTCCGTTTTGGAATTGGCGTTAGGAGTCGATCTCATGAGGACCCCGGCGGCCCGTGAACCAGGTTCGCGGTCGCCGGATTGCGGAACAGGTTGATCCCGCTGGACACCCTGTGCCCGAACGCCGTCGCGAAGCCGGCAAGGGCAACGGCCACACGCTTCGACAACGGATCATCACCGCATGGCGCCCATTCAATACATCGTCGAGGGCGGTCACCGGCTCAAAGGCGCGATCGAGCCGTCCGGCAACAAGAACGCCGCGCTGCCGATCATCGCCGCCGCGCTGCTGACCGAGCATCCGGTCACGCTCGACAACGTGCCGCGCATCCGCGACACCGAGACCCTGGTCGAGCTGATCCGCTCCGTCGGTGCCTCCGCCGAATGGCGAGGCCGCAACCGGCTCGCGATCCATGCCAAGGACATCCGCGCCGCCGATCTCGATCCGGATCTGTGCATTCGCATCCGCGCCTCGATCCTGCTGGCAGGACCCCTGCTCGCCCGCTGCGGCGAAGTGGCGCTGCCGCCGCCTGGCGGCGACGTCATCGGCCGGCGCCGGCTCGACACCCATTTCCTGGCCTTCGAGCAGCTCGGCGCCACGGTCACCGCGACCGACAAGATCGAGCTGCGCGCCTCCGGCCTGAAAGGCGCCGACGTGTTCCTCGACGAGCCCAGCGTCACCGCCACCGAGAACGCGCTGGTCGCCGCCGTCGCTGCGCACGGCACGACCTATCTGCGCAACGCGGCCTCGGAGCCGCATGTCCAGGACCTCGCGCATTTCCTGGTGGCGCTCGGCGCCAACATCGAGGGCATCGGCACCAACACGATGGTGATCCATGGCGCCAGCACGCTCGGTCAGGCGTCCTACGCGATCCAGCCCGATCACATCGAGGTCGGCTCGCTGATCGGGCTCGCCGCGGTGACGCGCTCTCCCTTGCGCATCGTGCGCGCCGGTACCGAGCATCTGCGCTCCATCCGCATGGGCTTCGAGCGGCTCGGCATCGTCTGCGAGGTCGCCGGCGACGATCTCATCGTGCCCTCGGAGCAGACGCTCAGGATCAAGGACGATTTCGGCGGCCACGTGCCGAAGCTGGAGGACCAGCCCTGGCCGGCCTTCCCGGCCGACCTGATGTCGATCGCGCTCGTCACCGCCACGCAATGCGAGGGCGTGATCCTGATGTTCGAGAAGATGTTCGAGTCGCGGATGTTCTTCGTCGACAAGCTGATCTCGATGGGCGCGCGCATCGTGCTGTGCGACCCGCACCGCGCCATCGTCGCCGGCCCCAGCCGCCTGCGCGGCGCCCGCGTCGTCTCCCCCGACATCCGCGCCGGCATGGCCATGCTGCTGGCAGCACTCTGCGCCGAAGGCACCTCGTACATCGACAACGCCGACCAGATCGAACGCGGCTATGAACGCATCGACGAGCGCCTGAACGCACTGGGCGCGAAGATCACCCGCGTGCCGGAGCGGGGACGGTAATTAGGCGAGACTCCTTGCGCTCGCTTCGGTGCACATTGGTATAAATTGCAACTCCTGAATAAATTGACTAGATTCGGTGATCCTCCGATCCCGAACGAGATCGTCGTGGCGACAGAGAAACAATATTTATTCTTCAAAACGCTCTACGATGAGGAACGGGTGCGAGAAGCATCCCTGGCTGATCGCGCCAGGACTTACCTTTCGCTGATTACCTTCTATTCAGCATTCGTCTTGTTCGCCACGGAACATCTTAAGCCGGAAATCGTGTCGCTCAGAATCATACTAGGCTGTACAATAATAGCATTAATCGCCGGCTTTCTTTTGTCACTGTGGTCAATCAGAATCTCGAATTACGAAGCCACAAGCGATCCGCGCAAGATCCTCCATTGCTTCAAGCCTCCCCCGGAGGACGATGAATTCTTCGACCACCGCATAGTCGACTTCACAGTCGCCTACGAACGAAACAAACTTGTTAATGATGAGAAGGCAAGACAACTAAACTGGGCCGGCTATATGCTCCTAATCGGAATTTTCATTCATACGGGCTACTTCTTTCTGAAGATGAGCTAGGGAGCCTGCAATGACGAACGACGACGAGAAGAACCGAACGCTCGATCAGACCCTTCCCCCAAAAAAGAAGCGGAAAACTATCGACGAGTTATTGGCGCTACGCGATAACGAGTACAATCCTTCACCTCGGGCACGATACAGATTATTGCGGCCGTTCTCTGAATTCAAAAAGCTGTTCGGGTGGCGCGAAGGTGGGACTAGCTCGGATTCGGAGGCTGAAAAGATTCAATCGCAGGACCGTGGCCGGGCAACCTATTGAATAGCTCTACAGCCGCACGCATCCGACAATAAAGCTGGAGCGCCTCACGCGCCGCCTAGCGCCACAAGGGATAAGTCGATCTGCCTGGCGTGACTTTACCTATCATGCGCAGCTCGGACTCTGATTGAGAAACGCGCAACACATGACCATCAACGAGACCAAGCCGGCGGTCGATCGCGCGCGTTGGCTCGAGGGAGCCGAGTTCGCCGACGCCTTTTGCATTGTGGTGGACGATGATCCCATCGACGCCCGTACTGCGGCGACGCGGATGTTCAGCCGGTCGCCGCGCTGGGTCGAGGCGCTGCTCGGCTTGCGCAACCTGCTGGTAACGCCGCTCGGACTGAAAACCTCCGGCGCCGGTGATTGCGGCGCCCTCGGCTTGATCGGCATGTTCCCGGTGATCAGCGAGAAACCGGCGCAATTGGTCGCTGGCCTCGACGACAGCCATCTCGATTTCCGCGTCGTGATCGACGTCACTGCCGCAAGAGAGGGCCGCCAGGTCACGGCCACGACGCTGGTGAGGACGCACAATCTGCTCGGCCGCTGCTATCTCACCCTCATCAAGCCGTTTCACCGCCTCGTCGTGAAGGCGATGCTCCGGCAGGTCGCAACGGCCGCCTGACTATGTGCAAGTCTTCGGTCCACTGTCGCGCCGGCTCTCCGTCCCTAGACTGAATACTCCGCACGCAACGACGGAGAACGCATCGAACCGCTCGGCAGTCCAGCCGGGGCCACCATATTGCTTCCCGGTTTTCAGAATTTTCGCTTGCGTTTATTCCGCAAATCAGAAACAATGCGCCCATCCCGTCCTCGCTGAGAGGGGCGCTTCGCGATCGTCACGAACGTTGAGGGTGGGATGCGGTGGATGCGGCGGCTCTCAGCGCGCACTTGGGTAGCAACCCGAGGCTGGCGTGTGGACGAAGGGGCGGTCGCATACGGCGAAAGCGTATGGTCCTGGCCTCCCGACGCTGAGGTCAAGCCGGCGGGCGATTCCGCTGACGACGGGGGCAAGAAAGCCCGGTCCCCGGGGAGAATACGTATAAGTCGTTCCAACCATCGCGCGGGGAATGCCGGGATGTCTCGGCTGAACCTGTGGTTCCTGCCGCCTGCATTTTTTTACGCAGGCGGGCCATGGGTGCGGCCAGCACCCGGCATTCCCCGCGCCCTCTCGCTTCCGAGGGCCATCGATCAAGCAGAGCTCGGACGTATCAGCGCCGCGAGATCAGTCAGTCATGCCCGCGATCACGTCAATGCGATTGACGATGCGCCTCACGCAGCCGTCCGCATTTGGCCAGGTGGAGCTGCGCCTCCGTGCCGCACGCGGCTGCGACCGAACATCCCGCCGTGATGTGCACGACGCCGCAGGGCCTGCTATAGCCCCGACCATGACCTCCACAGCCGGAACCAACCACGCACCGCCAACGGCGGCGCCGACGCCTCCCCTCGCGCTCGAGCTCTGGGACACGATCCGGCTCGCCGCACCGATGGCGCTGACGCAGTTGTCGCAGATCGCGATGATGTCGACCGACCTCGCCTTCATCGGCCGTCTCGGCGGCGATGCCGTCGCGGCGGCCGCATTGGCGGGCACGGTGTATTTCGTCGGCTCGACCTTCGGCATGGGCCTGATGTCGGCGGTGGCGCCGCTCGCCGCGCAGGCGTTCGGAGCCGCGGATGCAGCACTGGTGCGGCGCGCGCTCCGCGTTGGACTATGGGCCGGCCTGTTCATCGCGCTGCCGATCATGATGATCGCGCTGAACGGCGAGGCCATCCTGCTCACGCTCGGACAGGCCCCCGACGTCGCGCGTCCTGCGCAGGATTATCTGCGCGGCCTCGCCTGGGGTATTGCGCCGATGCTGTGGTTCATGGCGCTGCGCAGCTTCATGGGCGCGGTCAACCGCCCCGAGCCGGTGCTCTGGATCACACTGGCCGCGATCCCGCTCAACGCGCTGCTGGTCTATCCGCTGCTCTACGGCCACTGGGGTTTTCCGCGGCTGGGCCTGACCGGCGTCGGCCTCGCCACCTCGACCGTCAACCTGGGAACGTTCCTCGCCGGGCTGTGGTTCGCAGCGTTCCGCCCGCCGTTCCGCGACTACCACGTCCTCGCGCGACTGGGCCGTATCGACCGGCGACTGATGCGACAGCTCCTCATCATCGGCGCGCCGATCTCGCTGTCGTTCCTGCTCGAATACGGCCTGTTCTCCGCGGCCGCGATCCTGATGGGGCTGATCAGCACGGCCGCGCTCGCCGCGCACCAGATCGCGCTGCAGATCACCGCGATCCTGTTCATGGTGCCGTTCGGGATCAGCATGGCCGCGACCGTGCGCGTCGGCCACGCCGCCGGGCGCGATGATGCGACCGGCGTTCGCCGCGCCGGCCTGATGGCGATGTTGCTCGGCCTTTCACTCGCAGTGCTGTTCACGCTCGGCATCGTCATTGCGCGCCATGACATCGTGCAGCTGTTCCTCGGCTCCGGGATCTCCGATGCCGAAACGACAGCGGCGCTGGCCGCCACGCTGCTGCTCGTCGGCACGACGTTCTTCATCACGGACGCATTGCAGAGCATCGCGGTCGGCGCGCTGCGCGGCATCAAGGATACGCGGGTGCCGCTGCTGCTCGCCGTGCTCGGCTATTGGCTGATCGGCTTCCCCGCCTCTTATCTGCTTGGCCTCCACACCGCGCTCGGCGCGGTCGGAATCTGGATCGGCCTGTCGATCGGCACCACGATCTACGCCGCGCTGCTGGTGGTGCGCTTCCTGCGGCTGACCCGATGAAGAGTTCAGGCGCCGGCCGTATCGGACGACTCCCCGGGCTCCGGCCGATGCACCTTGCCGGCCGACGCTCCGGACCATTCGGCGACGACGCGCTCGAGGTCGATCAGGTTCTGCCGCATCTGGTCGAGCGAAAAGCCCAGAGCGAAGAAGCGCTCGGCGGCATCGCCGGGCAGCCCGCGCGTCAGCCCGTCGCTGCGGACGGCGGCGACCTGCTCGGCATAGGCTTTGACCGCAACATGGATCGGCCAGATCGGCGGTGGGCCGGAGCCGTTGCGGATGGCCGCGGCACAGCCGCGCAGATAGCTCGCGATCGCATCGCTGACGCGCGCCACCGGCGCCGACAAACGTGCCTGCAGCTCCGAGGGCAGCGGCACCACGCTGGCGCGGCCGATCATCACGACGTCATGGCGGAGGCGCAGGATCGTCCGCAGCAGCGGACCGGTGTCGGCGCCGGAGGACAGCCGCGCCGAGCGTTCGCGCTCGGCCTCCGCCCCGGTCGCGTTCAACTCGGTGAGCGCGGTGCCGATGCCGTCCTGGATCCGATGCAGCGCGTCGTTGTCGCGGCCGCGCGACAGGCCGGCCAGAAGCTCGGTCATTGCTGCGGCGATCAGTTCGAGCAGGCGGCCCGCCGCGCTGCGCATCTGGACATGCGCCCGCGACGGCAGCACGACGAACGATACGGCGAGGCCGGTGAACGCGCCGACCGCAACCTCGAACACACGGTCGATCGCCGATCCCAGCGGATCGAGATGGCCCATCGTGGGCACCAGGAGCACGATGACCGCGGTCACGGTGGCGGCGTTGAGGCTGGGATTGATCGCGGCGATGAAGGCGAGCGGGGTCACCGCCAGGATCAGCATGCCGAGCAGTTGCAATTCGCCGGAATGCGGAATGAACACGGTGATGGCGCCGCCATAGATCGCACCGCCGATGGTGCCGAACATGTAGTCGCGCGTCGCCTTCAGCGAACGCCCGACACTGCCTTGCGTCACGATCAGCGAGGTCAGCACCGCCCACAGCGGCAGCTTCAGGTGGAAGGCCGTGGCAACGGCAAAAGCGAGCGTCGCCGCCACCGTGCCGCGGACGGCCAGCGACATCTGCGCCTTGCGGCCGCGCAACCTGCCGAACAGCTCCTTGAACGACGCCATCAATCATCCACCTCGAACGGACCAGCGCGTCGGCATGGCAGCCTCCCACCGGGCCGGACCGGCTTGAAAGGCGGAATCAGCTTGCCTACCCTGGCTGCAACGATGTGAGGAAACACGATGGCCCAGGAAACCGCAACGCTCGCCGCCTACGTCGCCGCGCTGAAATACGACGATATCCCGCCCGAGGTGCTCGACCGCGCCAAGGTGCTGACGCTGGATTTTCTCGGCAGCGCCATCCGCGCCCGGCGCGAGGCGGAGTCGACGCCGTCGGTGGTGAACATGCTGGCGGCGCTGAAGCTGGATGCGGCGGGCGAGGCGACCGTGTTCGGCGACGACAGAACCTGGACGCCGGCGGTCGCGGCGCTGCTCAACGGCACGATGGGCCATTCGCTCGATTTCGACGATACCCACGCCGATTCCTCGCTGCATCCGAGCGCACCCGTGGTGCCGGCCGCGTTCGCCGTCGGCGAGATGGTCGGCGCCTCCGGCCGCGAGGTGCTGACCGCTATTGTCGCCGGCTACGAGGTGTGCTGCCGGCTCGGCAATGCGCTCGATCCGACCTCGCATTATGCCCGCGGTTTCCACCCGACCGCGACCGCCGGCACCTATGGTGCGGCGGCCGCCGCCGGCAAGCTGTTCGGGCTGTCCGAGCAGCAGTTGATCTACGCCTTCGGCGTCTCCGGCAGCCAGGCCGCGGGCTCGCTGCAGTTTCTCGTCAATGGCGCCTGGAACAAGCGCTATCAGGTCGGCGCGTCGGCGATGAACGGCGTGATCGCGGCCACGCTCGCCAAGAACGACTTCGTCGGCGCGATCGAATCCGTCGAGGGCAAGCACGGCCTGCTGGTCGGCTACACCGACACGCCGCACCATGAAAAGGCCGTCGCCGGGCTCGGCTCCACCTATGAGACGATGAAGATCGGCGTGAAGCCGTATCCGAGCTGCCGCTACACCCATGCCGCGATCGACGCCATCATCGCGCTGCGCCGCGAGCACAATCTGACGCCGGACCAGGTCAAGCGCGTCGAGATCGGCCTGCATCGCAACGGCATCACCTTGACGGGCGACGCCGCGACCAAGCGGCATCCGAGCTCGATCGTCGGCGGCCAGTTCTCGATGTTCTTCACCGGCGCGCTGGCGCTCGACCAGGGCCGCTTCGGCTGGGACGACTACACGCGCCTTGGTGACGCCGCGATCAACGCGCTCGCCGACAAGTTCGACGTCGTTCAGGATGACAAATTGGAGATCGGCCGCAGCCATCCGTTCGGCGCCCGCGTGACCATCACCACCGAGGACGGCGTGCACGAGCGGCTGCACGATGATCCCTCGGGCGAGCCGACCTCGTTTCCATCGGCGCAGGCGATGAGCGACAAGTTCATCACTTTGGCACGGCCGGTGCTGAGCAGCCGCGCGCAAAGCTTTGCCGATGCGATCCTGTCGCTGGAGCGTTTCGACCGTGTGGCGCGGGCGACGGCGTTGGGGAGAGTGTAGCGCATGCGTCATTCCCCTCTTGTCGCTGCGATCACGTCGCTCACGAGCTGCGCCACGCCGTCGGCCTCGGGCGGCCAGTTCACGGTGCGACCGAAGCGCGCGATGACGAGGCGCTCGGAGGGAATGACGATGACGTACTGGCCGAGCGTGCCCTTCGCGAAGACCGCATCGCGCGGCCAGCCATGCGCGATGCGGTAGTTGGCGCCAAAACTGTCGCCGCGGTTGGTCCAGAAGCCGGCGCCGAGGCCGACATAGGCGTTCGGTGTGGGCGTGCCGACATAGTCGACCCAGCCCGCGGGCAGGATGTGGCGGCCGGCGACCACGCCGTCGTCGAGATAGAGCTGGCCGAGCCGTGCCCAGTCGCGCGCCGAGGCCAGCATCTGGCTCGATCCCTCCGGCGTGCCGGCGGCGTCGAACTCGATCGTGACGCTGGCCATGCCGAGCGGATCGAACAGCTCGCGATGCGCGAAGCGCAGCACATCCGCGGCGCTGCCGCCGGCGGCATCGCGGATGAGATGGGAAAGGATGACGGTGTTGCCGTCGTGATAGTTGCTGACCGCGCCCGGAGCAGTCTCCATCGGCATGGATTCGGCAAAGGCCGCGCGGTCGGGCTCGACGAACTTCATCCGGTTGACCGGCTCGAGCGCCGACAACAGCGAGGCCTGCAGCGAGCTGCCGAGCGCGAGACCGGCGGTGTGGCGCAGCAGATGATCGACGGTGATGGCATGACGCGGATCGCTTTCGCTCTGCCACGCCGCCACCGGCGCGGGCGCATGCAGCGCGAGCTTGCCCTGGCGGATGAGAATGCCGATCAGGGTCGCGGTCATCGACTTGGTCGCGGAGAAGCCGAGCAGCGGCGTGTCGAGCGTGAAGCCGGGCGCGTAGCGCTCGGCGATGACCTTGCCGTCCTTCATCACCACGACGGCGTGGGTGCGCCGGAACGGTGGCACCTCCGGCTCGGCAAAGGCGCGGTCGAGCGCCGCGGCGAGCGCCGGTGTGGCCGGCACCACGACGTGCGGCGGAGCGATGTCGGGCAGCAAGGCCGGCTGCGGCGGCGACAACCGGACGGTCGGCCAGTCGCGGCTCTCGCCATGGTCCATGTGGCAGCCGAGCCCGTCGCGATACACGGCGTGGCTCCGGCCGAGCCCGAGCAGCGTCACGCTGACGTCCTTGGCGGCGCGATCGACGCGGACGTCCATTGCCCAGCTCAGCAGGCCGGCGCCAGGCATCGCGGCCCGGGTCTCGGAGAGCGTGCGGTCCGGGTCGAGACCGGAGACGAAGGTCTCCGAGCACAGCACGCTGGCGATGAAGCCGGTTGCCACCTTCGGCACATCGCGGGCGCGGGCGCCGCCGACCGCCAGGGCGGTCAGCGCGGTGGTGGCAACGAGAGCAGGCAGCAGGCGGCGTCTGGTCATGAGGAGCTCCGGAAGTTCGATCCGCCGGACCAGACCGCGGCTGCGGCCCGGATGCTCGCCGATTTCGCAAATCGCACCAGCCGGGAATGGCCGGGACCTCGCCGATTCTGGAATTCCTCCGTGATTTCAAGGCCGAGCAGATCACGCTGCGGCCAGCCTCATGCGCCGGTATTCGGTCGGCGTCACCCCAGTCACCGCCTTGAACGCCCGGTTGAACGGACCGAGCGACTGGAACCCGGCATCCATGGCGATGGTGATGACCGGCACCTCGGCCTGGGCGGGATCGGCGAGCGCGGCCTTGGCCTCCTCGATGCGGTGGGCGTTGAGGAAGGTGTTGAAGTTGCGGTAGCCGAGCTCGCCATTGATCAGCCGCCGCAACCGGTATTCAGGAATGGAGAGCCTGGTCGCCAGCATCCCGATGGTGACGTTGTCCCGCCGATAGATCCGCTCATCCGCCATCAGCCGCATCAGCGCGTCGACCAGCCTGCGGTCCGCGGCCCTGGGAGCCGTGGCTTCGGGCTCTGCGACCGGCGGTGTCTCCGGCGCGAACACATCGCCGGCACCGACCCTGAGCAGCATCAGCGCGACGGCGCCGACCACGACCAGGAACATCGCCGCATTGACCACATTGGCAAGCTCGGATGGGCCGCTGCCGGCGGACGCCATCTGCAGCAGCGCATTGACGCCACCGTAGGACAGCGCCGCGATCACGACGAAGGCCCGGATGCGCCGCCGTCCCTCGACGAGATCCGCCGACCAGGAGCGGAGGGTCTGCGCCAAGGTCAGGCCAAGAAAGCCGAGCGCCAGCACATTATTGGCGACGATCACGAGCCGGCCATGTCCGGCAGGCCCCAGCACGAGACAGCTGATCAGGCTGAAGCCGAACACAGCCAGCCAGATCAGGCCGTGCAGCCGACGCAACGCAAAGCCGTCGTCGAACAGCGCGCGGCAGAACAGCCAGAGCACGACGATGTCGGCCGTCGCGAGCGCAATCAGCGGCGCGGAAGCGAGCGATGGCGCCGCCGTCCCGCCGATGTTGAAGGTCGTCGCATGCGCGGCCGAGCCGAGCGCCAGGGCGATCGCCAGCCGGCCGCGCCATTGACCACCGAGATCACGTCCCAACGCGACGGCGAGCACGGCGAGCAGCGCAATGGCGGCGGCGCGAAGCACGAGATCGAGGCTGTCGAGCGTCATCGTCACGGATCCGTTGTCAGCGCCGGAACTCTAGGCCGGAGTGCCGCTCCGTTCAAATCACGCCGACGCCGCGACCTCATGCCCTGCCCTCGCCGTCGCGAAGCTGCTAGGCTCGCGTGACCACATCTCAGGAGCGTCCCATGAGCTGGCAGCCTTCGAACGATCCCGAATTCGGCGATCCCACCTCGTGCGATGCGCTGGAGCACGTCATCGTGCCGCGCACCCGTGATCTCGGCGACGGCTTTGCGGTACGCCGCGCGCTGCCGCATGGCCGCCGGCAGATGGTCGGGCCGTTCATCTTCTTCGACCATTTCGGTCCGGTGCAATTCGTCTCCGGCAAGGGCATGGACGTGCGGCCGCATCCGCATATCGGCTTGGCCACCGTCACCTATCTGTTCGACGGCGCCATCATGCATCGCGACAGCGAGGGCAACGTCCAGGAGATCCAGCCCGGCGCGATGAACCTGATGACCGCCGGCCGCGGCATCGCGCATTCCGAGCGCACGCCGGATCTGCAGCGGCAGAACGGCCAGAACATGCTGGGCCTGCAGAGCTGGATCGCGCTGCCGGTGGAATCGGAAGAGATCGCGCCGAGCTTCCAGCATTACGCGGCGGGCGCGCTGCCGACGGTCAGCGACACCGGCTTCTCCGCGCGCATCATTGCCGGCCGGGCGTTTGGAAAAGCCTCTCCGGTGACGATGGTTTCGCCCTGGTTCTATGTCGAGGTGACGGCGCAGGCCGGCACAGTGGTGCCGCTCGATCCGGACCACGAGGAGCGTGCGATCTACATCGTCGACGGCGAGGTCGAGATCGCCCGCGAGCGCCACGAGGGGCCGCGGCTGCTGATCTTCCGCCCGGGCGATGCCATCAGCGTGCGTACGGTGAAGCCGACCCGGATGATGTTCCTCGGCGGCGACGCGCTGGAGGGGCCGCGCCACGTCTGGTGGAATTTCGTCTCCTCCAGCAAGGAGCGCATCGAGCAGGCCAAGCAGGACTGGAAAACCGGCCGCTTCGCCGCTGTTCCCCAGGAGCACGAGTTCATTCCGCTGCCGGAATAGGCTATGGGAGGCGATGCTCCCTTTCGAAGGCCCCGAACGATGACCACGCTTCTCGCCAGCAATCTGCCGCTCCCGAAGATCGGCCGCGGCAAGGTCCGCGACATCTATGCCGTCGGCGACGACCGCGTGCTGCTGCTGACCACCGACCGCATCTCGGCCTTCGACGTCGTGATGAACGAGACCATCCCGATGAAGGGCGCAGTGCTGACGCAGATCTCGGCCTACTGGTTCAACGCGCTGGAAGGCGTCGTGCATCACCACATGATCTCGGCCGACACCGACGAGATCATCGCCGAGGTGCCGGCGCTGCAGCCGCATCGCGAGGAGATCCTCGGGCGGGCGATGCTGTGCAAGCGCACCACCGTGTTTCCGATCGAATGCGTGATCCGCGGCTATCTCTCCGGCTCGGCCTGGAAGGAATATGCCGCGAGCGGCACGCTCGCCGGCGAGCAGCTTCCCGCGGGCCTGGTCGAGAGTGAGAGGCTCGAGCCCGCGATCTTCAGCCCGGCGACCAAGGCCGAGACCGGCCACGACGAGAACATCACCATCGCCAGGATGCGCGAGGTGGTCGGCGACGACACGGCCTACACGCTGGAGAGCATGACGCGCGCGGTCTATACGCTCGGCGAGAAGCTCGCACGCGAGCAGGGCATCATCATCGCCGACACCAAGTTCGAGTTCGGCCGCGACAAGGATGGAAACATCATCCTGATCGACGAGGTGATGACACCGGATAGTTCGCGCTTCTGGGCGGTCGACGCCTATCAACCGGGCCGGCCGCAGCCGAGCTTCGACAAGCAGCCGCTGCGCGACTATCTCGATGCGGAGCGCAAGGCCGGCCGCTGGAATGGCGACGCCCCGCCGCCGCCCTTGCCCCAGAGCGTGGTGGATGCGACGAGCCGGCGCTATCTCGAGGCCTTCCGGCGTGTCACCGGGCGTGACCTGAACATTTGACGGCTGCCTGCGCAGTGCGGAGCTGAGCGGCATCAGAGCGCCGACGCGTTTGAACGTTCTCGCGGCTTCACAACCCGAGCTTTGCAGATCGTTCTCGCCCTCGAAATCGCGAGGGCGCAGGGAAGGCCGGGAGCTGGCTGCTCCCATGGCCCGCGTGCGGAAAAAAATGCACGCGGCGGTCACCACAGGTTCAGCCGAGACATCCCGGCCCTCCCTGCGCGATGGGCTTACGGCTGCTCCGAGCTCTCCCCGGGGACCGGCTTGTTTGCCCCCGTCGCCTCAGCGACACGTCCTGTCACGGATCGCATCCCCACAGGCTTGACGCCAGCACCGGGGCGTCAGGACCACACGGCTTGACCGTCCGCGCGCTGCCATTCGTCAGCGCAAAAGCACCTGACAGACACGCGGCCACCGCTCCCCGCCTCTACGTATCGTGACGACGCGCACGCCCCTCTGCATGAGGACGGGATGCGCGGAGTAAATCACGATTTCTGAAAAATAGCAATACTGATTTTCGGTCGAGCGAGCTGGACTAGCAGCATCGTGTTCGCTGCGAACGCCGCTATCCCCTGCGCGACAGGTGCTTGACCAGGAATTCGCTCAGCGCATCGATCCGCGCCGGCCGGACGCGAGACGTCGGGGTGATGAAGTACAATCCGCCGCCCGGCAGCTTCCAGTCGGGGAGCAGGATCTCCAGCCGGCCCTCGGCGAGGTGCGGCTCGGCCACGAAGCACGGCAGTTCGGCGATGCCGATGCCGTCCAGCAGCGCCGGCATCAGCGCATCGATGTTCGTCACCGACAGCGGACCGGTCGGAGTCACCGTGGCTTCGCTGCCGTCCGTATGCGTGAGCTGCCAGGTCGCCGTCCGTGCGCGATAGGCGTAGCCGAGACAATGATGGACGTTCAGCTCAGCCGGCGTTTGCGGCCGGCCGTATCGGGCGATGTAGGCCGGCGACGCGACGAGGAAGCGGCTCATCGCGCGCAGGCGCCGTGCGATCAACGATGAATCCGGCAGCGCGGCGATCCGCAGCGCCGCATCGAAGCCATCGCCGATCAGGTCGATGGTGGCGTCGCTCAGATGCAGGTTGAGCGTGATCTCGGGATACTGCCGCACGAACGCGGGAAGGAGCGGACTGACTTCGCGCAGGCCGAACGACATCGGCACCGCGAGATTGACCGTGCCGCGTGGCTGGCTCGACAGTTCGCGCGCCGCGCTTTCCGCCTCCTCGGCCTCCTGCAACATGCGCGCGCCGCGCTCCGCGAGCCGGCGGCCGAAGTCGGTCAGGGCCAATTTGCGTGACGTCCGGTTGAACACCTGGGCGCCGAGCCGGTCCTCGAGGCGGCCGATGGCCCGGGACACCGTCGCCACCGACAGGTTCAGCGCCCGGGCGGCCCCGGCGAAGGAGCGCTCCTCGGCCACCCGCGCCAGCAGCGCAAGGCCCTCGAAGTCCGGCAGTCGAGACATTTATATCGACATTCCTGCAAGGATGACTTTCAACCATTTCTATATCGAAAAGATCGAGCGGCCGCCATCTTCTGTTCGTCACCACAACAGGAGAAAACACCATGTCCCAGAAGCTCAGCGGAAAGATCGCGGTCGTGACCGGCGGCACCAGCGGCATTGGCCTCGCGACTGCCAGGCGCTTCGCGGCCGAGGGCGCCGAGGTCATCATCACCGGACGCCGCAAGCCGGAACTCGAGGCCGCCGTGGTCGCGATCGGCAAGAGCGCAACCGGCGTGCAGGCGGATGCGTCCAAGCTCGCTGACCTCGACGCTCTCTTTCAGAAGGTAAAGCAGGATTTCGGCCGCATCGACGTCCTGTTCGTCAACGCCGGCGGCGGATCGATGCTGCCGCTCGGCCAGATCACCGAGCAGCAATATGACGACACGTTCGACCGCAACGTGAAGGGCGTGCTGTTCACCGTGCAGAAGGCGCTGCCGCTGCTGCGCGACGGCGCCTCGGTGATCCTCACCGGCTCCACGGCGGGCACCGAGGGCACGCCCGCGTTCAGCGTCTACGGTGCCTCGAAGGCTGCGGTGCGCGCCTTCGCGCGCAACTGGATCCTCGATCTCAAGGATCGGCGCATCCGCGTCAACACGCTGAGCCCCGGCGCCACCAAGACGCCGGGCCTCGTCGAACTCGCCGGTCCCGATGCCGCGCAGCAGCAGGGCCTGCTCGATTATCTCGCCTCGCGCATTCCGCTCGGACGAGTCGGCGATCCCGACGAGATCGCCAAGGCGGCGGTGTTCCTCGCCTCCGATGACGCCAGCTTCGTCAACGGCACCGAGCTGTTCGTCGATGGTGGACAGGCGCAGGTCTGAAGCCGCGTCCTCCGGATTCCTCCCACGTGAAAGACAAGCCAATGACTGAGAATGAACGCATCATCCGCAAGCTCTACGAGGTTGCGGAGATCCAGGATGCGCGCGGCTTCACGGCCATGTTCACCGAGGACGGCTACTTCTGGGACGTGTCGGCCGGCAAGCGCTACGAGGGCGCGGACATCGGCAAGACCGTCGACATCTACGCTCAAGCGTTTCCCGACATGCATCGGGCGCTCGATCTGGTCTACGTCGAAGGCGACGTCGTCGTCGTCGAGCTGTCGCTCAACGGCACGCACAAGGGGCCGCTGGCGCTGCCGCTCGGCACGATCCCGGCGACCGGGCGCGAGATCCACGCGCCATGCTGTGACGTCTTTCACCTCGAAAACGGCAAGGTGAAGTCGTTTCACTGCTACACGGCCGCTACCATCATGATGGGCCAGCTCGGCCTGCTCGACAATCTCGCAAACTCGGCGAGCCGCTGAAGCGCCCCGATCACAACCGCGCCGCGTGCGGCCTTGCCGCACGCGGAACGACAACCAATCACAGGAACGAGTCATGTCGAATCCATCAGACGAGTACGACCATCTTCTCCGGTCGAACCTCAATCGCGTCTTCAACGAGCGCGATCCTGCCAAGCGCGCGGAAGCGATCGCCGAGCTGTTTGTCGAAACTCCGATCATGTTCGAGCCGACCAACGTCGTGAACGGTCGAGCCGGGATTTCACGCGTCGCCGGAGATCTGCTTCAACAATTCGGGCCTGATTTCGTCTTTGTGCCGGTGGGCACCGCGGTGGGCCACCATGGCCTGGCGCATCTGCCTTGGCAGGCAGGGCCGAAAGATGGCCCCGTGGCTGTGACCGGCGCTGACGTGGCGGAGATCGTCGACGGCCGGATCGCACGGCTTTGGGTGCTATTGAACACCCCGGCTTAGAGGCCCTTTGTGGGCCTCGCCGTTCGAGACGACCGCCTGCGGCCGGGCTCCTCCCGGTGAGGAGCGCCGAAGGCGCGTCTCGAACCATGAGAATCCAACTAATCTTCGAAACCCACGAATACCGTCGCGTCCTTCACCGGCTTCCGCTCCGACACCACGGCATTGGCGGGGAAATCGTGATCCGGCCAGCCGAGCGCGATGCTCTTCATGATGACCTGGTCGTCGGCGATGCCGGCGTGCTCGCGAACGACGGGCGACTGCATGATGCCCTGGCTGTTGATGACGGCGCCGAGGCCGCGCGACCAGGCGGCGTTGACCAGCGCATTGGTGACGGCGCCGCAATCGAACGGCGTGTCGTCGCTGCCGTCCAGCGCGCGATCATAGGTCACGATGATGCAGACCGGCGCGTCGAACTGACGGAAGCCGCGCAGCACCCAGTCCTGGCGCTTGTCCTTGTCGTCGCGTGCGATGCCCATCGCGGAGAACAACTGCTTGGCGACCTGCACCTGGCGCTCGCGATGCGCGCCTGCAAAGGGCTGGCCGATGCGGAATTCGCGCGACTGCGGAACGCCGGCAACCATCCGCTCGGTATTGCCGGCACGGATGCGGTTCAGCGGCTCGCCGGTGATGACGTAGAAATTCCAGGGCTGGCTGTTCATCGACGACGGCGCGCGCATGGCGAGCCCGATGATCTCCTCGATCAGCGCCCGCGGCACCGGATCGGGCTTGTAGCCGCGGATGCTGCGGCGGCCGAGGATGACGTCGTCGAACTGCATGTGTATGAGAGCCCCGTGATGACAGCTGATCTGCCGGGAATATTCGCGGCTTTCCGGTTCCGGTGCAAGGTTGACGAGCGAACTGAGAGGAACGTCGCGAGGGCAGGGGTCGCGATCGAGCTAGACCTTCAGCATCGACAGCACGGCGCGCGCGAGATCGGCCGGGCTTTCCACGAGGCGGTCGGCGCCGGCCGTCTCGAGCTCATCGCGGCTGCCATAGCCCCAGAGCACTCCCAGGCTGCGCATCCTGACCGCGTGGGCGCCGGCGATGTCGTGGCGGCGGTCGCCGACCATGATCGCATCGGACGGCGCGATATTCCGCTTGGTGAGAATATGCGCGAGCAGCTCCGGCTTGTGGTCCAGCTCGCCTGACGGCACCGATCCATTGATGGCTGTGAACAGCGATGCGAGATCGAGATGCTCGAGGATGCGGCGGGCAAACACTTCTCGTTTGGATGTCGCGAGATAGAGCCGCAAACCCGCACCATGCATCGTATGCAGCGCGTCGCGGATGCCGGGATAGAGCGTGCTGTCGAACAATCCGCTCTCGCCGTAATGCTGGCGATAGGCGGTCACCGCTTCGTCGACGCGATCGTCGTCATAGGCCTGCAGCAGCGCCCGCAACATGTCCTGCAGCGGCGGCCCGATGACACCGCGGATATCGAGCGTCTCGTCCGGCGCATGCCCGAGCGCGCGCAACGCTGCCACGGCGCTGGCGGCGATGCCGGGCTGGGAGTCGATGAGGGTGCCGTCGAGGTCGAGCAGCACTGAGTAAACCTGAGACATGTCCGAGCATAGCGGCGAGTGTGAGGGGCGTAAACGCCCGCTCCGTCCTGCGCAGACGCAGGCATCAGTTCCGCCGCGACAACGGATGCATCAGGCCGGTGGCATCAGCAATTGCCCGCGGTCAGCCACAGGCCTACGCTGACAAGAAACTCCAGGGAAGGAACCACGCCGATGGCGCAGATCGCGACGATCGAGACTGGGCTCTACCGCATTCCGCTCAGCGTCACGCTGTCCGACAGCACGCATGGCGCGATGACGGCCTTCGAGCTGATCACCTGCCGTGTCCGCGATGCCGACGGCGCGGAGGGCGTGGGCTACACCTACACGGTGGGCCGCAATGGCGGCGCCGTCGCCGACATCGTCGGGCGGGAGATTCCCGAACTGATCGCGGGCCGTGAGGTCGACGACACCGCGGCGATCTGGCAGCGGGTGTGGTGGGGTCTGCATTATGGCGGACGCGGCGGGCCTGTCGTGCTGGCGCTATCGGCGCTCGACATCGCGCTGTGGGACCTCAAGGCCAGGCGCGCGAAGCTGCCGCTGTTCCGGCTGCTCGGCGGCTTCGATGCCCGGGTGCCCTGCTATGCCGGCGGCATCGACCTCGATCTGTCGGTCGACGCGCTGCTGAAGCAGACCGACGACAATCTCGCCAAGGGCTTTCGCGCCATCAAGATGAAGGTCGGCCGGCCGGCTCTCTCCGCCGACGTCGCGCGCGTGCAGGCGATGCGGCAACATCTCGGCGACGGCTTTCCTCTGATGGCCGATGCCAACATGAAGTGGACGGTCGAGGAGGCGATCCGCGCCGCCCGCGCGTTGCAGCCGTTCGATCTCACTTGGCTGGAGGAGCCGACCATTCCCGACGACATCGCCGGCCACGCGCGCATCCTGAGCGCCGGCGGCGTGCCGATCGCGGCCGGTGAAAATCTGCGCTCGCTGTGGGACTTCAAGAACTACATCGCCGCCGGTGCGGTGTCCTATCCCGAACCCGACGTGACCAATTGCGGCGGCGTCACCGCGTTCATGAAGATCGCGCGGCTCGCCGAGGCGTTCAATCTGCCGGTGACCAGCCATGGCGCGCACGATATCACCGTGCACCTGCTGGCGGCCTGCCCGAACCGCTCGTTCCTCGAAGCGCACGGTTTTGGCCTCGACCGCTACATCGAGCATCCGCTCGTGCTCAGGGATGGCCTGGCCCAGGCGCCGGCGCGGCCGGGCCATGGCATCGCGTTCGACTGGGAGGGGCTGGCGAAGCTCGCGGCGTAATGCGGCCGATGCTGGGACACCACTGCTGACACAAGGCTGTCAGCAGCCCTGCGATAGCGGGTCGGGGACCGATCCTCGAACGCAAGGTAAAAGTCATGAAGTTCGCATCGACCCGTCTGGTGGCGGCCGACATCAAGGCCGTGGTCAGCTTCTACGAAAAGGTCACCGAGCAGACGGCGGATTGGCTGGCGCCGGTGTTCGCCGAGATCGTCACGTCGCGCGCAACGCTCGCGATCGGCAGCGCCGAGACCGTGGCGCTGTTCAAGGAGGGCAGCGCCGAGCCCGGCGCCAATCGCAGCGCCATTCTGGAGTTCGAGGTCGATGACGTGGATGGTGATTTCGCGCGGTTGAAGGACGAGGTCGAGGTGGTGCACGCGCCGAAGACGATGCCGTGGGGCAACCGCGCCGCTCAGTTCCGCGACCCGGAGGGCACGATCGTGAGTTTGTATACGCCGGTGAGCGACGCAGCCAGACAGCGCTTCGGATCACGCTGAAGAGACTCGCGGGCGCGCATCCGCCCTAAGCCTTTGCGCTCGGACGGCTCGAAACCTCGCCGTACCATCGCCTGAGATGATGGAGATGATTCGGCGGATCGAGCTTGGCGCGGGCTGCAAAGTCGACCGACACCATGGCGGTGATGTCGGCGATGCTGAAATCGGGCCCGCAGACGAAGGCGTGCTCGGCCAGCCGCGCGTCGAGCCATGCGAAGTAGTGCGCGACGCGCAGGCGTCCGCGCTCCGCGAGCGCCGGGATCTGCTCAAGCGGCAGCGGACCCGGCAATGCCCGGCGCTCCAGCCCAGGGGTGCCGTTGCGAAAGGCCTCCTGGAGAGCGTGGAGACCGTCCCATTCGATCCGCCGGATCCAGCATTCGATGAGCGCCCGTTCTTCGGCGTCGCGGCCCATCAGAGGCGGTGCGGGATGCAGCTCCTCGAGATAGCGGCAGATCGCGATGACGTCGGTGATGGCAGCCCCGCTGTCGAGCTCCAGCACCGGAACGGTGCATTGCGGATTCAGCGCGCGAAACTCCGGCTCGAACTGCTCGCCGGCACGCAGATCAAGCCGAACCATGGGAATGGCGAGACCTTTCTCGGCGAGAAAGATCCGCACGCGGCGCGGGCTTGGGGCGACTGCGGCATCGTACAGCTTCATGAGCGTTCTCTCTGTCTGACCAAACCACGGGCGCGTGACGTCGGAACGAGTCGGCGCGGGTCGTTCTGCGCTGTCACGATCGACGTCGTGGCATGTTCCCAGGCCCGCGGCCTCGGTGGTCATGACGCAGCCGGATCAGTCAGCCCCGAAAATCTCGTCCTGATCCATCCGCACCGCGCGCAACTTGCGCGTCCTGCGCCAGTCCTCTTGCTGCGAGAAGACGGCGTAAGTGATCAGCAGCGAGCGGCGGCGGGCGCCGCTGCGGTTGCGCGTCGCGCCGTGCAGCAGGTTGACGTCGAACAGCAGGATGTCGCCGGCCTCGCCCGCCGTGACGAACGCAGACGACGCGGCCCGCGCATCGTCCGCGTCGAGGCGATGCGAGCCCGGCACCACTTGCGTGGCGCCATTGTCGGGGCCGAAGGAATCGAGAAAGGCCAGCGCCGACACGGCGTCGGTGCGCCGGCGATCGACGCCGTCGCGATGCAGCGGCTGCTGGCCGCCATCGGCACACGGCTCGCGCCCTTCGACCTGGCCGAGGAAGAACGGCGCCTTCAGGACATGATGCACGGCGGCGAGCATCACCGGCAGGCGGCAGACCTGCTGCACCGTCGCATCGAGATCGACCATGGCGTGGCGCCAGTCGCGGCCGCGCGGCACCGGCCATTGCTCGGACGGCCGCGTGCCCAGCTCGAAGGCGTCGCGTAATGCGACAAGCCAGTCCGCCGGAATCGCACCGCGCAGCAGCAGATAGCCATCCCCATCGAGGCGGCGCGCCTCCGCGTCCTGAAGCTGGCCGACGCTGCTGCGCGTGAGGGCTGCGGTCATAGTGGGCTCGCACAAGAGAGGGCGTGGTTCGCTGCATCATGGTCGGCGATCCGGCGCTCCGCGGCAAGCGTCCGCTCGCTCCCAGGTCGCCAGGTGCCCCTCGCTGCTGCATTCATCCGGCCATGACCGCCATCGCTCCGGAGGACGCTGAGACGATGGGCCGCACCGCGACCCGGGCGGCTCGCCGGGGCCAGTTTACGTTTCATTAACCCCCTCGACCTACGTCTCGTTAGCAACACTCTGCAACGATCCGACATACGGGGTAAACGAGCAATCGAGCTCCTTGGAAGCACGCATGGTCGCCATCCAAAGCACCAACCAGATCTCGCCCGCCAATGAGCGGGTCTATCGCCAGAGCAACCTGCTGGGCGAGTGGAAGGGCAGTTGGACGGCCAACGGCCAGGCCGTGAGCTTCAAGGTCATCAACATCAGAGGCGCCGCGGCGACGGTGGAATACACCCACAACGGCCGCACCGAGCGCGGCATCGGCCAGGTGAACGGCTCGACCATCGACTTCGGCGCGGTCACGCTCGGCACCAAGAACGGCAAGAACGCGGTGCTGCTGTTCTCGGCCGGCGGCGGCAAGGCCACCGCGATGCTTGAAAAGCAGGCGCCTCCAGCCGACGAGAGCAATCTGGTCGGCAGCTGGGCCGGCTACTCCGGCGAGAACGGCCAGAGCGCGAGCTTTCGCGTGCTGTCCGTCAGCGGCAAGGAGGCGCAGGTCAGCGTGACGACCAACGGCGTCACGCGCGAGGGCACGGGGATCGTCTACAACAACGTCATCATGTTCGGCCAGTCGCAGATCTCGACGACCGACGGCAAGAGCGGCAAGGTCATCTTCCAGGTCGGCAACAAGTCCTACCTGGTACCGGTCGACAAGCTGCCCAAGACGGCCTGATTCCCAATATCGCCTCGCCTGAACTCAGGCGTCCGAGGTTCAGACGCCCGCCATCATCACGTATTTGATCTCGAGATATTCCTCGATGCCGTGATGCGAGCCCTCGCGTCCGAGGCCGCTTTCCTTGACGCCGCCGAACGGCGCGACCTCGGTGGTGATCAGGCCGGTGTTGACGCCGACCATGCCCGACTCCAGCGCCTCCGCGACGCGCCAGACCCGGCCGAGATCGCGGGCGAAGAAGTAGGACGCGAGACCGAACGGCGAGGCGTTGCACATCGCGATCACATCGGCCTCGCTATGGAAACGAATGACCGGCGCGAGCGGGCCGAACGTCTCTTCATGCGCGACCAGCGCATCGGCCTTCACGTCCGACAGCACGGTCGGCTCGAAGAAGGTGCGGCCGAGCGCATGGCGCTTGCCGCCGGTGACGATCCTGGCGCCGCCCTTGACCGCATCGGCGATGTGGCGCTCGACCTTCTCGACCGCGTCCTCGTTGATCAGCGGTCCCTGCACCACACCGGCCTCGGTGCCGTCGCCGATCTTCATCGCCGCGACCCTGGCGGCGAGCTTGTGCACGAACTGGTCGTAGATGCCGTCCTGCGCGTAGAGGCGGTTGGCGCAGACGCAGGTCTGGCCCATGTTGCGATATTTCGAGACCATCGCGCCCTCGACGGCGGCATCGACGTCGGCATCGTCGAACACCACGAACGGCGCGTTGCCGCCGAGCTCGAGGCCGAGCTTCTTCACAGTGCCGGCCGACTGGCGATAGAGAATCTTGCCGACCTCGGTCGAGCCGGTGAAGCCGACGAAGCGCACCGACGGATGCTCGCACAGCACCTTGCCGATCGGAGGCGCATCGCCGGTGATGATGTTGAGCGCGCCCGCAGGAATCCCGGCGCGCTCGGCCAGCACGGCGAGCGCCAGCGCCGACAGCGGCGTCTCGTTGGCCGGCTTCAGCACCACGGTGCAGCCGGCCGCCAGCGCGGGCGACACCTTGCGGGTGATCATCGAGTTCGGGAAATTCCACGGCGTGATGGCGCCGCAGACGCCGATCGGCTGCTTCAGCGCCAGGAGACGTGCATCCGGCTTCTGCGTCGGGATGGTCTCGCCATAGACGCGGCGCGCCTCCTCGGCGAAGAACTCGATATAGGCGGCGCCGATATCGACCTCGCCGAGCGCCTCCGTCAGCGGCTTGCCCTGCTCGGAGGTCAGGATCAGCGCGAGGTCCTCGCGGTTGGCCGTGATGAGCTCGAACCATTTGCGCAAGATGTTGGAGCGCTGCTTGGCGGTCAGCCTGGCCCAGGTCGGGAACGCGCGCGCGGCGGCCTCGACGGCTCGCGTGGTCTCCGCCGCGCCGAGTTGCGCGACCTTGGCGAGCTCGGCGCCGGTGGCGGGATTGTTGACCGGGAGCACCGGCGTACCGACCCACGCACCATCGATGTAGCACTGCTCACGCAGCAGCGACGGATCCTTCAGGCGGTCACGCAGGCTCGGAGCGGCAGTGGAGGCACGGGCGGCGGCGGGCGGTGTCATCGGGCTACTCCTCGGAGCGAGCGATCTTTCCCCCGACTATAGCCAAGCCCCGGCGGCAGCGCACGACTCGTGCGCCTCCTCAACGGTACATTCGATCCGGCGATCCGTGCCTGTACGGCACCGGATGCTGAATGCCGACGCGCCGGCGCGGGATCAGGCCGCGCCGCTCATATAGGTCTCGCGGCGGCCGATCATGCGCTCCGCCGCCGCCTTGGCGTCGGCCTTGGTCGAGGTGGCGCAGGTGCGGTATTCCAGGTCCGGCAAGGTGGCGGGATCACGACGGCCGAACCATGATTTCTGCCCCACGGGCAGCAGCGCCAGCGCCTGCGCCACATTGTCGACCGCGCCGAACGCGTACAGCGCTCCGGTCGCCGCAATGCGCACTTCGTAGATGCCGGGCGTGATGGGCGCCTCGATATTGTCACCGCGCCCCGGGCGGGGATACCGCTTCCACTCGCTCCATGTCGAAATCATATCGCCCCCAACGGCGGACATTGCCGCCAAAACACGTCATCGGCTCGAAAAAGCCGGTTCTCGAACTCTTTAATGCAAAAATGGTTGCAACTCACAACAGGCGCAAGCCCGTGGTGGGAACATGGCCCCCATGTGTCGGTCTCGCGGCTACGTGGAACTAATCATGATTCTGGCGGAAAATTGAAGCGCTGTGGCCTCCGCAGCGCTGTTGTCCCCGGCTGCTTCGTTCGCGCCGCATCATCACGAGATCGCGACCGGCCGTGGGACCGGCGGTCCTTGCTGGCCGGGCCGGCGCGAGGAACAATCGCCTACCGTCATCAAGAACGGAACGGAGGAGACCATGCAGAACAAGACCGACATCGACGGCGTGCTGCGGCAGAAGGCGGAGGCGGGAGCGATCCCCGGCGTCGTCGCCGTCGCCGCCGACAGCAACGGCATCATCTACGAAGGCGCCTTCGGCAGGCGAGACCTCGGCCGCGACGATCCGATGACCGCCGACAGCGTGTTCTGGATCGCCTCGATGACCAAGGCCATCACCTGCGCGGCCGGGATGCAGCTGGTCGAGCAGGGCCGGCTGTCGCTGGATGCGCCGATCGGCACGGTGCTGCCCGACCTCGCGGCGCCCAAGGTGCTCGACGGCTTCGACGCCAATGGCGACCCGATCCTGCGGCCGGCGAAGACCGCGATCACGCTGCGCCATCTGATGACTCACACCGCCGGCTTCTGCTACGACATGTGGAACGGCGACATGGCCACTTATGTGCAGAAGGCCGGCACGCCCGGCATCATTACCTGCAAGAACGATGCGCTGGCGCTGCCACTCGCCTCCGATCCCGGCACGCGCTGGGAATACGGCATCAACATCGACTTCGTCGGCAAGGCGGTCGAGGCCGCCAGCGGCCAGAAGCTCGACGCCTATTTGCGCGACCATCTGTTCGCGCCGCTCGGCATGGACGACACCGGCTTCAAGCTCGGTCCGTCGCAGCGCGCCCGCCTGGTCGGCATGCATGCGCGCGGCGAGGACGGCAGTCTCGCGCCGATTCCGTTCGAACTCGAGCAGGAGCCGGAATTCCACATGGGTGGCGGCGGGCTCTACGGCACGGCCGGCGACTACATCCGCTTCACCCGGATGATCCTCAACAATGGCCGCGGCAACGGCAACCAGGTGCTCAAGCCCGAGACGGTCGCGGCGATGCGCGACAACCACATCGGCGAGCTCGAGATGACGAAGATGGCCGCGGCCGTGCCCGGCGTGACCAACGACGTCGATCTCTATCCCGACATCGTCAAGAAATGGGGCCTCAGCTTCATGATCACGACCGCGCAGACTCCGGAAGGCCGCAGCGCCGGCAGCCTCGCCTGGGCCGGCCTTGCCAACACCTACTACTGGATCGATCCGGCGCGTGACGTCACCGGCGTGATCCTGATGCAGCTGCTGCCGTTCGCCGACCGGCTGTGCCTGGAGACCTTTGCCGGCTTCGAGCGCGGCGTGTATGCCGGGCTGGATGCGGCGGGCAAGAAGGCGGCGTGAGAGAACCCAACGCTCGATCCACGCAGGCAAGATCGTGGTTAGTTGCGCGTCATGCCCGGGCTTGTCCCGGGCATCCACGTCTTTGATCCTGCAAACCGAAGATCGTGGATGGCCGGGTCAAGCCCGGCCATGACGATGGAGAGAGATGTGTCACACGCGACAGAGAATGGCCGAGCCGCCTCAGCCCAGGCCTAAACCTTCAGCCCGCTCTGCACCGCCAGTTCCTTCAGCGACACCTGCGGCCTTGCGCCGATGTGCTGGATCACTTCGGCCGCAGCCAGGCCGCCGAGGCGGCCGGCCATCTCGTAGCCGGTCTTGCGCACCAGCCCGAACAGGAAGCCGGCGGCGAACAGATCGCCGGCGCCGGTGGTATCGACCAGGCTCTCGATCGGATGCGCCGGCACCGAGATCACGCCGTCATTCGACACCACGACGCAGCCCTTTTCGCTGCGGGTGACGATGCCGAGCGTGGCGTCCTCGCGCAGCTGCTTCAGCGCGCCGTCGAAATCCGAGGTCTGGTACAGCGAATGCAGCTCGGCCTCGTTGGCGAACACGAGATCGACGGTGCCGCCGCGCATCAGGTCGAGAAACTCCTCGCGATAGCGGTCGACGCAGAACGAATCCGACAGGGTCAGCGCGACCTCGCGTCCGGCGTCATGCGCGATCGCCGCCGCCTTCACGAACGCATCCTTGGCGTCCTTCGGGTCCCACAGATAACCTTCGAGATAGATGATGCGCGCCGCCGCAATCTGCGCGGGATCGATGTCCGCGGCGGTGAGATTTTGCGCGGCGCCGAGATAGGTGTTCATGGTGCGCTCGCCGTCCGGCGTCACCAGGATGTAGCAGCAGCCGGTCGCCGGGCCGTCGGCAGCGGGCGCGGTATCGAAGGTCACGCCGGCGGCACGGATATCGTGCCGGTACATCCGGCCGATCTGGTCGTCCTTGACCTTGCCCACGTAGGCGGCACGCGCGCCCAGGCTGGCGAGGCCGGCGATGGTGTTGGCCCCCGAACCGCCGGACATCTCGGTGGCCGGGCCCATATCGGCATAGATCGCGGCCGCGCGGGCCTCGTCGATCAGCGCCATGCTGCCCTTGGTCATGCCGTGCCGGGCGAGAAAGGCTTCATCGGCATGCACCAGCACGTCGAAGATCGCGTTGCCGATCCCGAGAACATCGTATTTCGCGTCAGTCATCCACTGGCCCCGTTTACGGCGTTTTGCAAACGCTGCGGCCTATCACAAGCGGCGCTGCTATAGAAGCCTGATGATCCGCTCATTCGTGACTGTGTCGTCAGGAACACTGGCTTCGCGCCTGCTCGGCTTCATCCGGGATGCGCTGATGGCCGCGCTGCTCGGCGCCGGTCCGGTTGCGGACGCATTTCTCGCAGCGTTTCAACTCGTCAACGTCATCAGGCGATTGCTGACGGAGGGCGCCCTCAATGCGGCCCTGGTGCCGGCCTGGCTGCGAATATACCAGCAGGCTGGTACGACACATGCGGCAGCTTTTGCCGGCCGTGTGCTCGGCACCGTCAGCGCCGGCCTGCTCGCCGCCACCCTGGTGCTGGCGCTGCTGATGCCGTTCGTGATGACCCTGCTCGCGCCGGGCTTCGCCGGTGAAGAGACGCTCACCTTGGCCGTCAATGATGCCAGGCTGATGCTGCCCTATCTCGCCTTCGCCGGCCCCTCGACGGTGCTGCTCGCACTGTCCAGCGCGCAACGACGCTTCGCGCTCGCGGCCTTCGCCCCGCTGCTGTTCAACGTGGCATTGATCAGCGTGACCATCGTGTTGCTGATGCAACATCCGGATCCCTCGCGGGCCGCGCTGATGCTCGCCGCGACCATCGGCATCGCCGGGCTGCTGCAGCTCGCGTTGCTCGCGCGGCGCGGACGCAGCAGCCGCATTGCCGCGCCGGTGCGTATCGCCCTCGACGCCGAGATGCGCGGCTTCTTCGCCAAGGCGCTGCCCGGCATGGTCGCCAGCGCCGGCCCGCAACTGCTCGCGGTCGGCGGCGCGATCATCGCCTCCACCTCGCCGTCCGCGGTGTCGTGGCTGTATTTCGCCAACCGCCTGATCGAGCTGCCGCTCGGGCTCGTCGGCGTTGCCATGGGCACGGTGCTGGTGCCGGAGCTGACGCGCGCGCTGCACGAGGGCAACAAGGCGGCTCTCGCGGAGGTGCAATCGCGCGGCCTCGAGCTTACGATCGGGCTCGCGCTGCCTGCGACGCTCGGACTCATGATCCTGAACGAGCCGATCATTCGTTTGCTGTTCGAACATGGCGCATTCAGTTCGGACGATGCCGCCGCGACGGCGCAGGTGCTGACATGGCTCGCGGCAGCGTTGCCGGCGCAGGTGCTGACCAAGGCGCTGCAGCCCGCCTTCTTCGCGCGCGAGGACACGCAGACGCCGCTGCGCGCGACGTTGATCGGATGCTCTGTCGCGATCGCGCTGGCGTTCCTGCTCGCACACGTCTTCGCGGCAAGCGGCATCGCGGCGGGGCTCGCGCTCGGTGCCTGGGCCAATGCCGCGGTCTTGATCCGGCGCGGCGCCACGCGCTTCGGTTTCGCGCTTTCCCCGGCCTCGCGACGCCGGCTGCCGCGCATCACGCTGGCCGCCATGGTCATGGGCGCGGTCCTCTGGATCGCCGCCGGACGCTTTGCCGGCACCTGGAGCAGCAGCCATCTCGGCGCGGCCGCGCTGCTCGGCGCCCTGATCGGCGGCGCCGTCATCCTCTACGGAGGGCTTCTCGTGTCCCTCGGCGCCGTGAGCTGGCGCGAAACAGTCCGGGCGATCCGGCAAAAGCCCGCCGCCGACTTGCACCTTTGAGGCGCACGTGCCAAACGACGCCCAAATCCATCATCCGGAACAGTGATCATGGCCTTCGTGGAACGGGTTTTCTCGGGCGTCCAGCCGACCGGCAACCTGCATCTCGGCAACTATCTCGGCGCGATCGTCAACTTCGTGAAGATGCAGCAGACCCACAACTGCATCTATTGCGTCGTCGACATGCACGCGATCACCATGCCGATCGACGTCTGGGGCGGCCCCGCCGAGCTCGCGCGCAACACCCGCGAGGTCACGGCCGCCTTCATCGCCGCCGGCATCGATCCGAAGAAGCACATCGTGTTCAACCAAAGCCAGGTCTCGGGACACGCCGAGCTGGCCTGGATCTTCAACTGCGTGGCGCGCATCGGCTGGCTGAACCGCATGACGCAGTTCAAGGAGAAGGCCGGCAAGGATCGCGAGAACGCATCGGTCGGCCTGTACGACTATCCGGTGCTGATGGCCGCCGACATCCTGCTGTACCGCGCCACCCATGTTCCGGTCGGCGAGGACCAGAAGCAGCATCTCGAGCTCTCGCGCGACATCGCGCAAAAGTTCAACAATGATTTTGGCGACTCGATCCGCAGCCACGGCTTCGGCGACGGCCTGTTCTTCCCGCTGCCGGAACCCTTCATCACCGGTCCCGCGACGCGCGTGATGTCGCTGCGCGACGGCACCAAGAAGATGTCGAAGTCCGATGCCTCGGACTATTCGCGCATCAACCTCACCGACGATGCCGATACGATCGCGCAGAAGGTCCGCAAGGCCAAGACCGATCCGGAGCCGCTGCCGACCGAGGAAAAGGGGCTGGACGCACGTCCCGAGGCCGATAACCTCGTCGGCATCTACGCCGCGCTGTCGGACCGCAGCAAGGCCGATGTGCTCAGGGATTTCGGCGGCGGCCAGTTCTCCAGCTTCAAGAATGCGCTGGTCGAGCTGTGCGTCACCAAGCTCGGGCCGATCGCCGCCGAGATGAAGCGCCTGACCGCCGATCCCGGCTACGTCGAGTCCGTGCTGGTCGACGGCGCCGACCGCGCCCAGGCCATCGCCGCGGAGACCATGAAGACGGCCAAGGACATCGTCGGCTTCATCCGCAAGCCCTGACCAGAGCGGCACGGCGCGAGCTCCCGAAGTCGGCCTTGCTGCCGCACCACCGGTGTCATTGCAGGCGCCATGGAACCCGCAGCCCTCTCCCCAACGGAGATGGGCTGTGGCAGCATCGCGGCCGGATCGACTCGCAGCAGCAGGCGGGAACGCGATGGCGGCGCAGCGGCAGAGCTACCAGACCGGCCATGCGCCGAAATGCCTGGTCGTGGTCGACGACAGCGAGGAATGGGACCGCGCGGTCCGCTATGCCGGCCGCTGGGCGGTCCGTTCCGGTGGCCGCATCGTCATGCTCCACGTCATCGAAACGGAGGATCAGAACCAGCAATGGCTGGGGGTCGCCGACCTGATGCGGGCGGAGGCGCAGGAGCAAGCGCATGCCGAGCTCGACCAGGCCGCGGCGCTGCTGTCCGCGATCGGCGTGACCGCGCCGGAACGGGTCATCCGCGAGGGTGAGCCGACAGCGCAGATCCTGGAGACGATCGAGCATGACAGCGACATCGCGCTGCTGGTGCTCGCCGCCCATTCGGGCCCCGAGGGGCCGGGACCCCTGGTCACCCATGTCACCAAGACGAGCGGCGCCTTCCCGATCCCGCTGGTGATCGTGCCGGGCGATCTCGGTGACGCCGATCTCGACGCTCTTTCATAGGCTTAGAGCGGAAACGCCGGCCGAGCCCCCTTGATCGTGCGCGCGCTCGCGCCATCTGCTATGAGGACACCACAGGCCGGCCTTGAACCGGCGCTGCCGGAGAAAACCATGTTCATCCAGACCGAAGCCACCCCCAATCCCGCCACCTTGAAGTTCATCCCGGGCCGCGTCGTGCTGCCCGCTGGCACGATGGAATTCAACAGCCGCGACGCCGCCGCGCGCTCGCCGCTGGCCGAGCGCCTGTTCGCCGTCGACGGCGTCACCGGCGTGTTCTACGGCGCCGATTTCATCACCGTCACCAAGAGCGACGGTGAATGGCAGCACCTCAAGCCGGCGATCCTCGGCGCGATCATGGAGCACTACATGTCGGGCGCGACGCTGCTCGCCGACGGCAGCGCCGCCAATGACGAATCCGCCGACGAGGACGACGAGTTCTACGACGAGGCCGACACCGAGACGGTCGGCATGATCAAGGACCTGATCGAGAGCCGCGTCCGCCCGGCCGTGGCCAATGACGGCGGCGACATCACCTTCCGCGGCTTCAAGGACGGCATCGTCTATCTCAACATGAAGGGCGCCTGCTCCGGCTGCCCGTCATCGACCGCGACCCTGCAGCACGGCATCCAGAACCTGCTGAAGCATTTCGTGCCCGAGGTGGTCGAAGTCCGGCCGATGTGACAAGGGGGGCGAGCGAGTAGGGAATAGTGAGTAGCGAGTAGATGCATTCCCTATTCGCTGTTCCCTATTCGCCATTCGCTCTCTACGCCGCCTTGCCGATGGACGCTGCCTCCGCAGCTGCCTGGCGCATGTTCTCCGACATCTCGCTGGTGACGGCGCTCTGCTCGCCGACGGCGCGCGCCGTCGATGAAACGTAGTCATTCACGCTCTCGATCGCGTTCTTGATGGCGCCGAGCGCGCCGACGACGTCGGACGAGATGCCGTTGAGATTGCCGATCTCGCTGCCGATGCGATCGGTGGCCTGCTTGGCCTGCGTGGCCAGGTTCTTCACCTCGCCGGCGACGACGGCAAAGCCGCGCCCCGCCTCGCCGGCACGGGCCGATTCGATCGTCGCATTGAGCGCCAGGAGATTGATCTGGCCGGTGATGCTGCCGATCAGCTCGACGATGCTGCTCATGGCGCCGGCTGCCGAGGACAGGCGCTTGGCCTGCTGGTCCGCGTCTTCGACGCGCGATACCGCCGCCGTCGCCGTCTCCTTCGACTTCGCCATGGCATCGGCGATCTGCTGCACCGAGGAATTGAGCTGCTCGGCGCCGGCGGCGACGTGCTCCATCATGCCGCGCACCTTGTCGCCCTTCATGCGGCTGATCACCTGCGCAGTGACGTCGCTCGCGAATTTCACGATCTTGAACGGCTTGCCGTTGAGATCCTTGATCGGATTGTAGCTCGCCTGAATCCAGACCTGTCGTCCGCCCTTCCCGGCGCGCTCGAACTCGCCCATCTGGAATTCGCCACGGCCGAGCGCGGCCCAGAACTCGCGATACGCGGCGCTGTCGCCCATGCCCGCCGGCATGAACATGCGATGGTGCTGACCCTTGATCTCCGCCAGCGTGTAGCCGAGCGTGGCGAGGAAGTTCTCGTTGGCGTCGAGCACGATGCCGTTCAGGTCGAATTCGATCACCGCCTGGGACTTGCGGATCGCGGCGATCTGGCCGGCGAAATCGGCCGCAGCCAGCTTCTGCTGCGTCACGTCGGAGGCGTATTTGACGACCTTGAACGGCCGCCCCTCGTCATCGAGAATCGGGTTATAGGACGCGAGAATCCAGATCTCCCGGCCGCCCTTGCCGCAACGCTTGAACTCGCCCGAGCGAAATTCGCCGCGACTGAGGCTGGTCCAGAATTCCTTGTAGGCGGCGCTGTCGCGTTCGTCGGGCAGCACGAACATGCTGTGATGCCGGCCCTTGATCTCGGCCAGCGTGTAGCCCATCGCGCTCAGGAACTGATCGTTGGCATCGATGATGGTGCCGTCGAGATTGAACTCGATCACCGCCTGGGCGCGCCCGATCGCCGCGATGTTGCCGGCGTCCTCGATGCTGCGCATCTTCTGCTCGGTGATGTCGGTTGCGAACTTGATGATCTTGACCGGCTTGCCGCCGTCGATCACCGGATTGTAGCTCGCCTGGATCCAGACGGCGCGGTGGCCCTTGCCGAACCGCTTGTACTCCCCCGAACGAAACTTCCCGGCCCGCAGATCGGCCCAGAAGGCGCGGTACTCGGCACTGTCGCGCATCTCGGGCGCAACGAACATCGCGTGGTGGCGGCCCTGGATCTCGCTCAGCGAGTAGCCCATCGCGTCGAGGAAATTCTGGTTGGCGGTGATGATCGTGCCGTCGGTGTTGAACTCGATCACCGCTTGCGAGCGGTTGATCGCCGCGACCTGCGCCATCGCATCGCGCGATGCCGAACTGCCTGACCAGAATGACATGGAAATTCCTCTTCTCGGGACGGGGGCGGCCATCCGCCAACGGGCGGCGCGTCATCTCTCCCCCGAACGTGCCGAGCGGATAATTCCCACAGGCGCGGAAAGATTTGCTTAAATGGCATATAGTTCAGTAACTTAGCGTATCAGTAGTTGCGCCTTGATGCGTTTTTCCCGATGAGGATGTAAGAAGGCGTCAACTAACTTTATCACGGTACCACAATAGGTATTTGCGCTCTCTTCAATGCGAACCCGACCGGATGTTGATCCTCGCCATCGATACTGCCCTCGACCATTGCGCCGCTGCCGTGCTGGATACTGATTCGGCCTTGATGCGCGCGCAGGAGACACTCCCGATGAAGCGCGGCCACGCGGAGGCCCTGATGCCGCTGCTCGCGCGCGTGATGCAGCAATCCGGCGTCGGTTTCGCCGATCTCGACCGCATCGCGGTGACGACCGGCCCCGGGAGCTTCACGGGGTTGAGGGTCGGGCTCTCCGCCGCCCGCGGCATCGGATTGGCCGCCCACAAGCCGGTCGTCGGCGTGACCACGTTGTCCGCCTACGCGGCGCCGATCGTCAGCGAGGACCGCGCCAACCCGGTGATCTCGGCGATCGATGCCCGGCACGACCATGTCTACTACCAAGTCGTGAGCGGCAACGGCGAGGAGCTGGTCGCGCCCCAGGTGGCTGCGCTGGACGACGTTCTGGCGGTCGCGCGGCTCGGCGCCCCACACCTCGTCGGCAACGCCGCGGCGCTGCTGGCCGAGCGGTGGCCGAAGGAATCAGCCGCGCCAGTTGCGGTCGAGTCGCAAGACGGACCCGACATCGGCTGGGTCGCCTGGCTCGGCGCGGCCGCCGACCCAGTGCACGCGCCGGCGCGGCCATTCTATCTGCGCGCACCCGACGTCAAGCCGCCCGCCGGCGCAACGCGTCAACCGGTGCAGACGGCCATCTCGTCATGAACATGTTCTTCCGCTGGCTCGGCAGCCCCAAACCGTTGATCGAAGCGGCCTCGCTGCGCGACGCCGCCAGACTCGCCCAGATCCACGCCGCCTCGTTTCACCGCGGCTGGGGCGAAGGCGAGTTCGAGGCGATGCTGGCCGAGCGCAACACCATGATCCATCGGCTGCGGCTCGGGCGGAAGCTCATAGGCTTCATCGTCTCGCGGATCGGCGCGGACGAAGCGGAAATATTGTCAGTTGCACTTGACCCAAATCAGCGCGGCCGCGGATTTTCTCGTGATCTGTTGCTGCAGCATCTCGGGCACCTCGCGGGGCGCGGGGTCCGGACGGTCTTTCTCGAAGTGGAGGAAAACAACCAGCCGGCCCGCCGACTCTATGAACGCGCCGGATTTGCGACCGTGGGCCGTCGGGAACGCTATTACCTTCAGCCCGGCGGGGAACAGTTGAATGCGCTTCTGATGCGCCGGGACTTGTCGTAACCTGCGCTTGGTGGCAGAAAGCGCATCCTTGAGGCGAGACACGATGACCTCCTCCTTGAAAACTACGCCAGCGCTCAATTCCACCGGAATCGAGGCCCGCTGTGCCGCCACCGGCATGCGCATGACCGAGCAGCGCCGGGTCATTGCCCGCGTGCTCGCGGAAGCCTGCGACCATCCCGACGTCGAGGAGTTGTACCGGCGCTGCGTCGCCGTCGACGACAAGATCTCGATCTCCACGGTCTATCGCACCGTGAAGCTGTTCGAGGATGCCGGCATCATCGAGCGCCACGATTTCCGCGAGGGCCGCGCCCGCTACGAGCAGATGCGCGACAGCCATCATGATCATCTGATCAATCTGCGCGACGGCAAGGTGATCGAGTTCACCTCCGAGGAGATCGAGAAGCTGCAGGCCGAGATCGCCCGCAAGCTCGGCTACAAGCTGGTCGACCACCGGCTGGAGCTGTATTGCGTGCCGCTCGACGAAGAGACGAATGGCTGACGTAGCGCCGGCTTCGAACTTCGATCTCGTCATTTTCGATTGCGATGGCGTGCTGGTCGACAGTGAGGTGATCTCCTGTCAGACGCACGCCGACGTGCTCAGCCTGTGCGGCTATCCGATCACGACCGAGCAGGTGTTCGCGCGGTTCCTGGGCCGGTCGCTGAAACAGGCGAAGCTCGAGGTCGAGGCCGAACTCGGCCGCAGCCTGCCCGACGATTTCAACCCGAAACTGCAGGATCGCCTGTTCCGCGCCTTCGAGCAGGACCTCGCGGCCATCGACGGGATCATGGAGGCGCTCGACACCATCGACGTGCCGGTGTGCGTCGCCTCCTCCGGATCGCACCAGCGCATGCGCGTCAGCCTCGGCGCCACCCGGCTCTACGATCGCCTCGCCCCGCACATCTTCTCATCCTCCCAGGTCGAGAACGGCAAGCCCGCGCCCGATCTGTTCCTGTTCGCGGCAGCGCAGATGAAGGCGCGTCCCGCGGCCTGCGTGGTGGTCGAGGACAGCACGGCCGGTATCCGGGGCGGTGTCGCCGCCGGCATGACGGTGCTTGGGTTTCACGGCGGCAGCCACTGCTGGCCCGGGCACGCCGACGACCTGCGCGCCGCCGGCGCCACCCTGGTTTTCGACGACATGCGGCAGTTGCCGGCGATTCTGAGCCGGCTGGCCGAGAAAAAGCCCGCGATCGCTGGATTTCCGGCCCCCTAGCCTATATCTGAGCGCGGCGCCAATTGGGCGCGCCTCCGACTGCATGCAAGGGTTCATGACGCCGCCGCGCAAGCTGCACATCAAGTCCTATGGCTGCCAGATGAATGTCTACGATGCCCAGCGCATGGTGGACACGCTGGGGCCTGAGGGCTTCGTCGAGACCGCCGAGGCCAGCGACGCCGATCTCGTGATCCTCAACACCTGTCACATCCGCGAGAAGGCCTCCGAGAAGGTCTATTCGGAGCTCGGGCGGCTGCGGGTCGCCAAGGAGGACGCCGCGCGGGCCGGCCGGACGATGCAGATCGCCGTGGCCGGCTGCGTGGCGCAGGCGGAAGGCCAGGAGATCATCACCCGCGCCCCCACCGTCGACGTCGTGGTCGGGCCGCAGAGCTACCACCATCTGCCGCAGCTCCTGGCCCAGGCCCGCCGCGGCGAGCGGGCGATCGAGACCGAATTCCCGGCCGACGACAAGTTCGGCTTCCTGGCGAAGCCCAGCCGCGAGGCCATCCGCGCCCGCGGCGTCTCGGCCTTCGTCACCGTGCAGGAAGGCTGCGACAAGTTCTGCACCTTCTGCGTGGTGCCATATACACGCGGCAGCGAGATGTCGCGCGCGGTGGCGCGCATCGTCGACGACGTGGCGCAGCTCGCCGACAACGGCGTTCGCGAGATCACTTTGATCGGCCAGAACGTCAACGCCTATCACGGCGAAGGCCCCGACGGCCGGCCCTGGACGCTGGGTCGGCTGCTCTACAGGATTGCCGAGATTCCGGGCGTGGCGCGGATCCGCTACTCGACCAGCCATCCTAACGACGTCGACGACAGCCTTATCGCGGCGCATCGCGATCTCGCAGCGGTGATGCCGTTCGTGCATCTGCCGGTTCAGTCGGGATCCGACCGCATCCTGAGCGCCATGAACCGCAAACACACGGCGACCGATTATCGCAAAGTCGTCGACCGTTTCCGCGCCGTCCGTGACGACATTGCATTCTCTTCGGATTTCATCGTCGGGTTCCCGGGCGAGACCGAGGAAGATTTTCGCGCCACCCTCGCCCTGATCGACCAAATCGGCTACGCTGCGGCCTATTCGTTCAAGTATTCGCCGCGTCCGGGAACTCCGGCAGCGGACATGCCGGAGATGGTGTCAGCGACCGAGATGGACGAGCGATTGGAGCGCCTCCAGAGCTTGATCGACAGCCAGCAAGCAGCCTTCAACAAGGCCGCGATCGGCCAGGTCGTCGACGTGCTGTTCGAGCGGCCAGCGCGCAGGCCCGGGCAGCTCGTCGGACGGACCGCGTATCTGCAGCCGGCTCACGTCATGGCGTCCGACGACATCATCGGCCAGGTTCTGCCGGTGCGGATCGACAGTCTCGAACGCTACAGCCTGCTCGGCGAGCTCGTCACGGCCGCGCCGGCAGTGATCTCCCCCACGCCCCTCGTGTCCATCGGAGGCTGAGCACTTGCCCAAGAGCGCATCGGATTCGTCTTCCCTCGCTCCCAGCCGCAAGTACGACCGCGACATGTCCATGGCCCCCGAGACCCAGGTCGTCATCGATTTCGACGACAACCGCGCCGCATCCGCCCTGGTCGGCCCCTACGGCCAGAACCTGGCGCTGGTCGAACGACGCCTCGGCGTCGTCGTCGATTCCCGCGGCAACCACATCACCATCGGCGGCACCCGCGACGGCTGCGATGCCGCGCGGCGCGTGCTGGAATCGCTCTATGCGCAGGCCGTCAAGGGCCAGGATCTGGCGCAGGGCGACGTCGAGGGCGCGATCCGCGCCGTGGTCGCGCAGGGCTCGCTGTTCGAGTTCGACGCCAAGAACGCCAAGAACGCGTTCGAGAGCATCAACCTGCGCAAGCGTCCGGTGCGCGCCCGCACCGCCGCGCAGGATTCCTATATCCGCGCGCTGAAGCGCCACGAGCTGGTGTTCGGCATCGGTCCGGCCGGCACCGGCAAGACCTGGCTCGCGGTCGCGCATGCAGCGCAGCTGTTCGAGCGGAAGGAAGTCGACCGCATCATCCTCTCACGCCCGGCTGTCGAAGCCGGCGAGCGGCTCGGCTTCCTGCCTGGTGACCTCCGCGAGAAGGTCGATCCCTATCTGCGCCCGATCTACGACGCGCTGTACGATCTGATGGATGCGCGCATCGTCGAGCGTGCGCTGCAGGCCGGCGAGATCGAGATCGCGCCGCTCGCCTTCATGCGCGGGCGCACCTTGACCAATGCCGCGATCATTCTCGACGAGGCGCAGAACACGACATCGATGCAGATGAAGATGTTTCTCACGCGCCTGGGCGAGAACAGCCGCATGATCATCACCGGCGATCCCTCGCAGGTCGATCTGCCGAACGGCCAGACGTCGGGCCTCGCCGAGGCCGCGCGGCTGCTCGACGGCGTCGACGGGATCGCGCAGGTCAGGTTCACCGGCGAGGACGTCATTCGCCACGAATTGGTGGCGCGTATCGTCGCCGCCTATGAGAGCCCAAAGGCGCGCTGACCCCGAGAGCAAGCTCGCCGATCGGCGCGTGATCCAAGCGCCATCCGCACAGAACGACCAGGATGCCACAAAGTCCCATTCCAACCACCGAGGTGATCGTCGCCGCCGACTGCTGGCAGGACCAGCCCGACGCCGAGGACGTCATACATCGCGCCATCGTCGCCGCCGCCGAGACGGTCGACGCGGACGTCGGCGACGCCGAGATCGCGGTGATGCTGACGGACGACGACGGCATCCGCACCCTGAACAGCAATTGGCGCGGCATCGACAAGCCGACCAACGTGCTGTCGTTTCCGGCGCTGCAGCCGACCGGCCCGCGTGGCGACGACGACGCGCCGCGCATGCTGGGCGACATTGCCATCGCCTACGAGACGCTGCGGCGCGAAGCCGACGAGGAGCAGAAGCCGTTCGACCAGCACCTCAGCCATCTCGCGGTGCACGGCTTCCTGCACCTGATCGGCTACGATCACGAGACCGACGACGAGGCCGAGGAGATGGAGGCGCTCGAGCGCGAGATCCTGGCCCATCTCGGCATCCCCGATCCCTATGCCGACCGGGAGCGGACGAATTGATCATGGCCGACTCCGAACCCATTCACGACAATCCGCGCAACACGCGCAATCTTCCGGCCGTGGTGCCGGCATCCGAGCTCGGCCGCTCGCCGAGCGAGAACTGGCTTTTTCGCGCGCTGCGCAATCTGTTCGGATGGAAGGGCGGCGGATCGGTGCGCGACGACCTGCAGGTCGTGCTCGACGCCTCGACACCCGACGACATCGGCTTCTCCGCGGTCGAGCGCACGCTCCTGCGCAACATCCTCGATCTGCACGAGCGGCGGATCGCCGACGTGATGGTACATCGCGCCGACATCGTCGCGGTCAGGCGCGACATCACGCTCGGCGAGCTGATGAGCCTGTTCGAGAGTGCCTCGCATTCACGGCTCGTGGTCTACAACGACACGCTCGACGATCCCGAGGGCATGGTCCACATCCGCGACCTGCTCGCCTTCACCACCGCACAGGCGCGCGTCTCGGACGAGGTCAAGGCGCGGCGCAAGAAGCCGCTGCCGGCCGGGCTCGACCTGAAGGCAGTCGACCTCTCGATGCCGCTGTTCGAGGCCAACATCATCCGCAAGCTGCTCTATGTGCCGCCATCGATGCGCGCGATCGATCTGCTGGCGCAGATGCAGGCCTCGCGCATCCATCTGGCGCTGGTGGTCGACGAATATGGCGGCACCGACGGACTGGTCTCGATCGAGGACATCGTCGAGCAGATCGTCGGCGAGATCGACGACGAGCACGACAGCGACGAGCCGCCGGCGATCGTGCGGCAGGCCGACAACGCCTTCATCGCGGACGCCCGCGCCAGCCTCGACGACGTCCGCCGGGTGATCGGCGAGGAGTTCGTGACGGGCGAGGCCGGCGAGGGCGTGGAGACGCTCGGCGGCTATCTCGTCAACCATGTCGGCCGGCTGCCGGTGCGCGGCGAACTGATCTCCGGCCCCGGCAATTTCGAGGTCGAGGTGCTCGATGCCGATCCGCGCCGGGTCAAGCGGCTGCGCATCGCGCCGCGCAAGGAACGCCCCACGCCCCGCCCGCCGCGCGAAAGCCGGCGTCGAGACGTTGCGCCGGAAGTGACCCCGCCGGACACGGACGTCCCGGCCGAGCCGCCGCCGGCAGAGGCCGGCCCTGCGCCGGTCCATGATGATAGCAGCCCGCCACGGGGCGACGGAGCCAGCTCACAGTGATCCGCCCATCGATGATTCGCGGCCTCGCCATCGGCGTTGTCCTGGCCTGGGGCTGGAAGCGTGCGGCGATCGCGCTCGCCGCCGGCGCGCTCTCCTCGCTGGCAATGGCCCCGTTCAACGCCTGGCCGGTGCTCGCGATCACCTTCCCTGTTCTGGTCTGGCTGATCGACGGCGCCGCGGCGGGACGGCGGCGCGGCATCCCGGCTGCCGCGTTCACCGGCTTCTGCTTCGGCATGGGCTATTTCGTGCCCGGCCTGTACTGGATCGGCAACGCGTTCCTGGTCGATGCCGACACCTTCGCCTGGCTGATGCCGTTCGCCGTGCTGGGCCTGCCGGCCTATCTCGCGCTGTTTCCGGCTCTGGGCTTCGCGTTGGCCCGGCTGATCTGGACGCGTGATGCAACCCGCATCCTGGCGCTCGCCGTCTGCCTGACCGCGAGCGAATGGCTGCGCGGCCACGCGCTGACCGGCTTCCCCTGGGACACGTTCGGCTATGCCCTGTCGCGGCCGCTGGCGCTGGCGCAGGCCACCTCGCTGATCGGGATCTGGGGCATGACGCTCCTGACGATCGCGATCTTCGCCAGCCCCGCAGTGCTGATCGACGGCAAGACCTGGCGTGAGCGCTGGCGGGCGCCGGCCGCGGCCGCCGCCCTGCTCGTGATGATGGGCGTGTTCGGCGTCATCCGGCTCGGGCTGCATCCGACCGCCTTCGTCGCCGACCTCAAGCTGCGGATCATGCAGCCGAACCTGCAACAGGACGTGAAGTTCAACTACGGCGCCAAGGCCGACGTCATGCGCCGCTATCTGGCGCTGTCGGACCGCGCCTCCGGCCCGAACGCCACCGGTGTCCGGGACGCCAACGTCCTGATCTGGCCGGAATCGGCGTTCCCGTTCTTCCTGACCCGCGAGGCGGACGCGATGGGCCAGATCGCCGACCTGCTGTCACCGGGCACTGTGCTGATCACCGGTTCGGTCCGCGCCCCTGACGCGCCTCGCAACACCCCCATCACCCGGGCCTACAATTCGATCTACGTGATCGATCACGACGGCACCGTGCTGTCGGTCTACGACAAGCTCCATCTGGTCCCATTCGGCGAGTTCCTGCCGTTCCAGACTCTGCTGGAGCGGATCGGGCTCGAGCAGCTCACGCGGGTGCAGGGCGGCTTCATCCCCGGCACGGTGCGACGCAACCTGGACGTGCCACACGCCCCACGTGTGCTTCCTTTGATCTGCTACGAGGCGATCTTTCCGAGCGACAGCGTGCCGAGCGAAGAACGACCGGGCTGGATCGTCAACCTGACGAACGATGGCTGGTTCGGCATATCGACCGGTCCTCATCAGCATCTGCAGCAGGCGCAGTGGCGCGCGATCGAGCAAGGACTTCCATTAGTTCGATCTGCGAACACCGGCATCTCCGCAGTGATCGATCCCGTCGGCCGTATCGTTAAGCAATTGCCTCTCGGCGCAGAGGGCGTGCTGGATTCCGCGCTGCCTGTTGCGTTGCAGCCGACCGTCTATGCAAGGCTCGGCGACATTCCGGTTGCGATCCTGTTAGTGATCGCCCTGAGCACCGTCGTTCGCAGACGTGTTGCTCAAAAGCTTCCCTGACGACAGCAAGATCTCGATTCTTTCCGGGTCCGTAAGATTTTTTTTGACAAGCAAAACCCCAAGTGTTGACAGATAGCTGCTGCAATTCGCATTCTCGCGCGGCAGCATGAGCCGTCCAGTTCGTTGCTCGGCCGTCTTCGTTAGTACGACATGCGAACAGAAATTGACGGTGTGAGCGCCTGAGGCATACTGCGACCGCCTCGTTCCGAGGCCCATTCTAAGGAGTTGAGAGATGTCGACGAAAGCGCCCAACCCTGTTGACAAGCATGTCGGCAGCCGGGTGCGGATGCGCCGTATCATGTTGGGCATGAGCCAGGAAAAACTTGGTGAGGCTCTCGGACTCACGTTCCAGCAGATACAGAAGTACGAAAAAGGCACCAATCGAGTCGGCGCCAGCCGGATTCAGCAGATATCGGAGGTTCTGCAGGTCCCGGTCTCCTTCCTGTTCGAAGGGGTCCCGAGTGGCGGGACCAACGGTGAAGCTTTCGGCGAAGGCGCTTCGCCCGCCTATGTGTCTGATTTCCTGGCGACCTCCGAAGGACTGGCGTTGACCCGCGCATTCACGCGGATCCACGATTCGAAGCTTCGTCGCAGCATCGTCGACCTGGTCGAGCAGATCGCTGATCGCGAAGCTCCGGAAGAAGGCTAGCTGATGCGCCGGCGCTGACATTCCTATCGTGATCACTCTCATAGGAATGTCAGCGCCCTCGGGGGGCCATCAGCGGGGCACGTTTGCGGACGACGCGCTGGGCACGCTTCATTCCGCAGACGAATGAACCGATAGACAGGTTGGATCACGACCAATAGAGCGCGATGGCTCCCCTTCGGGAAAGGCTATCGCGCTCTAAATCTTTTTATGCACATGTGGCCTGGAACTCCGGCGTCCCGGCCGCCAACCCGCCCCGCGACGCGCCAGCGCGCCCAACCGCCTGCTACCACTTCGTAACCATCGAGAACGATTTACAAAGCTCATGACAACCAGCAGCAGCAGCCCGTTCGATAGTCGCACAATTCTCGAAGGCATCCGCCAATGGGTCGAGATCGAGACCCCGACCGAGGCGCCTGATCAGGTCAACAAGCTGGCTTCCCTTGTCGCGGATGGTTATCGGGGGCTCGATGCCACGATCGAACGGATCGCCGGACGCGACGGCTGCGGCGACCACCTCGTCGCACGGTCGTCGTGGGGACAGGACGAGCCTGGCATCCTGGTCCTGAGCCATCTCGACACGGTGCATCCGATCGGGTTCATCGCGCGGCTGCCGTTCTCGGTCGACGGCGACGTCGCGTACGGTCCGGGGATCTACGACATGAAGGGCGGCGCGTATCTCGCCTTCCACGCCTTTCGTCAACTCTGCGCAGGCGGTCAAAAATCGCCGCTCGGCATTACTCATTTGTTCGTCTCGGATGAAGAGATCGGCAGCCCGACCTCGCGCGCGCTGATCGAGGAGGAAGGCCGCAAGGCCAAATACGTCCTCGTCACCGAGCCCGCGCGTGACGGCGGCAAGATCGTGACCGGACGCAAGGGCGTGGCGCGGTTCGACGTGACGATCCGCGGCGTGCCCGCGCATGCCGGCGCGCGTCCACAGGATGGACGCAGTGCGATCCGCGAACTCGCCAACGTCATTCACGCCCTCGAGGCGCTCAACGACCCCGCCCGCGGCATCACCGTGAATGTCGGCGTCGTGCGCGGCGGAACACGTCCGAACGTGATCGCCGAGGAAGCTTATGCCGAGGTCGACGCACGGCTGCCGACGCCTGCCGATGCCGAGGAAATCCTGCCCAAGATCCTGGGGCTGACCTCGCGCAGCGATGGCGTCACGGTCGAAGTGAGCGGCGAGGTGAACCGGCCGCCTTACGTCAAGGGCAACGCCGGCGCCGCCCTGTTCGAGCATGCGAAATCGCTCGCCGACGAAATCGGCTTCGAGCTGATCGACACCTATACCGGCGGCGGTTCCGACGGCAATTTCACCGCACCGTTCACGGCGACGCTCGATGGGCTCGGCGTCGATGGCAAGGGCGCGCATACGCATTACGAGCAGATGTACATCTCCTCGATCGAGCCGCGGACAAGGCTGCTCTACCGCCTCTATGAAACGCTGCGATGAGCACCGCAATCAACATGCCCGTCGACGACGACAATCACACCGACACCGCGGCCCTGCATGGTCAGGGCTCGTTCTTCGGCCGGCGCAAGGGCCACAAGCTGCGGGCGCATCAGGCCGACCTGGTCGGCAACCTGCTGCCGCATCTCGCGCTCGATCTCGCCGCTCCCGCGGATGCCGTGCTGCCCACGCTGTACGATCCGCCGGTCGACGCGCTGCGGCTGGAGATCGGGTTTGGCGGCGGCGAGCATCTTGCCGCCGAAGCAAAGGCGTTTCCGACCACCGGCTTCATCGGCTGTGAGCCCTATGTCAACGGCATGGCCAAGATCCTGTCGGCGATCGAGGCCGACAACATCGGCAATATCAGGCTGCTGGCCGGCGACGCCGCCGAACTGCTGGCCTGGCTGCCGCCGCAGTCGCTGCAGCGGATCGACCTGATCCATCCCGATCCCTGGCCGAAGCGGCGGCACTGGAAGCGGCGTTTCGTGCAGGATGCGACGATCGCCGCGATGGCGCGCGTCCTGAGGCCCGGCGGCGAGTTCCGCTTCGTCAGCGACATCGCCGACTATTGCGCCTGGACGCTGTGGCATCTGCTCCGGTCGCCCGAGTTCGCCTGGACGGCCGAGCGCGCCGACGACTGGCGTCTGCCCTGGCCGGGCTACACCATGACGCGCTACGGACGGAAGGCGACGCGCGAAGGCCGCGTCGCCAACTACCTGATCTTCCGCCGGCGCTGACCACTGCGCCGTGGGCGTCATTCAATGCCGTGTCTTCCAGAACGCGACGACCCGCTCGGCGGTCGATGGCAGCAGGCGCGCGTAGTTGACCCTGATCGCATCGATGTCGCGCTGCGCCGGCACGCGTTTCGGTCCGAGGCGCAGCAGGATCAGTGCGTGCACGGTGCGCCAATCGAGCCCGATCATACGCCCCAGGATCAGAAGCGGATCGTGACGATCGCCCGACATGAGCCGGTCGAGCGTCGCGATCTTCAATCCCGTCATTGCGGCGAGCGCCGCGATGACCTCCTCGTATTTGTGCTCGGATGCGAAGCCGAACAGCGCCGACTGGTCCAAGGCACCGGCTTCATACAGCGACAGGATGGTCCGCTGCGCCGGCACGAAATCGCGCGTGCTGTCTGTTGCCTGTGCCGCATCGGCGAGCTCGGCGAGGGCCTGCTTGATCCTCGCCTGCTTGTCCGGCGGCACCACATCGAACAGCCGCCGCCTGACGACATCGAGCGCACCGGCCAGCAATTGTCGCAGATGATCGTCGGAAACATCGTCGCGCCGGCCGACCGTGAGCGTCAACACGCCGTCTGAACTCGCGCGGTGGATCAGCGCGGCATAGCCGCGCGGGGAAAACGCGGCGCCATCATTGGCAGCGGTCCGCCGCACCACGTCGCGATCACCACGGCGCACCAGCACATCGGTCATATCGGCCGACAGGCGCGTCCGCTCTGCCATCGCGAGCAGATGTCCCTGGCTCTTGTCGCGCGCAATGGCGATGAGCACGGGATCGTCGAGCACGAGCGAACGCCGCAACAGCGGACCCGCCACCTCAACCTCGTCGTCGTGCGCCAGCCGGCTGACGACGGCACGGGGCGCCCTGAGGAGCCGCGACAACCGCTCCGCCAGATCGATCCGCGTGGGCAAATCCGCGAAAGGGACCAGATCGATCAGGAGACCGTCGAACAGATTGATGTGCTCGGGACGCAGCTTCGTCGCATCCTCGAAGAACAGGTCGGCGATGCGGCGCGTGGCCTCGAGGCCGCGTTCAGCATTGCCCTGCCTGACGATCCGGCCGAGGCCGGGGATCAGCGCGGTTGCCGGGGTCATGACGTCTACTCGATACGCAACACGACACGTTTCCGTGCGCTCCGCTCCGTGCGGCACGACTACGGAGGCAAAAAGCGCGAACTCAGCTCATTTTTAAGCGATCTTGGTGAATGAAGGGTTAGACCCCGCGGCATTCGGCCGTTCCCGGTCGGGGAAAACGATCCGATCCGCACTCCTGGCGCGGAGCAGATTCCCAGTTCCAGGCGCCGTTTGAGCCGACACGACCCTTGCCGTCAGGCGGCAAAGCGGCTATATGAGCGCCATCAAACATCATCTCATATACGATCGCGTAGTGAGGGTGGGCCCTTCCGGACCCGCTCTTTTTTGTTACCTGGATCGCTCCGCCACGGGCGGGATCGGTCCGGTGAGCGCGATCGAACAGGCCCGACGGCCCAACCAAGCAAGACACGCGATCGACGCCTCTATGACGGAACCTACGTTCGCAACCGCTGACACCGACCTCCTGACCGAGCCCCGTCTCGTCGTCGAGCCGGGCGTCGCGGCGCGCGTCGCGGCGGTGGCTGACCCCGTGCTGCAGGGAATGGGGTACCGTCTGGTGCGGATCCGCATCTCCGGCGAGGCCGGCTGCACCGTCCAGGTGATGGCCGAGCGCCCCGACGGCACGATGCAGATCGAGGATTGCGAGGCCGTGTCGCGGGCGCTGTCGCCGGTGCTGGATATCGCCGACCCGATCGACCGTGCCTACCGGCTGGAGATCTCCTCGCCGGGCATCGACCGGCCGCTGGTCCGCCGCTCCGATTTCGAGCGCCATGTCGGGCATCTCGTGAAGATCGAGATGGCGGTGGCGCATCAGAACCGCAAACGCTTCCGCGGCATCATCAAGGGGGTCGAAGGTGACGGCGTCCGCATCACCCGCGACGACGTCGCCAAGGACCAGGATGCCGATGTCGTGCTGCCGATGACCGACATCGGCGACGCCAAGATGGTGCTGACCGACGAGCTGATCGCCGAATCCATGCGCCGCGGCAAGGCCGCCGAGCGTGAGAAGAAGCGCGAGCTTGGCATCGCACCGCCGCTGGCGCCGCATGCCAAGCCGGCCGCGCAGGCCAAGCCGAAGCCGAAGTTGAAAGACAAGCAGCCGGCCAAGAAGCCGCTGCCGACCAACACCAAGAAACATCGCCTCGCTGCCGACCGCGCGCGCAGGGGCGAGATCGATCCTGATTAGAGGAGACTTGAGCCATGGCCGTCAGCGCCAACCGGTTGGAACTGCTGCAGATCGCCGACGCCGTCGCGCGCGAGAAGTCGATCGACCGCGGCATCGTGATCGCCGCGATGGAAGACGCGATCGCCAAGGCCGCCCGCGCCCGCTACGGCAGCGAGACCGACGTTCATGCCGAGATCGATCCGAAGAAGGGTGAGCTGCGGCTGTCGCGCCACATGCTGGTGGTCGAGAAAGTCGAGAACCCCTCCAACCAGATCTCGCTGGATGATGCGCGCCGTGCCAACCCGGGCGCGCAGATCGGCGACACCATCGCCGACACGCTGCCGCCGCTGGAATATGGCCGCATCGCCGCGCAGTCGGCCAAGCAGGTCATCGTGCAGAAGGTGCGCGAGGCCGAGCGTGACCGGCAGTACCAGGAGTTCAAGGACCGCATCGGCGACATCGTCAACGGCGTCGTCAAGCGCGTCGAATATGGCAGCGTGATCCTCGACCTCGGCCGTGGCGAGGCGATCATCCGCCGCGACGAGATGCTGCCGCGCGAAGTGTTCCGCAACGGCGACCGCGTCCGCGCCTATGTGTTCGACGTGCGCCGCGAGACCCGCGGCCCGCAGATATTCCTGTCGCGCACCCATCCGCAGTTCATGGCCAAGCTGTTCGCGCAGGAGGTGCCGGAAATCTATGACGGCATCGTCGAGATCAAGGCGGTCGCCCGCGATCCCGGCTCGCGCGCCAAGATCGGCGTCGTGTCGCGCGATTCCTCGGTCGACCCGGTCGGCGCCTGCGTCGGCATGCGCGGCTCGCGCGTGCAGGCCGTGGTGAACGAGCTGCAGGGCGAGAAGATCGACATCATTCCATGGTCGCCCGATATCGCGACCTTCGTGGTCAACGCGCTGGCGCCGGCCGAAGTCGCCAAGGTCGTCATCGACGAGGACCGCGAGCGCATCGAGGTCGTGGTGCCCGACACCAACAACCAGCTGTCGCTGGCGATCGGCCGCCGCGGCCAGAACGTCCGCCTGGCTTCGCAGCTGACCGGCTGGGACATCGACATCCTGACCGAGCAGGAGGAATCGGAGCGCCGCCAGGCCGACTTCGAGAATTCCACCCGCGTGTTCATGGAATCGCTGAATGTCGACGAGGTCGTCGGACAGTTGCTGGCGTCCGAGGGCTTCACCTCGGTCGAGGAGCTCGCTTTGGTTGACCTCAAGGATCTCGCCGGCATCGAGGGCTTCGACGAGGAGACCGCGACCGAACTGCAGACCCGCGCCCGCGAATTCCTCGAGCAGCAGGAAGCCGAGCTCGAGGCCAGGCGCAAGGAGCTCGGCGTCGAGGACGCGGTGAAGGACGTGCCCGGCGTCACCACCAAGATGCTGGTCAAGTTCGGCGAGAACGACATCAAGACAGTCGAGGACCTCGCGGGCTGCGCCACCGACGATCTGGTCGGCTGGACCGAGCGCAAGGAGGGGGGCGAAGCCACCAAATTCCCCGGCTTCCTCGATGGTCTCGATGTCTCCCGCGATGACGCCGAAGCCATGGTCATGCAGGCCCGCGTCAAGGCCGGCTGGATCAGTGAGGCTGACCTCGCCAAGGCCGAAGCCGAACCCGAGAATGAGGACGAAACGACCGAAGGACAGCCCGCCTGACCCGTTTGGCTCGCCCCATGGACACCGCAATGACGCCCACCCTGACCCAGCTCGCTTGAGATGAGGAGCCGCATCACCGCATGCTCGCTTTGGCCGACCCCGAGCTCGACAATGGACCGCGGACCGAGAAGTCCGCGACCATGCGCATGTGCGCGGTCAGCCGCGAAGTGCGGCCGATCGGCGAGCTGATCCGCTTCGTCGTCGGACCGTCGGGTGAGGTCGTGCCCGACATCAAGCGCAAGCTGCCGGGGCGGGGCTTGTGGATCACCGCCTCGCGCCAGGCGGTTGCGGAGGCGGTGCGGCGTCACCATTTCAGCCGAGGCTTCAAGACCAACGTCCGCGTCCCGCCTACCCTTCCCGAAGACCTGGAAGCCTTGCTGGCCCGCAGCGCGATCGAAGCGCTGGGGATTGCCGCCAAGGCCGGCGAGGTCGTCTCCGGTTTCTCCAAGGTGGAAGCGGCGCTGTCGCAGCGGCCATCACGGTCGACCTTGGCAGCCCTCGTCCATGCTGCGGACGGTGCAGCCGACGGGATCCGCAAGCTCGACGCGCTGGTGCGGCCGAACGCCGAGGGTCAGGGCCAAGCCCCGACAATTCCGATCATCTGCTGTCTCACTTCGGCAGAATTGGATTTGGCACTTGGGCGCTCAAATGTGATACATGCTGCCGTGCTCGCAGGCCCGGCGAGCAGGACATTCCTGTCGCGCAGCCAGACACTGGTCCGATACCGGTCGGCCGACGCTGACAAGATTGCCGGAACCGCGGCCACGAAATCTGCTTCGACTTCGAAGACATAGCGACGAATACGCGACGATTGCACGAATGGGACGGTGCGGCAGACCCGCACGCAGGTAAACGAGATTAGGACGACTGAATGGCCGACAACAACACTCCGGGCGACAAGAAACTGAGTGTCCCGACCAAGACCTTGACGCTGAAGCCGCGCGTCGAGACTGGCACGGTACGCCAGAGCTTCCCACATGGCCGGAGCAAGCAGGTGGTGGTCGAGAAGCGCGGCACCAAGCGCCGTGTCGGCGATGGGGCGCCCGATGCGCCGCACGCGCCGGAGCCGACCGTCGCCAAGGCGCCGACGCCGCCGCCGACGAGCAACCGCCCGTCCGGGCCGCGGTCATCCGGTCCACAGCGCAGCGGCTCAGGCGTCGTGCTCCGCACCCTGACCGAGGACGAGCGCTCGGCGCGCGCCAGCGCGCTGGCCGACGCCCGCGTGCGCGACATCGAGGAACGCCGCCAGGCCGAAGAGGAAGCCCGCCGCCGCGCCGAGCGCGAAGCCGCCGAACGCGCCGAGCGCGAGGCTGCCGAGGCGCGCCGCAAGGCCGAGGAAGAGCGGCACCGTCACGAAGAGGAAGCCAAGCGCAAGGCCGAGCTCGAGGCCAAGAAGCGGTTCGGTGAAGGCGAGGCGCCCCGTCCGGCGACATCCGCGCCGCAGCCCGCCGCGACCGCACCGGCCCGCTCGACGCCCGCCCCCGGCAGGCCCGTCGGCGCACCGGGCAGCCGGCCGCAGCAGATTGGTGGTCCGAGCTCGCGGCCCGGCGGCGCTCAGCCAGCGGGCGGCCGCCCGGCCGGCGCCCGTCCTGCCGCAGGCGGCCCGCTCGGCCGCGCGCCGGCGGCGGTTGCCGCCGGTCCCGACGAGGATGAGGGTCCGCGCCAGATCCGCAGGGGGCCCGGCGGAGCCGCGCGTCCCGCGCCGCCGCCGAAGACCACGCACAAGCCGGGTCCGCAGAAGCAGCGCGGCCGCCTGACGGTGGTCACGGCGCTCACGGCCGACGATGTGCGCGAGCGCTCGATCGCGTCGTTCCGCCGCCGCACGCAGCGCCTGAAGGGCCATGCCGCCAACGAGCAGAAGGAGAAGCTCGTCCGCGAGGTGACGATTCCGGAAGCCATCACCATCCAGGAGCTGGCGAACCGCATGTCGGAGCGCGCGGTCGACGTGATCCGTCTGCTGATGCGCCAGGGCGCGATGCACAAGATCACCGACGTGATCGATGCCGACACCGCGCAGCTGATCGCGGAAGAACTCGGCCACACGGTCAAGCGCGTCGCCGCCTCGGACGTGGAAGAGGGCCTGTTCGACGTCGTCGACGATTCGACCGACACCGAGCCGCGCTCGCCGGTCGTCACCGTCATGGGCCATGTCGACCACGGCAAGACCTCGCTGCTCGACGCGCTGCGCCACGCCAACGTGGTGTCTGGCGAAGCCGGCGGCATCACCCAGCACATCGGCGCCTATCAGGTGACCGCGCCGGATAGCGGCAAGAAGATCACCTTCATCGACACGCCCGGCCACGCCGCGTTCACCGCGATGCGCGCCCGCGGCGCCAAGGTCACCGACATCGTCGTGCTGGTGGTCGCGGCCGATGACGGCGTCATGCCGCAGACGATCGAGGCCATCAACCACGCCAAGGCGGCGAAGGTGCCGATGATCGTGGCGATCAACAAGATCGACAAGCCCGACGCCCGTCCCGAGCGCGTCCGCACCGAGCTGCTCCAGCACGAGGTGCAGGTCGAATCGCTGGGCGGCGAGGTCGTCGACGTCGAGGTGTCCGCCAAGAACAAGACCAATCTCGATCGTCTGCTCGAGATGATCGCGCTGCAGGCCGACATCCTCGACCTCAAGACCAATTCGGATCGCCCGGCCGAGGGCACCGTGATCGAAGCCAAGCTCGATCGCGGCCGCGGCCCGGTCGCCACCGTGCTGGTTCAGCGCGGCACCTTGCGGGTCGGCGACATCATCGTCGCCGGCGCCGAGATGGGCCGCGTCCGCGCGCTGATCTCGGACCAGGGCGAGACGTTGCAGGAGGCAGGCCCGTCGGTGCCGGTCGAGGTGCTCGGCTTCAACGGTCCGCCGGAAGCTGGCGATCGTCTCGCCGTCGTCGAGAACGAAGCCCGTGCCCGCCAGGTCACCAGCTACCGCGCGCACCAGAAGCGCGAGAACGCGGCAGCCTCGATCTCCGGCATGCGCGGTTCGCTCGAACAGATGATGTCGCAATTGAAGACCGTGGGCCGCAAGGAATTCCCGCTGATCATCAAGGCCGACGTGCAGGGCTCGCTGGAAGCCATTCTCGGCTCGCTGGAGAAGCTCGGCACCGAGGAGGTCGCCGCCCGCATCCTGCATGCCGGCGTCGGCGGCATCAGCGAGTCCGACGTCACGCTGGCCGAAGGCTTCAACGCCGCGATCATCGGCTTCTCGGTGCGAGCCAACAAGGAAGCGGCCGCGCTCGCCAAGCGCAACGGCATCGAGATCCGCTACTACAACATCATCTACGACCTCGTGGATGACGTGAAGAAGGCGATGAGCGGTCTCCTGGCCCCCACGCTTCGGGAAACCATGCTCGGCAATGCGCAGATCCTCGAGGTGTTCAACATCTCCAAGGTCGGCAAGGTCGCCGGCTGCCGCGTCACCGACGGCACTGTCGAACGCGGCGCCAATGTCCGCCTGATCCGCGACAACGTCGTGGTTCACGAGGGCAAGCTGTCGACGCTGAAGCGTTTCAAGGACGAAGTGAAGGAAGTGCAGGCCGGCCAGGAATGCGGCATGGCCTTCGAGAGCTACGGCGACATGCGTGTCGGCGACGTCATCGAATGTTATCGCGTGGAGACCATCCAGCGCTCGCTGTAAGTCCGAATCCTACAGAGCGCTGCAATTCGAGTGAGCAGCGATTCCGTGCAGATGCGGAATCGCTGCGCCTCTTGAACTTAACGAAGCGTCGTTGAACTCAATCAGAATGATCCTCTCGCCCGTGCTCACGCCGGGCGACGATCCATTGGATTTTTTGAAAAATGCCTCGCCATCACCAGAGGGGAAGCGCCGCTTCCGGCGGCTCGCAGCGTCAGTTGCGCGTGGCCGAGACCGTGCGTCACGCTGTCGCCGACATTCTCAGCCACGGTGACGTGCACGACCCGGACCTGGAGGGACACATCATCACGGTGCCCGAAGTCCGCATGTCGCCCGACCTGAAGCTCGCCACGATCTACATCATGCCGCTCGGCGGACAGGATACGGACGTCGTGCTCGCGGCGCTGGAGCGCAACAAGAAGTTCCTGCGCGGCGACATCGCGCGGCGCGTTAACCTGAAATTTGCACCTGACATCCGCTTCCGCGTCGACGAGCGATTCGACGAAGCGGAACGGATCGAGAAATTACTGCGAACACCCGCGGTGCAGAGAGACCTCAATTCGGATTCGGAAGAGAGCTGATGACCATTCCCCCCGAAACCGGCACTGTCGACGCGCCGAGCGCCGAACCGACCACGGCCAAGACGATCCATTCTGCCGACGGACGCCCGTTGCGCGACAACAATGATCCGCGCAACAAGCAGCGCCAAGGAAACGGTCAGGGCAACCAGCCGCGCCGCGATCGTCGCGACGTCCATGGCTGGGTCGTGCTCGACAAGCCGATCGGCATGACCTCGACCCAGGCCGTGGCGGTGGTGAAGCGCCTGTTCCAGGCCAAGCGCGCCGGCCATGCCGGCACGCTCGATCCGCTCGCCTCCGGCGGCCTGCCGATCGCGCTGGGCGAAGCCACCAAGACGGTCCCCTTCGTGATGGACGGCCGCAAGCGCTACCGCTTCACCGTGACCTGGGGCGAGGAGCGCGATACCGACGACACCGAAGGACGGGTTGTCGAGACCAGCGACAGCCGGCCGGATGCCGCGGCGATCCGGGCGCTGCTGCCGCAATTTACCGGCCGGATCGAGCAGACGCCGCCGCGCTATTCCGCGATCAAGGTCCAGGGCGAGCGCGCCTATGATCTCGCCCGCGACGGCGAGGTCGTCGAGCTGCAGCCGCGCCCGGTCGAGATCCATGAACTGACCCTCGTCGACCAGCCCGACACCGACCATTCGGTATTCGAGGCGGAATGCGGCAAGGGAACCTATGTCCGGGCGCTGGCCCGCGACATGGGCCGCCTCCTCGGCTGTTACGGCCATATCAGCGCGCTCCGGCGGACCCTGGTGGGTCCGTTTACCGAGAACGACATGATTCCGCTGGAACAGTTGGAGGCTTTGTGCAATAGAGCCGCGTCCGGTGAGGGAAGCCTCGCCGACGCACTCCTGCCCGTTGAGACCGCGCTGGACGACATCCCGGCACTGGCCGTCACTCGGGCTGATGCGGCAAGGCTCCACAGGGGCCAGGCCGTTTTGTTGCGCGGACGGGATGCGCCCAATAGTAGCGGCACAGTCTATGTCACGGTCGCAGGCCGCCTTCTGGCGCTTGCCGAAATTGGCAATGGCGAACTCATCCCCAAGCGCGTGTTCAACCTGACCGGACTGACTGCCAGCTCCGGTCGCAACGAAAGAGACTGACGATGTCGGTGACCGCAGAGCGCAAGGCGGAAATCATCAAGGCGAACGCCACCAAGGCCGGTGATACCGGTTCTCCCGAGGTGCAGGTTGCGATCCTGTCGGAACGCATCAACAACCTGACCGGCCATTTCAAGACCCACGGCAAGGACAATCACTCCCGCCGCGGCCTCCTGAAGCTGGTGTCGACCCGCCGTTCGCTGCTGGACTATCTGAAGAAGAACGACGAGGCGCGCTACAAGGCGCTGCTCGAGAAGCACAACATTCGTCGTTGAGCTTCGCTATGGAATGAGCGCGCGCATCATTGCGCGCGTTGACGACATGATCCTGAGGACGCCGCACGCGCGGCGTTCGCTCATCCGGGATCATGCGGTCTGGCCGGATCTGGAAAGAAGCGGATACGCTCTTCGACTGATCCGACCAGGACCATGCAGTACGCTTCAGCAGCAATCCGGCCGCTGGGCGTGACGGGCAAGGTGCCCGTTATTTACGAGAAGGATGGACGCCATCCGAAATAAGAAAACCATGGCAGGATCGCAGGCCGCTGATCGCATTCCAGCGCCCCGCAATCTTGCGCATGGTTTTTTTGTTTCTGGGGAGTCTGCCTTCGATCATCTCATGAAAGAAGATACCCATGTTTACCAAGCATTCCGTCGAGATCGACTGGGGTGGGCGTCCGCTCAAGCTGGAAACCGGCAAGATCGCCCGCCAGGCTGACGGCGCCGTCGTCGCCACCTATGGCGAGACCGTCGTGCTCGCGACCGTCGTCGCCGCCAAGGCGCCGCGGGAGGGCGTCGACTTCCTGCCCCTGACCGTCGACTATCAGGAAAAGACCTACGCCGCGGGCCGCATTCCCGGCGGCTATTTCAAGCGCGAGGGCCGTCCAACCGAGAAGGAGACGCTGGTCTCCCGCCTGATCGACCGCCCGATTCGCCCGCTGTTCGTCGATGCCTGGCGCAACGAGACCCAGGTCATCGTGACCGTGCTGTCGCACGACATGGAGAACGATCCGGACATCGTCGCGCTGGTCGGCGCGTCGGCCGCGCTGACGCTGTCGGGCGTGCCGTTCAAGGGTCCGATCGGCGCGGCCCGCGTCGGCTTCGCCAATGACGAATATATCCTCAATCCGACCCTCGACGAGATGGCCGATACCCAGCTCGACCTGGTGGTCGCCGGCACCTCGGACGCCGTGCTGATGGTGGAATCGGAGGCCAAGGAGCTCAACGAGGACATCATGCTCGGTGCGGTGATGTTCGGTCACCGTCACTTCCAGCCGGTGATCAACGCGATCATCGAGCTCGCCGAAAAGGCCGCCAAGGAGCCGCGCGACGTCGCGATCATCGACAACGCCGCGATCGAGAAGGAGATGCTCGGGATCGCCGAGCAGGACCTGCGCACCGCCTACGCGATTCCGATCAAGCAGCAGCGCTATGCTGCCGTCGGCGCCGTCAAGGAAAAGGTGATGGCCTACTTCTTCCCCGAGGGGCAGGAGCCGAAATACGACAAGCTCCGTATCGCCGCCGTGTTCAAGGAGCTCGAGGCAAAGATTGTCCGCTGGAACATCCTGGACACCGGCAAGCGGATCGACGGCCGTGACGCCAAGACGGTGCGCAACATCGTCTGCGAGGTCGGCGTGCTGCCCCGCGCCCACGGTTCGGCGCTGTTCACCCGCGGCGAAACCCAGGCGCTGGTCGTGACCACGCTCGGCACCGGCGAGGACGAGCAGTACATCGACGCGCTGTCGGGGACGTACAAGGAGACGTTCCTGCTGCACTACAACTTCCCTCCCTACTCGGTCGGTGAGACCGGCCGTCTCGGCGGCACCAAGCGCCGCGAGATCGGCCACGGCAAGCTCGCCTGGCGCGCCATCCACCCGGTGCTGCCGCCGCACCACGAGTTCCCCTACACGACTCGCGTCGTGTCGGAGGTGACCGAGTCCAACGGTTCGTCGTCGATGGCGACCGTGTGCGGCTCCTCGCTGGCGCTGATGGATGCCGGCGTGCCGCTGAAGCGGCCGACCGCGGGCATCGCGATGGGTCTGATCCTGGAAGGCAGCCGCTTCGCCGTGCTGTCCGACATCCTCGGCGACGAGGACCATCTCGGCGACATGGACTTCAAGGTCGCGGGCACCGAGAGCGGCATCACCTCGCTGCAGATGGACATCAAGATCGAGGGCATCACCGAGGAGATCATGCGGGTTGCGCTGGGCCAGGCCCGCGAAGGCCGCATCCACATCCTGGGCGAGATGTCCAAGGCGCTGACCGCCGCGCGCGCCGAGCTCGGCGAATACGCGCCGCGCATCGAGACCTTCAAGATCCCGACCGACAAGATCCGCGAAGTGATCGGCACCGGCGGCAAGGTGATCCGCGAGATCGTCGAGAAGACCGGCGCGAAGGTCAACATCGAGGACGACGGCACCGTGAAGGTCGCCTCCAACGACGGCGAGGCAATGAAGGCCGCCATCAAGTGGATCAAGTCGATCGCCTCCGATCCGGAGGTCGGCCAGATCTATGACGGCACCGTCGTCAAGGTGATGGAGTTCGGCGCCTTCGTGAACTTCTTCGGCACCCGCGATGGCCTCGTGCACATCTCGCAGCTCGCCGACAAGCGCGTGCAGAAGACCACCGACGTCGTCAAGGAAGGCGACAAGGTCAAGGTCAAGCTGCTCGGCTTCGACGACCGCGGCAAGACCCGGCTGTCCATGAAGGCGGTCGACCAGACCACCGGCGAGGATCTCGAGGCCAAGCAGAAGGACGCGCCCGCCGAGGCGCGCGAAGCCGCCGGCGAGTAAGGCCGGGGCACCCTTCGAGTGAAACACAAAGGGCGGCTTTCGAGCCGCCCTTTTTTGTTGTCCTATTGGTCGCGCACCCTCGCGCGTCCCATGTCACGGCTGCGGATGCAGAGGCCGTCACCCCCGCTCAAGGTCACCCCACATGCACCATCCTATCATCCGCCCTGCCCGCCCGGACGAATACGACGCCGTCGCCAGGCTCTGGATGGAGAGCTGGTGTTCGACGGGCCTGGAAACGCAGAGCGAGAGGCTGCTCGCTGTCCTCAGGGAGCGCGTACCGCGTGAAGTCGCTGGCGGTTGGAGCCTGTATGTCGCCGACGACCGCGGCGGCCTCGCGGCGATGCTCGCGATCAACGTCCCCACGCTCTATCTCGACCAGCTGATGATCGCCCCGTCCCATCAGGGCCGCTCGCTCGGCCGCCGGCTGCTCGCCTTCACCCGCGAGCTGCTCCCCGACGAAGTGTGGCTGCGCTGCGCAAAGGGCAACGACAAGGCGTGGCGCTGGTATGAGCGCGAGGGCTTCGTGCTGGAAAAGGAGGAAGCTGACCCGCTGCACGGCCGGATCATGAAATATTATCGCTGGAAGCGTGACGGTCAGGCGGCGGGCTCCTGATCGCAGAGCGTGCAAGCGCAAATCTTGCGCGTGACGACCGGAAACCGTTGCGTGCGCCTTCGCAGGCGAACTAAGTTCGAGTTCCCGACGACCTTGCATTCTCGAACCGTCCCCATGTCCGTGCCGCTCCTGCCGATCCGTCGCCTTGCGCTCGTCGTCATCGCCGCTGCCTTCGCAACCGGGGCTTGGGCCCAGGCTCCGTCAGCAACAGCGCCCAAGGCCGCCCCCGCGACCAAGAAACCCTCCGGAAAGACAAAGGCGATGGCGAAACCAGGCGCCATCGAAAGCGGTCCGTGCCGTCTTGGCGTCATTTCCGCACTCGGCGACCAGCTCGCCGTCAGCAAGTTCGGCCTCACCGTGTTTGAAATCGAAGAGGACGAAGTCACGTTGCCGGGATGGGGACTGGACGACCTCGCCATGGCGCGCGTGCGCGCGGCCACCGGCGGCGACCCGACCGTGCACAGGATCGGCTATCCGAAAGGCGCGTTCGAGCCCTACTACCATCCGACGTCGCGCTTCCTGCCCGATCCGAAGGAGAGCCTGGCCTCGATCGTGCGCAACGTCACCACGAATGCAAATTGCGAACGCTACCTCGTGGTCACCAGGTTTGAGGCGACCATTCCCAACACCACCCTGAGGCTCAGGGGCATTGGCGCTTACAATCAGGGCCTCGGATCACTCATCCGGCACTCGCACCTGTTCGCGAACGTCAACATCACGCTGATCGACGGCCATTCCTACGAGAAGATCGGCTCATTCTCGGCGGATACCGGCGCACGGCTGGCCGAGACCATGAGGCTCACCGAGGATCCCCTCAACAAGCTCGACAATGCCGACTTCCCCGAGCCTCTTGCCGCCGCAGCCACCAGCACCGTGCTACGCGAACGCCTGCGCAGCCTGGTCGCGGCGAAGCTAGATCGCGACCTGCCGAGCTACCTGAAGATCGAATGAGCCGTCGCCCGCTGTCATACGCCTCGAACGGGCTTCACCGTCCGCATTCGTTTCTCCCAGCACGAGTTTTCCCAGTGACGATTTCACGCCTGCTCGCGCCGCTGCTCATTGCCGTGCTCTGGTCGGGCACCAACGCCCTGGCGGAATCGTCACCTGCGCCGCTGAGCGCCAAGCCTGCGGCAAAGCCGGCGGCCGGCGTTGCCAAGGCCGCCAAGCCGGCAAGGGCCGTCCGCGAGGGCGGACCGTGCGAGCTCGGGGTGATCTCAGCGCTTGGCGATGTCTTCACGGTGCAGAAGAACGGCATGACCCGCCTGGGCAATGAGTACGCCGAGGTGCCGGTCTCCTGGGGATTCGACGATATCGTCTATGCGCGCGTGAAAGCCGCCGCGGGTGATGCCGGGATCCGCCGCATCGGCGTCCCCAAGGGGTCATTCGATCCGTTCTATCAGTCACCCCCGATCAAGGCTGAGAACGGGAAGCTCACACCCATCGTCAGGAGGGTGGCCGGTTCGGCGGGGTGCGCTCGTTACCTCGTGATCACCCGCCGGACCGACAGCGAACCCTCGACGAACGACGAGGTCACCGGCGTCGGCGTGGTCAATCGGGGCGAGGGTTTTGGCCGGATCAGCCACGTCTTCATCATGATCGATATCCAGCTCTATGACGGCGCGACATTCGAGACGCGCGAGCCCGCCACGAGTTCCAAGGCGCTGCTCTCACGGCTGACGTCCGGCGTCGGACCGCCGTCTCATGCCGGCGACGTCGACAACTCCGCATTTCCCGCCTCGCCGCCGGATGCCGCGAACAACAACGTGCTGCGTGACATGGCGCGTTCGATGCTCAAGTTCCGGCTCGACCAGCGCCTGCCGGCCTATTTCGGGCGCGAATAGAACCATCAGCTCGGCGCGTCATAGCCGGATCTTAAGCACCGCATGGCCTGACTGCTGGACGAGGCCGGACGGCGTCGCGTTGATGCCGTAGCGAACGCTGAGGTCGAGGCGGTTGTTGCCCGCAGCGACAAGACCAAGCCCGGCCGAGTAGACCCAGGGCGACAGGCTGAGGCCACGGGTGACGAAGCCGTCGCCGCCGCCGGAGAAGGCGGCGCCGATCTGCAATGCCTGGTTCAGCGCGTTGTAGCCGACGCCGACATCGCTGATCAGACGAACCTGCGTTGTCGGCGCATAGACCGCTTTCAGCTGCGCCGTCGTCACGAGTTCCTGATAGACCTGAGGATCGACGTTGAGGCTGAAACCGCCGGCACCGCTTTCCCGATAGGAGCCGCTGCGAACCGTGCCGTAGTCCAGGCGCAGTGCAGGAACGAGCGCGAGGTCGTCTCGCAGCGGAATGCGGGTCTTGATGCCCGCACCGGCGTGGCCGCTGTAGGAACGATAGCTGCCGCCGGCGGACGCACCCATGAAGTTCAGTGACCGGCTTTCGCCGTTGTCGCTCGATCCGCCGTCGAGCTGATAGTCGAAGGTGACATCAGAACTGACGGCGTAGGCCCCATAGAGCCCGAGCTGATAGGAGGCGAGACCGAGACGGTTTGGCACCGCATCGTCGCTTCCGCTGATCGTGTGATGAGAATAGCCAAGAACGCCGCCGATGATGGCGCGGGACGAGACGGCCACATCGGCGCCGAGCGCCAGACCCGCGCCGACGGCACTATACCCCGGAACGCCATCACGTCCTGTCTGCTGCGCGGTGCCGCCGAGAGGCTGCATCCAGACATTGCGGCCAGCAGCCCAGCCGGTGCTGCTGACCTCATCGAGCCTGTTGGTCATCGTCTGCCGGAAGGCCTGCTGGCTGACATAGGTTGCCTGCGACGCCGCCCCGGTCAGCACCGGCAGCGTCTGCTTGACGGCGGCACTGAGCGAGGGACCGCTGAGATTGTCGAGCGCGGCAAATCCCGAGACCATCGATCCGCTCCAGCCGGCCGACGTCATCGACAGCCGGTACAGCACGTCGGCGGCTTCCAGGCCGACGCGGCCGCCGGCCGACCGAAGCGCAGTGCCATAGGGCTGGATCAGCGACATCGTCGCCAGATCGCCGGTCATGCTTCCCGTGAGATCATACGTCGAGGTGACCATCTGCGCATTCGACGCATTGCCGCTCATCGCGCCATAGAGGCTGGTCAGGCTGCCACGCGACAGCGTATTGAACAGCACGCTTCCCTCCGGGGTGACCGAGCCGAGCAGGGTGAAGCCACCGGCCGTGCTGCCCGTCGGCGCGACGCCCGCGCCCCAGAAATAGCCGTTCTGATAGTTGGTGATGACGAAGCGGCCCGGCGCCTGCGTGCCGAACAATGTCGGACTGACGATCCGCCACGGCGTGCCGGCGGTCCATGCCCATTGCGGGACGGAGTTGGCCGGCACCGGTGCTGACGGCGGCGGCGTGAAGGTCGCGGGATCATAGGGCAGCATGTAGGCCCAATGCGTCGCCAGCAGGCTGTCGCCGGTGATCATCTGCATTTCCATGCTGGTCACGCCGTTGACGTTGCGCATATAGCCGAGCCCGACGGTCGCAGTGCCGCCGCCGGTCGGCGTGAACAGCATGGTGATCTGGCCGCTGGTGGTGACGAAGCCCTGGATGGTCGAGGTGTCCGTCAGCAGCGCCGGGCCGATCCTGAGCTGCGCGACGCTGGTGCCGGTGAAGGCGCCGTTGGTCGCGGTGCCCAGGGTCCACAACGTCTGGTCACCGATCGGGACCGGATTGGAGAAGCCCGTCTTCGGCGACAGGTAGGCGAGCAGTTGCGCCGTCGGCACATACCAGTTGGTGTTGGAGATCGTGGAGTCCCAGACGCTCGATTGCGCCTTCGCCGGCCCTGCGCCCCCTGCCGCAAGCACGATGCCGGTCATCGCGCAGAGAGCGATGACACGGACTTTCGAACGCAGCATCAATCGCCCCCACGACTTGTCTTGCTGCCGGCGCGAGCGTCTGGCTGACGGCCGCGGCCGATGCACCGGTCATGATGCATCGCAGCGTCATCGCAACAGCCAACCGCAAGAGTTGCGCCAATGCCTCCTGATTAGCCGTTCAGGAACATTGTCTTCAACTGGGAAAATTTGGGTCGATCGGAGGACGGAGTCTCGCGCCCCCCGATACCGCCGATGCGCGCGGAGGTCAGTCCGCCTTGAGATCCTCGGGGCGCGGCATCGAGATCACGTTATATCCAGAGTCGACGTAGTGGATCTCGCCGGTGACGCCACCGGACAGCTCCGACAACAGATACAGCGCGGAGCCGCCAAGCTCCTCCAGGGTCACGCCGCGGCCGAGCGGCGAGTGCTTCTGCTGGAACGCGAACATGAAGCGGGCGTCGCCGATTCCCGAGCCCGCCAGCGTGCGCACCGGGCCGGCCGAGATCGCGTTGACGCGGATGCTGCGGCGGCCGTAATCGGCGGCAAGATAGCGCACCGAGGCTTCCAACGCGGCCTTGGCGACACCCATCACGTTGTAGTTCGGCATCACGCGGTTGGAGCCGTCGAAGGTCAAGGTGATCATGCTGCCGCCGTTCTCCGGCATCAGCTCGGCGGCGCGCTTGGCGATCTCGGTGAAGGAGAAGCAGGAGATCAGCATCGTGCGCGCAAAATTCTCGCGCGAGGTGTCGGCATAGCGGCCCTTGAGCTCGTTCTTGTCCGAGAAAGCGACGGCGTGGACGATGAAGTCGAGCCCGCCCCAGGCTTCGCGCAGCGAAGTGAACACGCCATCGACGCTGGCGATGTCCTCGACGTCGCAAGGCAGCACGTGCTTGACGCCGAGCTCGTCGGCCAACGGGCGGACGCGCTTGCCGAGCGCGTCGCCCTGATAGGTGAAGGCCATCTCGGCGCCATGCGCAGCCAGCGTCTTGGCGATGCCCCAGGCGATCGAATGGTCGTTGGCGATGCCCATGACAAGCCCGCGCTTGCCCTTCATCAGACCCTGCATGATGTCTCTCCTTCGTCATGCCGGGATCGGCCCAGCCAGGATGATCGTTCCGCCTTCGAGACGCCAATGGCCGGACATCGGTGCGAAGAATGAGCTTCGCGCTGCTGCCCGGCCATGATGCCGACGAAACCAGTGCTATTGAAATCTTAAGCGTCGAGCTGCTTGAACACCAGCGTCGCGTTGGTGCCGCCGAAGCCGAACGAGTTCGACAGCACGGTGCCGAGCTTGGCGTTGTCGATGCGCTTGCGCACGATCGGCATGTCGGCGAAGGCGGGATCGAGCTCGGTGATGTTGGCGCTCTCGCAGATGAAGCCGTTCTTCATCATCAGCAGCGAATAGATCGCCTCCTGGACGCCGGTGGCGCCGAGCGAGTGGCCGGTCAGCGCCTTGGTGGCGGCGATCGGCGGGCACTTCTCGCCCGATCCGAACACCTTGCGGATGGCCTCGATCTCCGGCGGATCGCCGGCCGGCGTCGAGGTCGCGTGCGGATTGATGTAGTCGATCTTCGTCTTCACGGTCGACAGCGCCATCTTCATGCAGCGCTCGGCGCCTTCGCCCGACGGCGCCACCATGTCGTAGCCGTCCGAGGTCGCGCCGTAGCCCGCGATCTCGCCGTAGATCTTGGCGCCGCGCGCCTTGGCATGCTCAAGCTCTTCCAGCACGAGGACGCCGGCGCCGCCGGCGATCACGAAGCCGTCGCGCGTGACGTCATAGGGCCGCGACGCGGTCGCGGGCGTGTCATTGTGCTTCGACGACATCGCGCCCATCGCGTCGAACAGCACCGACAGCGTCCAGTCGAGCTCCTCGCAGCCGCCGGCGAACATCACGTCCTGCTTGCCGTACTGGATCATCTCGTAGGAATTGCCGATGCAATGATTGGACGTCGCGCAGGCCGAGGAGATCGAGTAGTTGACGCCCTTGATCTTGAACCAGGTCGCCAGCGTCGCCGAGGCCGTCGACGACATCGCCTTCGGCACGGCGAACGGACCGACGCGCTTCGGGCCCTTGGTGCGGGTGATGTCGGCCGCTTCCACCAGCGTGCGCGTCGAGGGCCCGCCGGAGCCCATGATGATGCCGGTTCTGACGTTGGAGACGTCGGTCGGCTCCAGCCCGGAATCGAGGATGGCCTGCTCCATGGCGACGTGATTCCACGCGGCGCCCTCGCCGAGGAAGCGCATGGCGCGGCGGTCGACCACGTCCGCGGGATTCAGCGTCGGCGCGCCTTGCACCTGCGAACGAAACCCAAGCTCGGCATATTTCTCAGCACGGGAGATGCCGGACTTCGCCTCGTACAGGCTGGCAAGCACCTCCTGGGTGTTGTTGCCGATCGATGAGACGATGCCCATGCCCGTGATGACAACCCGCCTCATGATGTCCGCCTCACCTTGCTCGTGTGTTGTGTTGCAGTCGTGCCTGCTGCACTGTCTGTGGTCGCAGCCTGCCGGTTCAAGTCGGCGCGGCGTCCTGCTTGAACAGGCCGACCTTCAGGTCCTTGGCGCGATAGATAATCTCGCCATCCATCGAAAGCCACCCGTCGGCAATACCGAGCACCAGCTTTGAGCGCATCACGCGCTTGATGTCGACGTTGTACACAACCTGGCGCGCGGTCGGCAGAACCTGGCCGGAAAACTTGAGATCGCCGAGGCCCAGCGCGCGGCCGCGCCCTGCGCCGCCCGTCCAGCCGAGGTAGAAGCCGACCATCTGCCACATCGCATCGAGGCCGAGACAGCCTGGCATCACCGGATCATTCTTGAAATGGCAGCCGAAGAACCAGAGATCCGGCTTCACGTCGAGCTCGGCGCGGACGACACCCTTGCCGTACTCGCCGCCGGTCTCGGAGATCTCGACGATCCGATCGAACATCAGCATCGGCGGCAGCGGCAGTTGCGCATTGCCGGGGCCGAACAGCTCCCCGCGGCCGCAGGCCAGCAGGTCCTCGTATTCATATGCGCTGCGCCGATCCAGCATGCTTGGTGGCCTTTCTCAACGATCCCCGGTGGAATTTGTGCCGCGCGACATGGACCCTTCCCGCGCGCCGCCCCCTTCCGCGCCGCGCTGGCCGGTCATCGCGTCGGCACGAAGGCTGGGCCATCGCACCTGGCGAACATGACCGCTGTCGGCGGCGGGCTTAACGACGCCTGGATTCGCGCACATGGCCATCACGGCCGCCGGCGCTCACCATGGCAGGGCAAATCGGGTCCGGGCGCTCTCTAACATAGAGGATTGCGGCGTCAATGCGCGTATCCAGGTAAATCGACGCAGCACCGGGCCCCGCGCCCAAACCGGGCGGCAAATGCAGTTTAGGGGCGTTCTAGATACGTTAGTTGCGATAAGCTTGCATCTGAATGGGTTTCTTCCTATATCAGTTGTGGATGAGAGCGAATTGTGCGGTGCTTGAAGTGGATGTCAGCAACAACGCCTCGATGAATGGTCATGATCGCGGCAACCCGGATCTCGGGAGCGGCCGGCAGCCGGCACTCAATGGCTGCCCATGGCACGACGTCAACGAGATGCTGCAGGCGGCCGGGCTGCGCCCGACCCGCCAGCGCATGGCCTTGGGCTGGCTGTTGTTCGGCAAGGGTGCGCGGCATCTGACCGCCGAAATGCTCTATGAGGAAGCGACGCTGGCCAAAGTTCCGGTCTCGCTCGCCACGGTCTATAATACGCTGAACCAGCTGACCGACGCCGGTCTGCTGCGCCAGGTCAGCGTTGACGGCACCAAGACCTATTTCGATACCAACGTCACCGCCCACCATCACTTCTATCTCGAGAACAACCACGAGCTGGTCGACATCCCTGACCAGCATCTGGCGTTGTCGAGGCTGCCGGAGGCGCCCGAAGGTTACGAGATCGCCCGGATCGACATGGTCGTCCGGCTGCGCAAGAAGCGTTGAGCCTCCGGAACATCGTCATAGAAGCATCATGCCCGCAGCCGCTGCGGGCATTTTTGTGTCGGGCGCGCGTCAGGACAGAGGTCAGCGCATGGTGCTGACCTGGGCCTTCAATTGACCTGCTCGTCGGCGTAGACGCCCCACAGCCGCTGCTGCTGGATCCAGCCTTCGAAACCATTGCCGAGCACGTGGCACCAGCCGTTGCCGCATTTCTTCACTTGCGCGACGACGCCGGCCTGCAGCCGCGCGGTGACCCCGCTCGTGGCGTCGGCGCTCTCATAGATCGGGGCGAGATCGTCCTTGTTCTTCATCGTGACCACCGCCGTGCGGCGCCCCGACAGCAAGGAGTGATAGACCCACCCCTCCGAGCCTTCGGAATCGCGCACGCGGCGCCAGTTCTCATATTCCGCGGTGATCTCGACCGGCAGGCCGGAGCGCGTATAGACCCAGGCCACGTCGTTGTCCTTGGTCGGACCGGCGCGAACGTTCACATGATCCGACTTCAGGCTGACATAGCGCGGCACCGGCAGGCCGCTGGTGGTGAGAACGGAGTCCTTCGCCGCAACGCGGCCCCTGCCGACGGCAACGTCGAACAGACAGACCAGCAGCACCACGACAGCACCCAAACGCCACAACGTCGATTTACTCAACTTACTCTCCCTCGAAAGGATCGACCCGCGCTCCGATCAAAGCGGATTGCGTTGCGATCCTTCGCCCGATCCCCATCGAACCGCCCGGCTGCCCCCCTTCGTGCTCGGAGAGGGCTTGCCGAAAGCGCCAGTCCCGACCCGCCGTTGGCTTCTTGTCTTGGCCCGGCCTTCTGCTAGACAGGACCGAACACAAGCGGCCAGGAAGCGCCTGAGAATCGCTCGCGAAGCCCTGTCAGGGACGGATCGGCCCACCTGCGAGATCCGACACGACCAGTCCAGGGAAGCGCCGCTCTCAGGCGACGACGGTAGTTTCGGCGAACCCGGTTAATGAGGTCTGAAGGATCTCATGAGAGCAGCACATGTCAGGTAGGAAAAAGCCCCTCGTCGTGGTGACACGCAAGCTGCCGGACTCGGTCGAGACCCGCATGCGCGAGCTGTTCGACGCCAGGCTCAATCTCGACGACGAGCCGATGAGCCAGGAGCAGCTCGCCGACGCCGTGCGCACCGCCGAGGTGCTGGTTCCGACGGTCACCGACCACATCAGCGCCGACATTCTCAATCAGCCCGAGTGCAAGCTGCGCATGATCGCCAACTTCGGCAACGGCGTCGACAACATCGACGTCGCCGCGGCGGTGGCGCGCGGCATCACCGTCACCAACACGCCGAAGGTCCTCACCGAGGACACCGCCGACATGACCATGGCGCTGATCCTCGCCGTGCCGCGGCGGCTGATCGAGGGCGCCTCGGTGCTCACCGAGGGCAAGAACTGGGCGGGCTGGTCGCCGACCTGGATGCTCGGCCACCGCATCGGCGGCAAGCGGCTCGGCATCATCGGCATGGGCCGCATCGGCCAGGCGGTGGCGCGGCGCGCCCGCGCCTTCGGCCTGCAGATCCACTATCACAACCGCCGACCGGTCGCGCCGGTGATCGCCGACGAGCTCGGCGCCACCTATTGGGAGAGCCTCGACCAGATGCTGGCGCGGATGGACATCATCTCGGTCAACTGCCCGCATACGCCGGCGACGTTCCATCTCCTGTCGGCGCGCCGGCTGAAGCTGATCCGCAAGGACGCCTACATCGTCAACACCGCGCGCGGCGAGGTGATCGACGAGGAGACGCTGACGCGGCTGATCGAAGCCGGCGACATCGCCGGCGCCGGCCTCGACGTGTTCGAGCACGAGCCGGCGGTGAACCCGCGCCTGGTGCGGCTCGCCAAAGCCGGCAAGGTGACCCTGTTGCCGCACATGGGCTCGGCCACGATCGAGGGCCGCGTCGAGATGGGCGAGAAGGTCATCATCAACATCAAGACCTTCCTCGACAACCACCGCCCGCCGGACCGCGTGCTGCCGAGCATGCTGTAGGCCGACCAGCCATCTCAGCAATCGGTGTCGACCCTGCGAACGCAGGACCCATACCGCGCGATGTCTGAAAACGGGCACGCGGCTGATCGCGCATAACGTATTCAGTTCGGTGGCTATGGATCCCGGCTCAAGGCCGGGACGACAGCTCTGTCCGGCCGCTCGCCCGCTTCCGCCACTCGCCGACGAAAGACACGAACGCTGCCAGCGCCGGCGGTGGTTGGCGTCGGCTCGGATAATAGAGATACGGCCCGGGGAACGGCGGACACCAATCGTCGAGCACGCTGACGAGGCGGCCATCCGCCAGCGCATCACGCACATGTCCTTCGAAGGTCGCCCAATAGCCAACGCCGTCGCAGGCGGCACGGAAGGCCAGACCGAGCTGGACCGCGATCAGCCGAGCCGGCGGCGCGATCCTGATCACCTGCCCGTCCTTCTCGAACTCCCATTCCAGCATCGCACCGGACGAGAAGCGCGTCCGAATGCAGCCATGCTGCAGCAGGTCGCGCGGATGCGCGGGACGGCCATGCTGCGCAACATATTGCGGTGAGGCGACGATGGCGTAGCGCTGCGTTTCGCCGAGCGGTACGGCGATCATGTCCTGCGCCAGGTGCTCGCCATAGCGCACGCCGGCATCGAACCCGGCCTGCACGATGTCGACAAAGCCGCTGTCGGCGACGATCTCGAGCTCGATCAGCGGATAGGCCTGAAGGAACGGCGCGACCATCGGCGCCAGCACCAGATCGACCGCAGGCGGCGGCGCATTGATGCGCAGGCGTCCCGCCGCGACCTGCTGCTGGCCGCGCACCTGATGGATCGCCGCTTCGATCTCGGACAGCGCAGGCTCGAGCCGTGCCAGCAGCGCCTCGCCGGCCTGCGTCAGGCCGACGCTTCGCGTGGTCCGGTTGAGCAGCCGGACGCCGAGCCGCTGCTCCAGCTCCTTGAGCCGCTGGCTGAGGCTGGATGCCGCGAGCCCCTGCTCGCGCGCGGCGCGGCGGAAATTGCCGCTGCGAGCCACGGCAGCAAAGGCTTGAAGATCACGGAGGTCCGGCTCGCTCATTGTTCGACATGCTGAACAGTCCATTCGGAATTGTCCAGCTTTTCGAACCGCGGAAATCCGCCGATATCCGCGTTGTCCGGGCGGACCAACAGGCCGCCTGCGCCAGCAAGAGGAGATTGATCATGCAAACCCGCCAACTCGGCTCGACCGGCCCCGAGGTTTCGGTCATCGGACTAGGCTGCATGGGCATGTCGGACTTCTACGGCCCCACCGACCGGTCCGAGAGCATCGCCACCATCCACGCCGCGCTCGACGCCGGCATCACGCTGCTCGACACCGGCGACTTCTACGGGATGGGCCACAACGAAATGCTGATCCGCGAGGCGCTGGCCTCGGCCGGTCCGCGCAACGTGCAGATCTCCGTGAAGTTCGGCGCGCTGCGCGGCCCCGACAGGAGCTGGCTCGGCTATGACAGCCGGCCCGAGGCCATCAGGACCTTCCTGTCCTATTCGCTGCAGCGGCTCGGCGTCGACGCCATCGACATCTATCGCCCGGCGCGGCTCGATCCCAAGGTGCCGATCGAGGAGACCATCGGCACGATGGCCGAGCTGAAACAGGCCGGCTACATCCGGCATATCGGGTTGTCGGAGGTCGGTTCCGAGACGATCCGCCGGGCGCACAAGGTGCACCCGATCGCGGATCTGCAAATCGAATATTCGCTGATCTCGCGCGGCATCGAGAGCGACATCCTGCAAACCTGCCGCGAGCTCGGCATCGGCATCACCGCCTACGGCGTGCTGTCGCGCGGACTGATCAGCGGCCACTGGTCGAAGGACCGCGCCAATGCCGCTGATTTCCGTGGCCATTCGCCGCGTTTCCAGGGCGACAATCTCGACCGGAATCTTACCCTCGTGGACACGCTGCGCAGCATCGCCGACGAGGTCGGCGCCACGCCGGCGCAGGTCGCGATCGCCTGGGTGGCCGCGCAGGGCAACGACATCGTCCCGCTGGTCGGCGCCCGCCGCCGCGACCGCCTCGACGAGGCGCTCGGCGCGCTCTGCGTCAAGCTCACCGAAGTGCAACTCGCTGCGCTCGACAAGGCCTTCCCGATTGGCGTCGCGGCAGGCGAACGCTATCCGGAGTCGCAGCTGGTCCACATGGACAGTGAGCGCGGGAAGCGAATGTGAGCCGAGACCGGGCAAGCCCCTCGGCGTCGTCCCGGCGAACGCCGGGACCCATACCGCGTGACGTCTGAAACGGGCAGGCCGTCAATTCCGCGCGCCTCATCACGTTCACGGAGTGTGGATCCCGGATCGGCGCCGCGCCGACGCTATCGCGTCGCCCCGGCTTGTCCGGGACGACAGCGGAGAGTGAGGCGAGAGTCTCTCAACTCATGACCGACAACTAGATGCGCGGCGGCCTCTCGGCTCACGCACACCTCACTTTCGGTGCGCACTCAAATCCGCAATCACAGGCCCGTCGCCATTCAACGGGTTCGCCGGATCGCGCCCGTAGCGCAGCGTCTCGAACCGCATCGTGCGCACGTCCAGCATCAAGAGCCGTCCCACCAGACCCTCGCCGAAACCGACGATCTCCCGGATCGCCTCCAGCGCCATCATCGATCCCAGCATGCCGGCGAGCGCACCCATGACGCCGGCTTCCGCGCAGGCCGGCACCGTGCCCGGCGGCGGCGGCTCGGGGAACAGGCAGCGATAGGTCGGATTGAACTGGCCCTTCTCGTTCCGCTCATGCGCGCGGATCGTCGTCAGCGACGCATCGAAAGTCCCGAGCGCGCCGGTGATCAGCGGCTTCTCGGCCAGGAAGCAGGCGTCGGAGACGAGATAGCGCGTGTCGAAATTGTCGGAGCCGTCGAGCACGAGATCATAGCCGCCGATCAGATCGAGCGCGTTGTCGGCATTGAGCCAGCTTCGATGCGCCACGACGCTCACATGCGGATTGAGCGCATTGATGCGCTCGGCGGCGCTCTCGACCTTGGGCCTGCCGATGTCGGGGGTCGCATGGATGACCTGGCGCTGCAGGTTCGACAGCGATACGACGTCGTCGTCGACCACGCCGATCGTGCCGACGCCGGCGGCGGCGAGATACATCAGTGCCGGCGCGCCGAGGCCGCCTGCGCCGACCACCAGCACCGCGGCGCGCTTCAGCGCCGCCTGACCGGGACCACCGACATCGCGCAGCACGATGTGACGGGCATAGCGCTCCACTTCTTCGTCGCTCAGCATCGTTACACCGTCCTTCCGCCGCCGCATCGCTGTCAGCCCATTGCCGGCCCATGGCGAAGACGGCGGATCTCCGCACTGAACCCTCGCCGGATTGTGACCGACCAAGCAGATGTGCTTATTTAGCGGCGCGGCAAGAGCATCGGGATTTGTCATGAGACGGCTGGCCACGGCAACCTTCATCTGCGGGATCGCCGCGTGCGCGTCGGTGCAGGCACAGACGCCCACGATGCCCGGCGCCAAGCCCAAGCCGGTCGCGACCCAGCCAGCGCGCCCGGGCGTTCAGGCGCCCGCCGACACCGCCAACGCGATGAGCCAGGCCGAGCGGCTTGCGCTGCAATCCGATCTCGCCTGGGTCGGCCAATACAATGGCGCCATCACCGGCGACGTCAGCGAGCGCATGGTCAACGCCATCAAGGAATACCAGAAGCTCGTCGGCGGCAAGCCGACCGGCGTGTTGAACCCGCAGGAGCGCGCCGTGCTCGCCGACACCGCGCGCCGCAAGCAGGAGGGCGTCGGCTGGAAGCTCGTGACCGAGCCGGTCAGCGGCGCACGGCTCGGCATTCCCGCAAAGCTGGTGCCGCAACAGACCAGCGACGGCACCGGCACGAAATGGACCTCGCCCACCGGCACCGTGCAGGTCGTGCTGTCACGCCGCAAGGAGGCGAACCCGACCACCGCGGCGCTCGCCGACCGCGAGAAGAAGGAGCCCGGCCGCACCGTCGACTACAGCGTGGTGAAGCCCGACTTCTTCGTGCTCTCGGGCCTGCAGAACCTGAAGAAGTTCTACATCCGCGGCACCTTTCGGGGCGACGAGGTGCGCATCCTGACCATCCTCTACGACCAGGCGACCGAGAACACGGTCGAGCCGGTCGTGATCGCGATGTCGAGCGCCTTCACCGCGTTCCCGTCGACATTGGCCGCGCAGCCCGCGCCACGGCGCCGCGTCGATTACGGCACCGGCATCGTCGCCACCCAGGACGGCGCCATCATCGCCGATCGCGAGGTGACCGACGGCTGCGTGGCAATCACCATTCCCGGGTTCGGCCATGCCGAGCGCGTGGCCGAGGACAAGGAGCGCGGCCTGGCGCTGCTGCGCATCTACGGCGGGCGCGGCCTGAAGCCGCTGGCGCTGTCGGGCGGCAGTGCGAAATCGTCGGTCGACATCGTCGGCATCGCCGATCCGCAGAGCCAGGGCGGCGGTGCCGCGATCAGCACCGTCAAGGCGCAGCTCGCCGCCAACGGCACCGGCGACGCCTCGCTGGCGCCGGCGCCCGGGCTCGGCTTTTCCGGAGCGGCAGCGCTCGACGGCGACGGCAAGTTCGCCGGCGTCACCTTGCTCAAGCCCGGCGTCCTCGCGGGCACGGCACTGATCCCATCGACACAGGTCGTGATGGTCAGCGCCGATGCGACGCGTGCGTTTCTCGCCTCGCATGGTGTCAAGCCCGACGGAACCTCGCTCGACGCCAAGGCGGCCACGGTGCGCGTGATCTGCGTGCGGAAGTAGAGCCTGCGCCAAACCGGTTCGGCATCGCGATCGTGCCGCTGTGCACTGCGGCGCGGCAGCGTTTACGCAATGTTAAGCATGTCGTTTTAGAAAAAATTAAGGGCCCAACGGCGGCCGGCGGGGATCGGACGTGCAGCATCGCGACTGCATGGGATGATGCTCGGCGATGCCGATCGCTCGCCCGCGGCTCGCTGCCGCTCAACTTCCTAGCACCTTGCTATCAACTCGGAACGGCTCCCGCCGTAGTCAACCGGTCTGTGCAGGCACAGGCCGAGCGTGAGATAGTTCGAACAGTTTTGTCGGCGTGCTGATTCGGACCACCGCGATCCTCTGTTAGTTGGATCGGGCCGGGACTGTCCTGAGCGAGAATAGCTCCGCACCGCGCAACCGCGATGCACTCAGCTTTGGCGTTCTCATAAGTTCCGTCAACATCCGAAGGACTGTCTCCCGATGTACACGATCGTTTTGGCCACGCAGAAGGGCGGCAGCGGCAAGAGCACGCTGGCGATTGGTCTGGCCGTGGCCGCGCAGCAGGCCGGCCACAAGGTGCGCGTGATCGAGACCGACCGTCAGGGCACGCTGACCAAATGGCAGGCGCGCCGCGCCGCGGGCGAGCCGATCGTCGAAGCCGGCTACGACGCCAAGATGATCGAGCCTCGCCTCGAAGCGCTGGCCCGCGACGGCTTCACTGTCTGCGTGATCGACACCGGGGCCGGCATCACGGCGTCCACGACGGCCGCGATCCGCCACTGCGATCTGTGCCTCATTCCGGCGCGTCCGAGCGTCGCCGACATCGAAGCGACAGCACCGACCTTGAGCATCGTGCGCGCCTGGCGCAAGCCGTTCGCCTTCGTGCTCAACCAGGCCCCGATCCGCGGCGGCCATCGCGTCACCGATGCGACGACTGCGCTCGACGCCGACGCGCCACGCGACATCGCGGAGGTGCTGGCGCAGCCCTTCATCATGATGCGCAACGACCACCAGGACGCGCTCGCCGCCGGTCTCGGCGTCAGCGAGTTCGATGCGGCCGGCAAATCGGCGCAGGAGATTCGCAGCCTGTGGCGCTGGACCGCCGGCAAGCTTGCAGGCGATCACGTCATGCACGACGCGGGCGAACTGAAGGACGCGAGCGAGCACGCCGAGGTCGAGTTCCCGATCATGCTGACGCCGCCCACCGAGGAAGCGAAACTGCCGGTGGCGCGGGTGTATCCGACCTGGGCCGACAACGGCATCAACTGGAAGGCGGGATTGTAGTCCTCGTTAGTTGGACCCGAGCTTCTGCCGCGACGGCGGTGCGCTCCCTGGCCCCGCTCTTGCGGGGAGAGGGTTGGGGTGAGGGGCAGACGCGGGGCAGACACACGGGAAGTGTTCGTGGTGAGACCTGTCCCCCTCACCCGGATTGCATCTCACGATGCAATCCGACCTCTCCCCGCAAGCGGGGCGAGGTTAAGGAGTAGCCCAGCCGTAGATCGAGCACGCTTCGCACTGCTTCGCCGCCCGCTCGCCTACCGCGACCCACCCTCCCGCATCTTGATCCGCGCATCGGCGCGACGCAGGCGGCGGCACAGCTCGCGATTGATGTTCTGCAGCACGATCACGTAGGCGTGGATGTCAGCCTTGTAGAAGGCATACAGCTTTTGCGCCGTCAGCTCGTACAGCACGGTCGGCGCTTCCGCGACCACGGTGGCCGATCTGTTCTGCATGTCGAGCAGGGTCATCTCGCCGAAGAAATCCCCGGGCTCGAGACGCGACATATGGATCGCGGCACCCGTCTCCAGGCGCTCACTGACCTCCAGCGTACCGCTATGCACGACGAACATCGAGCGACCCGCCTCGCCTTCGGCGACGACCACGGCGCCCTTGTCGAAGCGCCGCTCGACCAGCATCGAGACCAGCAGATCGAGGCTCGCATCAAGCAGGCCGCCGAAGAACGGCGTCGCGAGCAGAAATGCTTTCAGGTCGGGCGAGCTGACAGCCATGGCGGCAGTATACGCCCACTCCCGTCCGCCACAAGCAGACCGGGGATGGCCGGCCGTGCCGGCTCCTCGGCCGCGACATCACTTCTGGCACTTCGGGCACCAGAAGGTCGAGCGGCCGTTCTGCACGAAGCGCTTCACCACGCCGCTGCAGCCGTCCGTCCGGCATGGCTCACCCTCGCGGTCATAGACCTGGAACGAATGCTGGAAATAGCCGAGTTCGCCTGATGTCTGGCGGTGATCGCGCAGCGACGAGCCGCCGGCGCGGATCGCCTCGTTGAGTACGGCGTGGATCGCCTCCACCAGACGCGTGGCGTGATCCGTGGGCTCGCCCTTCTTCGTTGCCAGCGTCGCCGCCAGACGCCGCGGCGACAGATGGGCGCGAAACAGCGCCTCGCAGACATAGATGTTGCCGAGCCCGGCGACCACGCGCTGGTCGAGCAGCGCGGCCTTCAGGCTGGTCTTCTTGCCGGCACAGGCGCGCGCCAGCATCGCGGCATCGAATTCATTGCCGAGCGGCTCCGGCCCGAGGCCCTTCAGATGCGGCTCGGTCTCGATGTCGCCGCGGCCGATGATCTTCATGAAGCCGAAGCGGCGCGGATCGTTGAAGACGATGTCGGCGCCCGACGACATGTGAAACACGACATGGTCGTGCACGCTGTCCTTGCCGCGCGGATAGTGAAACTCGCCCGGCGTCTCCTCGTGCTCCGGCTTGATCACCCGGAACGAGCCGGACATGCCGAGATGCATCAAGAGCACGTCGCCGGAGCCGAGGTCGGCCAGCAGATATTTGGCGCGCCGACCGAGCCCCCTGACGGTCTGGCCCTGCAGGCGCTTGGCAAAATCGGGCTGAAACGGAAACCTGAGATCGCCGCGCCGGGCCTCGGCCTTGACGATGACGGCGCCTTCCATGACCGGCTGCAACCCGCGCCGGACGGTCTCGACTTCGGGCAGCTCAGGCATCCCTGCTCATTTCACCTTTTGCATCCGCGACCATTCACCTTGTCCGGCTGACGTGATAGCGCCTTGGCCGCATCAGCGCTATGGTGCCGTATCGGAGTAAGGGTGATGGATCAGCCGGACCAAACCACTCATTTCGGCTTCAGGGACGTGCCTCTGGGCGAGAAGCAGACGCTGGTGAACGAAGTGTTTCACAGCGTGGCACAGCGCTACGACCTGATGAACGACCTGATGTCGGGCGGACTGCACCGCGTCTGGAAGGACATCATGATCAACATGCTGAACCCGCCGAAGAGCGATGCGCCGTTTGCGCTGCTCGATGTGGCCGGCGGCACCGGTGACATCTCCTTCCGCGCCGCCAGGAAGGCCGGCGCCGGCTTCCATGCGACCGTGTGCGACATCAACGGCGACATGCTCGAGGTCGGGCGCCAGCGCGCGCTGAAGCAATATCTCGACGACAAGGTCTCGTTCGTCGAGGGCAATGCCGAGAAGCTCGCCTTCCCCGACCGCTCCTTCGACGCCTATACGATCGCCTTCGGCATCCGCAACGTGCCGCAGATCGAGCTGGCGCTGGCCGAGGCATTCCGCGTGCTCAAGCATGGCGGCCGCTTCCTGTGCCTGGAGTTCTCCACCGTCGAGATGCCAGGGCTAGACAAGCTCTATGACCTGTTCTCCTTCAACGTGATCCCGCAGCTCGGCCGCGCCGTCACCGGCGATGCCGAGTCCTACCGCTACCTCGTCGAATCCATCCGCCAGTTTCCGCGGCCCAACGCCTTCGCCGAGATGATCTCGGCGGCCGGCTTCTCCCGAGTGTCCTGGCAGACTCTCTCCGGCGGCATCGTCGCGCTTCATTCCGGCTGGCGTTTGTGATCTCCGCACTCACCCACATTACGCGGCTCGCCCGGGCCGCCCTGGTGTTCGCGCGCGAGGGCGTGTTCGGCGCCGTCGATCCGAGCCTGGCGCCGCCGCCGGGCCAGCTCGCGCTGAAGCTGGCGCGGCTCATCGAGCGCCCCGGCGCCAAGTCCGGGCCAAGATTGTCGCGCGCGCTGGAGCGGATGGGCCCGGCCTATCTCAAGCTCGGCCAGTTCCTGGCGACCCGGCCCGACGTCGTCGGCGTCATCATGGCGCGGGATCTCGAATCGCTGCAGGACCGGCTGCCGCCGTTCCCGCAGGCCGAGGCCGAGGCCGTCATCGCCACCGCGCTCGAACGCCCGATCAGCCAGCTGTTCACGCATCTCGGTCCACCGGTCGCCGCCGCCTCGATCGCGCAGGTGCATCGCGGCGAGGTCGAGCGCGACGGCATTCGTCGTCCGGTCGCGGTGAAGGTGCTTCGACCGAACGTCGCTGCGCGCTTCCGCCGCGACCTCTCCGATTTCTTCTTCGTCGCCGAAAAGGCCGAGGCGCATTCGTCGGAGGCGCGGCGGCTGCGGCTGGTCGAGGTCATCAACACGATGTCGCGCTCGGTCGCGATGGAGATGGACCTTCGCCTGGAGGCCGCTGCGCTCTCCGAAATGGCGGAGAACATCAAGGACGATCCGGATTTCCGCGTGCCCGCGGTCGACTGGGACCGGACCGCCAACACCGTGCTGACGATGGAGTGGATCGACGGCATCGCGCTGAACGATCACGCCCGGCTCGCGGAGGCGAATGTCGATCTGCCCGACGTCGGCCGCAAGGTGATCCAGAGCTTTCTCCGCCACGCCCTGCGCGACGGCTTCTTCCATGCCGACATGCATCCGGGCAACCTGTTCCTGGACCAGCAGGGACGGCTGGTTGCGGTCGATTTCGGCATCATGGGCCGGCTCGGGATGAAGGAGCGGCGCTTCCTCGCCGAAATCCTGCTCGGCTTCATCACCCGCGACTATCGCCGCGTCGCCGAAGTGCATTTCGAGGCCGGCTACGTGCCGCCGCATCATTCGGTGGAGAATTTCGCACAGGCCATCCGCGCCATCGGCGAGCCGATCCATAACCGCACGGCCGAAGAAATCTCGATGGCCAAGCTCTTGACCCTGCTGCTCGAGGTCACCGGCCTGTTCGACATGCGCACCCGGCCGGAGCTGATCCTGCTGCAGAAGACCATGGTGGTGGTCGAGGGCGTCGCGCGCGGCTTCGATCCCAAGCTCGACATCTGGAAGGTCGCCGACCCCGTGGTGCGAGAATGGATCGAGCGCAATCTCGGGCCGATCGGCCGGATCGAGGGCGCCGTCACCGGAATCGGCGAACTGGCCCGGCTGACCGCGACCCTGCCGGTGCTCGCCGCCCGCGCCGCCGCCGTGCTCGAGCACATGGAGACCATGACCCGCGACGGCCTCCGCCTGTCGCCCGAGACCATCGCCGCCATGGGCCGCACCGAAGGCAAGAAGAGCCGCTGGCGCGCGATCGCGCTGTGGGTCATCGCGCTGACCTTCATCGGCATTTTGTTCGCGGTGCTCAGGCTGTAGATTCGTAGGGTGGGCAAAGGCGCAGCCGTGCTGTCTCGTCGTACGAGATGGCGGTGACGCCGTGCCCACCGTCTCACCCTGGAGCCTGCCGATCGACGGTGGGCACGCTGCCGCCTACGGCGGCCGCTTCGCCCACCCTACATTGATTGCACTGCGATCAATTTCTGCTAGCATTGCTTGCATCTGGACCCTGCTGGGGAGGCGGACATGGCCAGCCTGACCATCCGCAAGCTCGACGACTCGCTCAAAACCTATCTACGACTGCGCTCGGCGCAGAACGGGCGCTCCGTCGAGGAGGAAGTCCGGGTCATCCTGCGCGCGCTGATCGAGCCGGTCGATCCGTCCGAGCCGACGACGGCAGCGCCAGCTCCAGCCGCTCTGCCTGAGCCTGGTCTCCCTCAGCCCGGCGCCGCCCGTGAAGCGCGCGTCACCCTGATCATCGGCGGCGGCATCGCGGCATACAAGTCGCTCGACTTGATCCGCCGTCTGAAGGAACGCCACATCCGCGTCCGCTGCGTGCTGACCAAGGCGGCGACGCAGTTCGTCACCGAGTTGGCCGCGTCAGCGCTGTCGGGCGACCGCGTGTTCACCGATCTGTTCGACGCGCGCAGCGAGTTCGACGTCGGCCACATCCGCCTCGCGCGCGACTGCGACCTGATCGTGGTCGCGCCGGCCACCGCCGACCTGATGTCGAAGATGGCGCACGGCGCCGCCGGCGACCTCGCCAGCGCCATCCTGCTCGCGGCGAGCCGGCCGATCCTGCTGGCGCCGGCGATGAACCCGATGATGTGGAGCAACCCGGCCACGCGCCGCAACGCCGCCACCCTGCAGCGCGACGGCGTCCGGATGATCGGCCCCAACGCCGGCGAGATGGCCGAGAAGGGCGAGGCCGGCGTCGGCCGCATGGCCGAGGCCATCGAGATCGCGGACGCCGTCGTCGCCATGCTCAAGCCGCCGACGCCGCGCCCGCTCGCCGGCCGCCGCGTGCTGATCACGGCCGGACCGACGCACGAGCCGATCGATCCGGTGCGCTACATCGCCAACCGCTCCTCCGGCAAGCAGGGCTTTGCGATCGCCGCCGCCGCGCAGGCCGCCGGCGCCGACGTCCGGCTGATCGCGGGGCCGGTCGAGCTCGCCGATCCCAAGGGCGTCAACGTCACGCATGTCGAGTCGGCACGGCAGATGCTGGAAGCGGTCGAGGCCGAGCTGCCGGCCGACGTCGCGATCTTCGCCGCGGCGGTGGCCGACTGGCGCGTCGCCAATGAGGGCGGCCAGAAGCTGAAGAAGACGGACAAGGCGATTCCGCCGCTCGCGCTGGTTGAGAATCCCGACATCCTCGCAACGATCTCGAAGCTCAAAGACAAGCGGCCAGGTCTCGTGATCGGCTTCGCCGCCGAGACCGAGCACCTGATCGACAACGCGAAGGCCAAGTTCGCCCGCAAGGGCTGCGACTGGATCGTCGCCAACGACGTCTCGCCTGCGACCGGCGTGATGGGCGGCGACCGCAACACCGTGCATCTCTTGACGAAGGACGCCGATGGCGTCCATGTCGCGTCCTGGCCGATCATGACCAAGGACGAGGTCGCGACGGCGCTCGTTGCCGAGATTGCCAGAACCATGGGACCCGTTGCGTGACACAGACGATCGCGATCGACGTGCAGATCCTGCCGCATGGCGAAGGCCTGCCGCTGCCGGCCTATCAGACCGCACATGCCGCGGGGCTCGATCTGCTCGCCGCGGTTCCGGCCGATGCACCGCTCGTCCTTGCGTCAGGCGGCCACGCGATGGTGCCGACGGGATTGTCGATCGCGCTGCCCGACGGCTACGAGGCCCAGGTGCGACCGCGTTCGGGGCTCGCTGCACGCCACGGCGTCACGGTGCTGAACGCACCGGGCACGGTGGACGCGGACTACCGCGGCGAGATCTGCGTGCTGCTGATCAACCACGGCAAGGAACCGTTTACGATCCGTCGCGGCGAGCGCATCGCGCAGATGGTGATCGCCGCCGTGGTGCGCGCCGAGCTCAGCCTCGCGACAAGCTTGACGACGACCGCGCGCGGCAGCGGCGGCTTCGGCTCGACGGGCCGTTGAACTACGGGCTTGCCACTGTTCCGACTCGAAAGAGTCGATCGGCGGACGCATTTTCCTCAGGCGCAACCACCGTTCACGGTCTGGACTCTTACCGCTGGAGTCCCGAAGCGGTTATGGTTGATTGATTCGTGAGACGGCGCGGTCGACGCGATCGGCGCCGCGCGGAACTTCGTGCGGTTTGGGGCAAATATGTCGGGCGTGATCGTGGTGATGCGTCAGACGCTGCTGTCGTGCACGTCACTTGCGCGCAAAGGCCTGATGGGTCTCGCTGCGACTGCGCTTGCGCCGGCGACACCGGGCTTCGCAGGCGATGGCGTGCCGCCGGATGCGATCACGACGCTGTTCGAGCTGAGCCGTCCTGATATCGCCGAGGTCACGGCGATGCTGGCGCTGCTCGGCTTCTCCGTGGTCGCTGCGGTCGCGCTGGTGCGCACGCGTCTGGCGGCCGCGCGCAAGGAAGCGCGGCTGCGTGCCAATGTCGCCGAGCTGCAACTGCAGGCCGATCGCTACCGTGCGCTGCTGTTCGCCGAGCCGCAGATCCTGATCGCCTGGCCGGCCGGCGGCCATCGCCCGCAGATCTCCGGCGACACCTCGATGCTGGTGCCGCAGGATCAGCCGCAGCGCATTCTCGCCTTTGGAACCTGGCTGCCGCCGGAGCCCGCGCTGCAGCTCGACCGCGCCGTCGACGCGCTGCGCGAAGCAGGCGAAGGCTTCATGCTCAATCTCACCACCTCGCACGGCCATGCGATCGAGGCGATGGGCCGCGCCATCGGCGGGCAGGCCATCGTGCGCATCCGCGAATTGTCCGGCCTGCGCCGCGAGCTCGCCGAGACGCAGCTCCGCTTCAAGGCGCTCGGCGAGGAGACGGAGTCGCTGCGCGCGCTGGCATCGGCGCTGCCGTGGCCGATCTGGGCGCGGCAGGCCAATGGCGCCCTCGCTTACGTCAACCCGGCCTATGCCCGCGCCGCGGACGCCCGCGACGTGCCGGACGCGATCGGCCGCAACATCGAGCTGCTCGACTCGGCCGACCGTATCGACCTGCAGCGTGCGCTCGGCGCCAACGGCCGTTTCGAGGGCCGGCTGCCGATCGTGACCGGCGGCGAGCGTCGCATGTATGACGTGCGCGCCTTCGTGCTGGGCCACGGCAGCGCCGGCGTCGCCATCGATGCCAGCGAGGCGGCGGCGCTGGATGCGGCCGTGGTGCGGATGCGGGAAGCACACCGGCGCACGCTCGACCAGCTGTCCTCGGGCGTGGCCGTGTTCGACGGCCAGCGCCGGCTCGCCTTCTACAACGACTCCTATCGCCGACTGTGGGGTCTCGATCCCACGTTCCTGGACAGTCAGCCCGATGACTCGTCGGTGCTCGACCGTCTTCGCGCCGCGCGCAAGTTGCCCGAGCAGGCCGACTTCCGGGCCTGGAAGGCCAAGCTTCACGAGGCCTATCGCGCCGTCGAGGCCGCCAAGGACACCTGGTTCCTGCCCGACGGCCGCGCATTATCGGTCGTCACCACGCCGAACCCGGAAGGCGGCGTCACCTATCTGTTCGACGACGTCACCGAGAGCTTCGCGCTTGCCCGCCGCTTCGACGGCCTGATCCGGGTCCAGCGCGAGACGCTCGACAGCCTCGCCGAAGGCGTCGCGGTGTTCGGCTCGAACGGCCGGGTCGAGCTGTTCAATCCGGCCTTCGCCAAGATGTGGCGGCTGTCGCCGGATCAGTTGCGCGAGCATCCGCATATCGACACCGTGGAATCCTGGTGCCATCAGCTCTATGACGACGCCGTCGCCTGGCGCACCATCCGCGAGGCGATCACCTCGATCGAGAACCGGCTCGACGCGGCGCTGAAGCTCGAGCGCAAGGACGGCAGCGTGCTCGACTGCATGAGCCGTCCCCTGCCCGACGGCGCGACCATGCTCACCTTCCAGGACATCACCGATACCGAGAATGTCGAGCGGGCGTTGCGCGAGAGCAACGAGGCGCTCGAAGCCGCCGGCCAGATGAAGATCGACTTCGTCCACCACGTGTCCTACGAGCTGCGTGCGCCGCTGACGACGATCATCGGCTTCGCGCATTTCCTGTCCGATCCGTCGACCGGGCCGCTGACGCCGAAGCAGGCCGAGTATCTCGACTACGTCACCAAATCCACCAACGCGCTGCTCGCGCTCACCAACAACATTCTCGACCTCGCCACCATCGACGCCGGCGCCATGAAGCTCGAGCTCGGGCCGGTCGACGCCGCCAAGGCGATCGAGGCCGCGGCCGAGGGCGTGCAGGACCGCCTCGCCACCGATCGCATCCGCCTGACGATTGCGGTCGACCCCGATGTCGGCTCCTTCGTCGGCGACGAGCGCCGCGTCGTGCAGGTGCTCTACAATCTGCTCGCCAACGCCGTTGGCTTCTCGCCGCCGGATTCGAGCGTCGTCGTCAGCGCCCGCCGCACCGATCACAGCGTCACCTTCGCGGTCACCGATTCCGGCCCCGGCATTCCGCCCGAGGTGAAGGACAAGGTGTTCGAATGGTTCGAGAGCCATTCGCAGGGCTCGCGCCATCGCGGCGCCGGCCTCGGCCTGTCGCTGGTGCGCTCCTTCGTCGAGCTGCATGGCGGCAGGGTGCGGATGGATTCGGTGGTCGGCAAGGGCACCACGGTCACCTGTGACTTCCCGACCGACCACGTCGCGCAACGCAACGCCGCGGAATGACGGACCAGCTGACATTCACCACCGCGCTCGCGGACGAAGCCGCCACCGCCGCTCTCATGGCCGACCTCGCGCTGCTGATCGGCCCGGGCGCGCTGATCACGCTCACCGGCGATCTCGGCTCCGGCAAAACCGCGGCGGCGCGGGCGATGATCCGCTACCTCGCCGGCGACGACGAGCTGGAGGTGCCCAGTCCGACCTTCACTCTGGCGCAGAGCTACGACCTGCCGAGCTTCCCGCTGGTGCATGCCGATCTCTATCGCATCAGCGATGCATCGGAGCTCGAGGAGATCGGCCTGTCGCCGCTGCCGGAGGCGACCGTCGTGCTGATCGAATGGCCGGAGCGCGCCGGCAACGCTCTGCCGCTGGACCGCGTCGACATCGCGCTGCGCCACGATCCATCGCAGGGCGACACCGCCCGCAGCGCCGAGGTCACCGGCAGCGGCAAGGCGGCCGCGGTGGTTGCGCGGCTGAAAGCCTTGCGCGAATTCCTCGCCGAGGCCGGGCACGCCAAATCGCGCCGCGAGCGCATGGCCGGTGATGCCTCGACCCGCTCCTATGCGCGGCTCCACAAGGGCGAGCGCGTCTCAATCCTGATGAACTCGCCGAAACGCCCTGACGGCCCGGCGACCTACAACGGCAAGCCCTATAGCGGCGCCGTGCATCTCGCCGAGGACGTCCGCCCCTTCGTCGCGATCGCCGCGGCCTTGCGCGGGCGCGGCATCTCGGCGCCGAAGATCAACGACGCCGATCTCGGCCAAGGCTTTCTCATCACCGAGGATCTGGGACGCGAGGGCGTGATCGAGGGCGACCCGCCACGACCGATCGTGGAGCGCTACGAGGCCGCGACCGATCTGTTGGCCACGCTGCACGCGCAGGACGTCCCCTCGGTGCTGCCGCTGGCGCCGCAGGTGACCTACGAGGTTCCGACCTTCGACGCCGAAGCCATGCTGATCGAGATCGGCCTGATGCTCGAATGGTACCTGCCCGACCGTGGCGTGGAGCTGTCGCAGGTGCTGCGGGCCGAATTCCTGGAAATATGGCGGGAGATGCTGGAGGCGCCGCTCGCGGCCAAGCCGACATCTAGGCCGACCTGGGTGATCCGCGACTACCACTCGCCCAACCTGCTCTGGCTGCCCGCGCGCGACGGCATCGCCCGCGTGGGCGTGATCGACTTCCAGGACGCGGTGATGGGACCACCGGCCTACGACGTGGTCTCCCTGGCGCAGGACGCCCGGATCGACGTGTCGCCCGAGATCGAGCGGGCGCTCCGAGAGCGCTACATCGCCGCGCGCCAAGCTGCGTCGACGGAGTTCGACGCCGACGAATTCAGCGCGCACTACGCGATCATGTCGGCCCAGCGCAACACCCGCCTGCTCGGCACCTTCGCCCGCCTCAACCGCCGCGACGGCAAGCCGCATTACCTCAAGCACCAGCCCCGCATCTGGGACTATCTCCACCGGTCGCTGGCCCATCCCGCACTGGAGCCGCTGCGCGACTGGTACGCGGCGAACGTGCCGCCGCCAGCGGGCATAGCTTGAAGCATCCTCTCATGGCACCGACGGTCCACTCCCCTCCCCCATGCGGGCAGGGGAGCCGACCGTCGCCATGGCAAGCTCGCACCATCGCTCTCACACCGTAGCTTTACCGGTTCTTAGCCATCCCCCCTTACCTTGCGCCCGCGGCGCCGGTTGCGCGCCGCGCGTGAATGGAGGTTGCGATGGCAGAGCGGATGAAGGGCGAACGCGTCGTCTTCGAGCGCGGCATCCCGGCTTTCATGATGGGCATCGACGGCACCTGGCGCCGCAACTGCACCATCGAGGACGTCTCGGAGACCGGGGCGAAGCTGACGGTCGAGGGCTCGGTCGAAGGCCTGCACCTGAAGGAGTTCTTCCTGCTGTTGTCGTCGACCGGCTTGGCCTACCGGCGCTGCGAGTTGGCCTGGGTCAATGGCGACCAGATCGGCGTCACCTTCCTGAAGCAGGGCAAGAAGAAGACCAACAAGCGCGCCACGGCCGAAGCCTGACCGAGCCACGACAGCCTGCGGCATCTTGCATCACGACGGCCGGGCAGCCGTCGCATATTCGTCATCGGCCCAGGCTATCGCAACCGGCCGAGACGATAGATGTTCTTGCGTGGTATGATTCGCACCACCGTTGATCGAGATGCCCTGAAGATGCCCGTCAAGCCGCACAAAGCCATGGTCCTCGCCGCCGGTCTCGGATTGCGCATGCGCCCACTGACCGAGACGATGCCCAAACCGCTGGTGCGCGTCGCCGGCCGCCCGCTGCTCGACCATGTGCTCGACCGCCTCGCCGAAGCCGGCGTCACCGAAGCCGTCGTCAACGTCCACTATCTCGCCGACCAGATCATCGAGCACACGGCCGCGCGCAGCACGCCCCGCGTGATCATCTCCGACGAGCGCGACCAGGTGCTCGGCACCGGCGGCGGCGTCGTCAAGGCGCTGCCGCTGCTCGGCCATGAGCCGTTCTTCCACGTCAACTCCGACACGATGTGGATCGAGGGCGTGCGCCAGAACCTGTCCCGGCTCGCCGACGCGTTCGATCCCGAACGCATGGACATCATGCTGCTGATGGCGCCGACCGCGACCTCGATCGGCTACGCGGGTCAAGGCGACTACGCGATGCTCGCCGACGGCACCTTGCGCAAGCGGCGGGAGCATCAGGTGGTGCCGTTCGTCTATGCGGGCGCCGCGATCATCTCGCCGGCGATCTTCGACGGCGCGCCGAAGGGCGAGTTCTCGCTGACGAAGATGTTCGACAAGGCGAACGAGCAGGACCGCCTGTTCGGCCTCCGCCTCGAAGGGGTGTGGATGCATGTGGGCACGCCGGCTGCTGTGATGGAAGCCGAAGAGGCGCTGCTGGAGAGTGCGGCGTAGACCCCCGGGCGAAGCCATCACCTCACACTCGGTGTCATCCGGAGCGCCGCGGCTTTTCTCCGTCATTGCGAGCGCAGCGACCCAATCCAGAGTCCCGTGCTCAGCCGTGGATTGCTTCGCCGCGCTGTCGGTGACGATGAAGGTGGGCGGATGGTTCCAGCAACTCAGCTCTCACCGCCCGCGAAAGCGGGTTACGACAGCTGAGATCGCGGCCGCAGAGGGGCTCCCCGCGTGCGGCGTCCAACATCGGAGCGGTCGCGGCGCTATCAACACCCATCCACACCCCGGATATGACCTCCGCCCGATCGCTCCCTATATAGATGGCCTGAGCAACCCGAATCGCAGGCCATGCGCGTCTTCACCGTTCCCATCTCGGCGCCGTTCCTGCGCAGCGTGATCGCGGCGCTGGTCGACGGCCGGCTGGTCGACGGCTTCGAGGCGCGCAGCGATCCGGCCCGACTCGCGACCGCCACGCTGTATCTGCCGACGCGCCGTTCGCTCCGTGTCGCGCGCGAAATGTTCCTCGACGAGCTGAAGACCGATGCCGCGGTGCTGCCGCGCCTCGTCGCGCTCGGCGACATCGATGAGGACGAGCTTGCCTTCGCCGAGGATCGCGACGCGTTCCTCGGGCCCGCGCCGCTGGAGATCCCGGAACGGCTCGACGACCTCCAGCGCCGGCTTACGCTGGCACGGCTGGTGGCGGCCTGGGCCAAGACGCCGGTGTCGGCGCCGCTGGTGATCGGCGGGCCCGCCTCGACGCTCGCGCTGGCCGGCGACCTCGCACGGCTGATCGACGACATGGTGACGCGCGGCGTGTCGTGGGACGCGCTCGACGCGCTGGTGCCGGATCAGCTCGACAAATACTGGCAGTATTCGCTCGAGTTCCTGCGCATCGCGCGGACCGCGTGGCCGGCCTATCTGCAGGAGATCGAGCGCATCGAGCCGGCGGCGCGGCGCGATCTGTTGATCGCGGCCGAAGCCGCGCGGCTGTCGGCGCATGCCGATGGTCCCGTCATTGCCGCCGGCTCCACCGGCTCGATGCCGGCGACGGCAAAATTCCTGCTCGCCGTCGCCAAGCTTCCGCATGGCGCGGTGGTGCTGCCTGGGCTCGACACCGATCTCGACGAAGCCGCGTGGAATTCGATCGGCGGTGCCAGGGACCGCGCCGGCCGCGTGTTGACGCCGCCCGCGGTCAACCATCCGCAATATGCCATGCACCTGCTGCTCAAGCGCTTCGGCCTGGAGCGGCGCGACGTGGTCCGTCTCGCCCCAACCGGCCGCGGCGGCCGGGAGGTGTTGATCTCAGAGGCGATGCGGCCGTCGGAGGCGACCGCCGTCTGGCACGAGCGGCTGCGCCAGTTCGACATCGCCGCCAATATCGGTGAGGCGATGGACAATCTTGCGGTGGTTGCCGCACCGAATCCGGAGATGGAGGCGCTGGCGATTGCCATCGCGATGCGCGAGGCGCGCCATCTCGGCAAATCCGCTGCGCTGGTGACGCCCGACCGCGCGCTGGCGCGCCGCGTGATGGCGGCGCTGACGCGCTGGCACCTTACGTTTGATGATTCCGGCGGTGATGCGCTGCTGGAAACACCCGCCGGCATCTTCGCGCGCCTCGCGGCGGAGGCCGCCGCGCGCGGCCTGGAGCCGCCGACCTTGCTGGCGCTGCTCAAGCACCCGCTGTGCCGGCTCGCCCGTGCTGCCAATGGCTGGAAGAGTGCCATCGAGACGCTGGAGCTCGCGGTGCTGCGCGGCACGCGGCCGCAAGCCGGAACCGGCGGGCTCGCGCGCGACTTCGCGCGCTTCCGCGACGAGCACACCAAGCTGCATCAGGGCGAAGTATCATCGCTGCACAAGGCCGAGCCGCGCGCGCGTCTCAGTCCCGAGCAGCTCGACCGCGCCGGCGCGCTGATCGCGCAATTGCAGACGGCGCTGGCGCCGCTGGAAAACCTCGCCTCGCCGCGCCCGCAGGATTTCGCCGAGCTCGCCGCGCGGCATCGTGAGGTGCTGATTGCGCTGTCGACCGACGATGTCGGCCTCAGCACCGCCTTCACCGATAGCGACGGCGCCGCGCTGGCGCGCTGCTTCGACGACCTGCTCGCGTCCGGCGAGCGCTGCGGCCTGATGGCGCCGCTGGCGGATTATCCGGATCTGTTCCATACCGCCTTCTCCGATCGCGCGGTGCGCCGCCCCGAGCGCCACGGCGCGCAGCTGCAGATCTACGGTCCGCTCGAAGCCCGGCTGATGCAGGCCGACCGCATGATCGTCGGCGGCCTGATCGAGGGCATCTGGCCGCCGGCGCCGCGCATCGATCCCTGGCTCAGCCGCCCGATGCGGCATCAGCTCGGCCTCGACCTGCCCGAGCGCCGCATCGGACTATCAGCACACGATTTCGCGCAGCTGCTCGGCGCGCCCGAGGTGATCCTGACCTACGCCGCAAAGTCCGGCGGCGCGCCCGCCGTGGCCTCGCGCTTCCTGCACCGGCTCGAAGCCGTCGCCGGCGCCGAGCGCTGGAAGGCGGCGGAGGCGCGCGGTGACATCTACGTCCGCTATGCCGAGGTGCTCGACCAGCCCGCGACCGTGAAGCCGATCGAGCAGCCGGCACCGAAGCCGCCGCTGGCAGCACGGCCGCTGCGCATGTCGGTGACCGCGATCGAGGACTGGCTGCGCGATCCCTACACGATCTTCGCGCGCTACATCCTGCGGCTCGATCCGCTCGATCCCGTCGACATGCCGCTGTCATCAGCCGATCGCGGCTCGGCGATCCACGAGGCGATCGGCGAGTTCACGCAAGTTTATGCCGATGCGCTGCCGCTGCATCCGGCGCATGCGCTGCGCGTGATCGGCGAGAAACATTTTGCGCCGCTGATGGAGCGCCCCGAAGCGCGGGCGCTGTGGTGGCCGCGCTTCCAGCGCATCGCCGGCTGGTTCGCGGCGTGGGAGAGTGCGCGGCGCGAGCAGATCGGCGCGATCACCGCGGAGATCCGCGGCGAGATCGGCATTCCCGTAGGCCCGGGCCGCACCTTCATGCTGTCGGCGCGCGCCGACCGCATCGAGCAGCGTGCCGAGGGCACCTACGCCATTCTCGACTACAAGACCGGACAGCCGCCCACGGCCAAGCAGGTACGCATGGGCCTGTCGCCGCAGCTCACGCTTGAAGCCGCGATCCTCCGCGAGGGCGGCTTCGACGGCATTCCGGCCGGCAGCCTGATCAGCCAGCTCGTTTATGTCCGGCTGTCCGGCAACAACCCGCCGGGCGAGGAGCGCATTCTCGAGCTGAAGATCAACAAGAGCGACGCGCCGCAGCATCCGGACCAGGCCGCGCAGGAGGCGCGCGAAAAACTCGAAGCGCTGATCCGCAGCTTCGAGGACGTCAATCAAGGCTACACCTCGCTGAACCTGTCGATGTGGGCGAACCGCTACGGCGCCTATGACGACCTCGCCCGCATCAAGGAGTGGTCGGCGGCCGGCGGCCTGGGAGTGGAGGAATGGTGAAGGCGCCCCGCCCCATTCCGCAGGCCGTGCGCGAGGCGCAGACGCGCGCATCGAACCCGGCTGCCTCCGCGTTCGTGTCGGCCAATGCCGGCTCGGGCAAGACGCATGTGCTGGTGCAGCGCGTGATCCGGCTGCTGCTCGACGGCGTGCCGCCGGAGAAGATCCTCTGCATCACCTTCACCAAGGCCGCCGCCGCCAACATGGCCGAGCGCGTGTTCTCGACGCTGGGCCATTGGGTGACGCTCGACGACGACGCACTCGACGGCGCGATCCAATCCACCGGCATCCCGAGCCCCGACAAGACGCTGCGCGCGTCGGCGCGAAAGCTGTTCGCCAGCGCGCTTGAGACGCCGGGCGGCTTGAAGGTGCAGACCATCCACGCGCTGTGCACGCGGCTGCTGCAGCAGTTTCCGTTCGAGGCCAATGTGCCGGCGCGGTTTTCGGTGCTCGACGAGCGCGACCAGACCGAGATGATGGAGCGCGCCAATCTCAAGGTGCTGCTCGATGCCTCCAGGGCCCCCGACAGCGCGGTCGGCCGCGCGCTGCAGGTGGCGATGACCAATGCGGCCGATTCGACCTTCAAGGACGTCGTCCGTGAGGCCTGTCTCAGCCGCGATCACTTCATGGCCTGGACCGATGGCGCCGGCCGCGTCGAGGTCGCCGCGCAGCATCTCGGCGAAGTACTTGGCATCGCGCCGGATGAGACGCTGGAAGCCATCGAGCGCGACATGGTCGACGGTCCCAATCTGCCGCGTGCGGATTGGACCGATATCGCCGCCCGGCTGGATGGCGGCGCCAAGACCGACCAGAAGCAGGCGGAGCAACTTCGCGCTGCACTGGCGTTCTCTGGAGCCGATCAGGTCGACGAATATCTCCGGCTGTTTCTCACCGACGACAAGCAGCCGCGCAAATCGCTGCTGACCAAGAAGTTCGCCGAGAGCAATCCCGGCCTTGCCGGCCTGTTCGACGCCGAAGCGCGTCGGCTCGACCGCCTGATCGAGAAGCGCCGCGCCGCTGTCGTGCGCGACCGCACCGAGGCGCTGCTGCAGATCGCGACAGCGGCAGCCGCGAACTATCGCCGCGAGAAGGAGGAACGCGGGCTGCTCGACTATGACGACCTGATCGACAAAACCTTGGCGATGCTGAACCGCGTCTCTGCCGGCTGGGTCCACTACAAGCTCGACCGCGGCGTCGATCACGTGCTGATCGACGAGGCCCAGGATACGAGCCCACGGCAGTGGGACATCGTTGCCCACATCATCGAGGAGTTCACCGCCGGCGCCGGCGCGCGCGACGGCCTGACGCGGACGATCTTCGCGGTCGGCGACGAGAAGCAGTCGATCTTCTCGTTCCAGGGCGCCGACCCGCACGAGTTCGATGCGCGCCGGCGGCAATTGCAGAAGCGCTTCACCGACGCCGGGCTGTTGTTCGATCCGGTGTCCTTCACCTATTCGTTCCGCTCCGGGCCGACGGTGCTGCACGCGGTCGACCATGTATTCCGCGAGCGCGAGGTCTACAGCAGCATCCACTCGCCTGACATCGGCCATCCCATCCACAACGCGCTGACCGATGCCGGGCCGAGCATGGTCGAGCTCTGGAGCCTGTGCGAACGCGACGACCGCAAGGAGATCGAGGGCTGGCGGGCGCCGTTCGACGGCGTCTCCGTCACCAGCCCCGAGGTGAAGCTGTCGCGCCGCATCCAGGCCGAGATCAAGCGGCTGATCCTGACAGGCACGATGACCGGCCATGACGGCGCGCGGCGGCGGCTCAGCTATGGCGACATGCTGATCCTGGTGCGCCGGCGCGGCAACGCCTTCGATGCCGTGATCCAGGCGCTGAAGCACGCCGGCATCCCCGTCGCCGGCGCCGACCGGCTCAAGCTGACCGAGCACATCGCGATATCAGACCTGATGAACCTCGCCGACGCGCTGCTGCTGCCGCAGGACGACCTGGCGCTGGCCACCGCGCTGAAGAGCCCGCTGTTCGGGCTCGACGACGACGATCTGTTCAAGCTGGCGTGGCAACGCCGCGGCTCCTTACGCGACGCACTCACAGCACATGCCGCTGACGACGAGCGGCTGCAGTCGGTCGTCCGACGGTTGCAGCAATGCGAGCGCCGCGCCGCGGAGGACACGCCGTTCGCGTTCTATGCCTGGCTGCTTGGCGGCGATGGCGGCCGGCGCCGTATCCTGGCGCGGCTCGGCCACGAGGCCAATGACGCGCTCGACGAATTCCTGGAGCTGGCGCTGTCCTATGAGCGCAAGGCGCCGGCCTCGCTGCAGGGATTCATCGCCTGGCTGCGCGCCGCCGACACCGAGGTGAAGCGCGACATGGAGATTTCGCGCGATGAGGTGCGCGTCATGACCGTGCACGGCGCCAAGGGCCTCGAAGCCTCCGTCGTCTTCCTGGTCGACACGACGTCATCGCCGGCGGATTCGCAGCGGCTGCGGCTGATCCACGTGCCGCATGGCGAGCAGGAGATCGTGGTCTGGGCCGGCCGCAAGGCCGACGATCCGCAAGCCGTGGCTGCGGCGCGCACGGCGATGCTCAAGGAAACCGAGGACGAATATCGGCGGCTGCTCTATGTCGCGATGACGCGCGCCGCGGATCGGCTGGTCATCGGCGGCTGCATGCCGGGCAACATGAACAACGTCCGCAGCGGCAGCTGGTACGACCTGATGGCGCGCGGCCTTGACGCGGCGGGCCTGCAGGTCGAGGTGACCGAAACCGAGGACGGGCCGGTCAAGCGCTACGCGCGGGCCGAGGACATCGCGGAAACCGCTGCTGACGAAACGCAGCGCATGGTCGAGACGGCCGTCGAGCTGCCGGCGTGGCTGCGCACGGCGGCGGCGGAGGCGCCCGGCGAGGTCGCCGTGCTCCGGCCATCCGATCCGTCCGCCGACGAGCGGCCGGTGCGCACGGGCGAATCGCTGGCCGCGCGCAGCCTCGCGATGCAGCGCGGCACGCTGGTGCATCGCCTGCTGCAGTCGCTGCCCGAGGTGCCGCCGGAGCGGCGGCGCGATGCCGCGCTGCGATATCTGATTCGCAACGCCGCCGACTGGCCGGAGGACGAGCGCGCGGGACTCGCGGAACGCGTGCTCGCCGTGGTCGAAGACCCGCGCTTTGCCGCGGTGTTCGCGGCCGGGAGCCGGGCGGAAGTCTCGATCGTGGGCCGCCTCGCACTGGCCGGCCAGCCTCCGGCGCTGGTCTCCGGCCAGATCGACCGACTGGTGGTGACCGAGGTCGAGGTGCTGATCGTCGACTTCAAGACCAACCAGCAGCCGCCCTCGGGACTCGCCGACGTGCCCCCGGCCTATGTCCGGCAGCTCGCGCTGTACCGCGCCGTGCTCGGCCAGTTGTACCCCGGACGAAACGTCCGCGCCGCGCTGCTCTGGACCGAAGCTCCTGAATTCATGGAGCTTCCGGCCTCCGCGCTGGACGCCGTGCTGCCATCCCAGCACGACTGAGTGAGCCCGCTTGACCCGGCATCACGCCATTCCTACTTTGACATCCACGCTGAGGCGGCGCGTCCGCGCCGCTCCCTCCAACCGAACGAGGTAATTCCATGGCCGTTGGCAAGGTTTCCGACGCCGATTTCGAAAGCGAAGTGCTCAAGGCCGACGGCCCGGTCGTGGTCGACTTCTGGGCCGAGTGGTGCGGCCCGTGCCGCATGATTGCGCCCGCCCTCGACGAGATCTCGAGCGCGATGGGCGACAAGGTCAAGATCGTCAAGCTCAACGTCGACGAGAGCCCGAAGACGGCCTCGAAGTACGGCGTGATGTCGATCCCCACCCTGATGGTATTCAAGGGCGGCGAGATGGCCTCGCGCCAGGTCGGCGCTGCGCCGAAGGCGAAGCTGCAGCAGTGGATCTCGTCGGCGGTCTGACGCTCCACGATCCAGGATTTTTGTCGAACGGCCGGCGGAATCGCCGGCCGTTCGCGTTGAGGGGGTGTGTTTCAGCGTTTTCGGATGTCGCCATGCCCGCCCGCGCCCATCGCTCGCCCTCCCGCAAATCCGGTTTGCTGGCCATGGAGGCGCGCTCGGTGGATGCAATCCCGCGCGGCGAGGACTGGCAATACGAGCCGAAATGGGACGGCTTCCGCTGCCTGCTCGCGCGCGAGGGCGCTCAGGTGACGATGCAGTCGAAAGCCGGCGAAGATCTCGCCCGCTACTTCCCCGAGGTGGTCGCCGCGGCACGCCAACTGAAGGCAACCAGCTTCATCCTCGACGGCGAGCTGGTGGTGCCGCAGGTGAAGTCGTTCTCGTTCGATGCGTTGCTGCAGCGGATTCATCCCGCCGCCAGCCGGGTGAAGAAGCTGTCGGTGGAGACGCCGGCGCTGTTCCTCGCCTTCGATCTGCTGGCGAGTGGCAAGAAGGAGCTCGTGACGCACACGCTGCACGAGCGGCGGCCGGCGCTGGAGGCGTTTGCGGAAGCGAACTTCGCCGGGCACCCGACGTTTCGGCTGTCGCCGGCGACGACGCGCTTTGCGACCGCGCAAGACTGGCTGGCGCAATCCGGCGGCGGCTCGGATGGCGTGATCGCCAAGCGCATCGACCTGCCCTACCAGGCAGGCAACCGCGACGGCATGCAGAAGATCAAGCGCTATCGCTCGGCCGATTGCGTGATCGGCGGCTTCCGCTACGCCACCAACAAGGGCGCCCAGGGGCGCAAGCTGGTCGGCTCGCTGCTGCTCGGGCTCTACGACGATGACGGCCTGCTGCATCACGTCGGCTTCACCTCCGCGCTCAAGAAGGACGAGAAGCCCGCGCTGACCGACAAGCTCGAGCCGCTGATCTCGCCACCCGGCTTCACCGGCAATGCGCCGGGCGGGCCGAGCCGCTGGTCGACCGAGCGCTCCGCGGAGTGGTGTCCGCTGAAACCGAAGCTGGTGATCGAGGTCTGCTACGACCATTTCTCCGGCGAGCGCTTTCGCCACGGCACCTCGATCCTGCGCTGGCGGCCCGACAAATCGCCGAGGCAATGCACGTTCGAGCAGCTCGAGCAGAGGGTCGCTGATCCCTGGAAACTGCTCGCGTGAGCTCAGCGGATCCAGCCGGTCGCAAGCGCCGATGCAAATTCCTCGTCGCCATTGGCGCGCGCGAGCGCAGCCATGGATCGGTGATCATAGGGCACGTGGCGGAAGCTCACGCTCCAGCCGGACGACGTCAGCTCAAGGATCGCGTAGCGCGCATCAGGCGTGCCGGCCTGCACGACATGCGGATGCGGCGCGTTATAGGAATAGCCGGGGCTGCCGACGCTGCCCGGATTGACGATCAGCCGACCGTCGCGCAAGCGCACCGCACGGGCCGTGTGGGTATGGCCACACAGGATCAATGATTGCGAAATGCCGGCGGCCAGTCGCTCGATGTCGTCGAGCAGCGCGCAAGTGATCGCACCGTCCTGAGCGACGCGCTCGAGCCAGTAGACGTTGTCGTCATCGGGCGTCGCGTGACATAGAAACACCTCGTCCTGATACACGGCCGTCGCCGGGATCGTGCGCAGCCAGTCGAGATGATCAGCTTCGAGCTGGGCGTAAGCAGGCCGCTCCCATGCGCCCATCTTCTCCGGCGGTCGATCGATCAGCCAGCGATCGTGGTTGCCGCGGACATGCACCGCATCGAGCGGCATCAGCAGATCCATCGTCTTGCGCGCGTCGAGCGGGCCGCTCGCCATGTCGCCGAGGTTCACGATCTCGGTCACGCCCTGCGCACTGATATCCGCGAGCACGGCCTCCAGCGCGAGATGGTTGCCGTGGACATCTGCGATCGCGGCAAAGCGCATGCGCCATTCCTCTCAGGTCGGCGGAGTGCCGTTGAGGTCGAGCACGTGGCCCGCGAGATAGAGCGACCCCGTGATCAGGATACGCGGCGGGACCTCATAGGCAAGCCGCGCGATGCCGGCGAGCGCCGACGCGACGCCATCGGCGATCTCGACGCGCATGCCGAGCGTGCGCGCGGCGGCGGCCAGATCAGCCGGTGCCATCGCCTTGCTCTCGTTCGGAACCGGCACGACGATGATGTGGCGCGTCAGGCCGGCGAAGTTGACCAGGAAGCCCGCGGCATCCTTGTTGCCCATCATGCCGACGATGACGACGAGCTGCCGCGACACGCGCTCCTCGAGATCCCCGATCGCCGCGGCGACGACACGGCCGCCTTCGGCATTGTGGCCGCCGTCGAGCCAGATCTCCGCGCCCTGCGGCGCGATCGCGGTGAGCGCGCCGCTCGACAGCCGCTGCATGCGCGCCGGCCATTCGGCGCCGACGATGCCGTCCTCGAACGCCTTGGTGGCGAGCTTGAACTGATCGACCGCGCGCAAGGTCGCGATCGCGAGGCCCGCATTGTCGAACTGATGCCGGCCGAACAGTTTTGGCGCCGGAAGATCAAGAAGACCACGGTCGTCCTGATAGACCAGCCGGTTGCGCTCGACACTGACGTGCCAGCTCTCGCCCGCGGCAAACAACGGCGCGCGCTGTCGCCTGGCCTCGCGCTCGATCACGGCCATCGCATCGGGCTCCTGCGCCGCCGAGATCACCGGGCAGCCGCGCTTGATGATGGCGGCCTTCTCGGCCGCGATCAGCGCGCGGGTGTCACCGAGAAACTCCATGTGGTCCATGCTGATCGGCGTCAGCACGGAGGCCGCGACCTGCTCGACAACATTGGTGGAATCGAGCCGGCCACCGAGGCCGACTTCGAGCAGCACGACATCGGCTGGATGCCTTGCGAACAGCACGAAGGCCGCGACGGTCTTGACCTCGAAGAAGGTGATCGGCGCGCCGGCATTGACCCGCTCGCACTCCAAGAGCGCGGAGATCAGCTCGTCGTCCTCGACCAGGACGCCACCGCCGACCTGGCCGAGCCGATAGCTCTCGTTGATGCGCACCAGCCAGGGCGAGGTGAAGACGTGGACGCGCAGCCCCGCGGCCTCGAGCATTGCGCGCAGATATGCGACCGTGGAGCCCTTGCCGTTGGTGCCGGCGACGTGGATGACCGGCGGCAGCTTGCGCTCGGGATGACCGAGCTGCGCCAGCAGCCGGTGCATGCGATCCAGCCCGAGCGAGATCCGGCTCGGATGCAGGGCAGAAAGCCGCGTGATCAGCTCGTCGAGCGACGGTCTTGGCTGGGCGGCAGAATCGTTCACGCGCTCGTTGCGACCGCCGGCGCTTCCGCGGCTTCGGCGGGCTTGGCCGGCGGCGGCAGCTGCGGCGCGGGCTTGGCGTGTTCGATGGCCGGCGCCTTGGTCAGCAATCGGCACAGCCGCGCCAGCGTCGGGCGCAGGTCATGACGGTGCACGACCATGTCGACCATGCCGTGGTCGAGCAGGTATTCCGCGCGCTGGAAACCTTCGGGCAGCTTCTCGCGAATGGTCTGCTCGATCACCCGGGCGCCGGCGAACCCGATCAGCGCACCGGGCTCGGCAATGTGGACGTCGCCGAGCATCGCGTAGGACGCGGTGACGCCGCCGGTGGTCGGATTGGTCTGCACGACGATGTAGGGCAGCTTGGCCTCGCGCAGCATCTGGACCGCGACCGTGGTGCGGGGCATCTGCATCAGGGACAGGATGCCTTCCTGCATGCGCGCGCCGCCGGAGGCCGCGAACACGATGAACGGCGACTTCTTCTCGACCGCGAGCTCCAGGCCACGCACGATCGCCTCACCGGCGGCCATGCCGAGCGAACCGCCCATGAAATCGAAATCCTGCACGGCGATGACGACGCCCATGCCTTCGAGCTTGCCGAAGCCGACCTTCACCGCATCGTTCATGCCTGTCCGCGCCCGCGCATCCTTGATGCGGTCGGCATAGCGGCGCTCGTCGCGGAATTTCAGCGGGTCGGGCGTGACCTCGGGCAGCGCGACGTCGAACCAGGTCTCGTTGTCGAACATCGACTTCAGCCGCGCCACCGCACCCATGCGCATGTGGTAGTTGGAGCCGGGGATGACGAACTGGTTGGCCTCGACGTCCTTGTAGAACACGAGCTGTCCGGAATCCGGGCACTTGATCCAGAGGTTCTCCGGCGTCTCGCGGCGCAGGATGTTGCGGATCTTCGGCCGGACCACGTTGGTAAGCCAGTTCATGTGTCGCTCCGTGTTGCGGTCGCCCGGATATATGGCGGGACGGCGGGGTCACGGCAAGACGGCCGCGACATCCGCTCGGATAGTGGTTGACGGCCTATTCCGCGGCCTGTTGCGCGCCGCGCACGCCCTGGGCGAGAGCGGCGGCCAGATCGGCGACCGCACTGACGGTCTTGGCGGTCGCGCGGTCCTCGGCATCGAGGCTGGCGCGGAGTGCGTCGACCAGGGCGGTGCCGACCACGGCGCCATCGGCATGGGCTGCGATGGCGCGGGCCGTCTCCGGTGTCCGGATGCCGAAGCCGACGCAGACGGGCAGCGCCGTATGGCGCTTGATGCGCGCCACGGCGGCGCCCACAGCCGACGAATCCGCGGCCGCCGCGCCGGTGATGCCGGTGATCGAGACGTAGTAGACGAAGCCGGAGGTGTTCGCGAGCACCGCCGGCAGCCGCTTGTCATCGGTGGTCGGCGTCGCCAGCCGGATGAAGTTGAGCCCGGCCTTCAGCGCGGGGATGCAGAGCTCGGTGTCCTCTTCCGGCGGCAGGTCGACGATGATCAGGCCGTCGACGCCGGCGGTCTTGGCATCGTCGAGAAACCTGTCGACGCCGTAGATGTAGATCGGGTTGTAGTAGCCCATCAGCACGATCGGCGTGTCGACATCGCTGTCGCGGAAGCTGCGCACCAGTTGCAGCGTCTTCCTCAGGGTCATGCCGGCCTTCAGCGCGCGCAGGCCCGCCGCCTGGATCGACGGACCGTCGGCCATCGGATCGGTGAACGGCATGCCGATCTCGATGATGTCGGCGCCAGCCTGCGGCAGCGCCTTGACGATCGCCAGCGAGGTTTCAGGATCAGGGTCGCCTGACATCACGAAAGTGACGAACGCCGAGCGGCCTTCCTTTTTCAATTGCGCGAAACGCGCATCCATCCGGCTGGTCACGATGCCTTCGCCCTTCCTCGCAAGATGTCGCCCACCTGCGGCACGTCCTTGTCGCCGCGGCCGGACATGTTGACCACCATCAGGTGGTCTTTCGGCTTCTTCGGCGCGAGCTCCATGACCTTGGCGATCGCATGCGCCGGCTCCAGCGCCGGGATGATGCCTTCGAGCCGCGATAGCAATTGGAACGCGGCCAGCGCCTCCTCATCGGTCGCCGACAAATAGTTCACGCGGCCGACCTCGTGCAGCCAGGAATGCTCCGGTCCGATACCGGGATAGTCGAGACCGGCCGAGATCGAATGCGCCTCCTCGATCTGTCCGTCCTCATCCATCAGCAGATAGGTGCGGTTGCCGTGCAGCACGCCGGGACGGCCACCGGCGATCGATGCCGCATGCAGCTGCGTGAGGCCGTGGCCCGCGGCCTCGACGCCGTAGATCTCGACCGAGGGGTCGTCGAGGAAGGGATGGAACAGGCCCATCGCATTGGAGCCGCCGCCGATGCAGGCGATCAGCGAATCCGGCAGGCGGCCTTCGGCCTCCTGCATCTGCGCGCGCGTCTCGCTGCCGATCACCGACTGGAAGTCGCGCACCATCATCGGATAGGGGTGCGGGCCGGCGACGGTGCCGATGCAATAGAACGTGTTGTGGACGTTGGTGACCCAGTCACGCAGCGCCTCGTTCATCGCATCCTTCAGCGTCTTGGCGCCGGACTGCACCGGCACCACCTTGGCGCCGAGCATCTCCATGCGGATCACATTCGGCTGCTGCCGCTCGACGTCGACGGCGCCCATGTAGACCACGCAGTCCAATCCGAAACGCGCGCACAGCGTTGCGGTGGCCACACCATGCTGGCCGGCGCCGGTCTCGGCGATGATGCGCTTCTTGCCCATCCGGCGCGCGACCATGATCTGGCCGAGCACGTTGTTGACCTTGTGCGAGCCGGTGTGATTCAGCTCCTCGCGCTTGAAGTAGATCTTGGCGCCGCCGAGATGCTCCGTCAGCCGCTCCGCGTAATACAGCGGCGAGGGCCGGCCGACGTAGTTCTTCAGGTAGCCGTTCATCTCGGCGTGGAATGCCGGATCGGCCTTGGCCTCCGCATAGGCCTTTTCCAGGTCGAGGATCAGCGGCATCAGGGTTTCGGCGACGAAGCGGCCGCCGAAGATGCCGAAGTGACCGCGGTCATCAGGACCGCTGCGGTAGGAATTGGGAATGGCTGTCGTCATTGAACGCTCAACTCTTCAGCGGCCCGCGCCGCGCGAATGAAATCCCGGATCATGTCGCAATCCTTCACACCCGGCGTTCGCTCGACGCCGGATGACACGTCGACGCCGCCGGCGCGCGTGATCCGCACGGCCTCGGCGACGTTGTCGGCGCTCAGGCCGCCGGACACCATGAACGGGCGATCGAGTTTCAGGCCCTGCAGCAGACGCCAATCGAAGGTAGCCCCGAGTCCGCCGGGACGGGTCGCATCCTTCGGCGCACGCGCGTCGAACAGGATGCGGTCGCACACATCGGCGTAGCCCGCCAGCGGCGCAAGATCGGCGTCGGTCGCGACCGGAATGGCTTTCATGATGGGCAGGCCGAAGCGCTGCTTGAGGTCGCGGATGCGCGCGATGCTTTCGCGGCCATGCAGCTGCAGGAGATCAGGCCGCAGCGTCTCGACGATATTTTCGATCATCGCGTCGTCGGCATCGACGGTCAGCGCCACCTTGAGCGCGCGCCCCCTGACGTCACGGCCCAGCTCACGCGCGGCCGTCAGGCCGACATGGCGTGGGGACGGCGGAAAGAACACGAAGCCCACCATGTCGGCGCCCGCGTCGAGCGCCGAAGCGAGGGTATCGGGCGTGGTCAGGCCGCAGATTTTGACGAGCAGGGACATCGATGAACAACGCACGTCCGGGCGGAAAGGATCACCAGAAGCCGGCGGCTTCCAAGGCCGGCGAGCTTGGGCGCCTTCTACAACGCGGCGCCCTGCTTGTCTCGCCCATAAGGGGCGAAAAGCCGCGCCGGCGCCGCCGGAACCAGAGATTGTGCCGAGCCCTGATTTGCACGCGCCGCGGCGCTCAACTGCACCACCTGCGCACGGGCCGCTTCGGCATCGGCCTGATGACGGCGCGCGGCCCGCCGCCAGCGGCGCTGGCCGATCCAGGTGGCACAACCACCTGCGATCACGCCCAGGATCGCGACGGCGATGATCAAGGCGAACAACGGGACCGATACCGCGAGCGCCGGATCGGTCGCGTTGAACGGATCAAACGATACGGTAACGAAATGCCGATTGGCGACCGCGAAGATGACGAACAGCACCAGCAGCGGAAGGACGACCACGACAGTGAAGAATTTTCGCATGCGCTCGCTCGTGTCAGTCAGGCCGGATTCGCCTCGAAATCAGCCGCCGACGACTAGCACGGCCGGCGCGAGATGCTTCAATCGTCTGAGTCGTCAGCCGCAGCGCCCGCGGGATTGTCTCGGTTCAGCCGCTCGCGCATTTCCTTGCCCGTCTTGAAGAACGGGACGCTCTTCTGGTCCACCGGGACATGCGCCCCGGTCCGCGGGTTGCGACCGGCGCGGGCCGGCCGATGCTTGACCGAGAAGGCGCCGAAGCCGCGCAGCTCGACGCGGTCACCGCGGGCGAGCGCCGCGACGATCTCGTCGAGGATCGCGTTGACGATGTTCTCGACATCCCGCTGGTAGAGATGCGGGTTGTGCTCGGCGATACGCTGAACCAGCTCGGATTTGATCATCGAGAAAATGTACCCGGGGAGACAGGTCCCATTTCCGTGAAAATATGCTGGACTGTCAAGACGCTAAATCATTCATCGCGGCCGTGAATCGGGGGGCGAGGCCGGGTACGGGGCCTCGCCATGGCACACGCGAAACGGGAAGATCGTCCCGAGGATGGTCTTGGCGAGTTCAATTGCCCGGCGCGGGCGTCCAGAGCGCGAGCATGCCGTCGAGGCCGATGCGATCGACCGCCTGGACCACGCCGGTGTGCTCGAGCTGGCGGGCGATTCCGGAAAGGCCGATGGCGTCGAGCGCGATCGAGGTGGCCGTTCGCAGGAAGGTGAGATCGCCAAACCGCGGCGTGAGCTTGTAGTCACGCACCGGAAGGTCCTTCTTGACGTTCTTGTTCGCGACGAGCCAGGCGACCGCGGTCTTCTCGTCGCCGAGCTCGTCGATCAGCTTCAGCTCGATCGCCTGCCGGCCGGTGAAGACGCGGCCGTCGGCCACCTTCTCCAACTGCTCATCATTCATGGCCCGGCGATCCTTCACCAGTCCGCGGAACCAGGCGTAGGAATCCTTGACCAGGGCGTCGAGCGCCGCACGCGCTTCCGGGCTGGTGGGCTCGTAGCCGTTGGGGGCGGCCTTCAGCGGCGAGGATTTGACCTCCTCGATCTTCACGCCGACCGTCTTCAACAGCTCGCCGACATTGGGGTACTGGAACAGCACGCCGATCGAACCGACCAGCGAACTCTGCTGCGCGACGATGTGATCGGCAGCGATCGCGCCGATATAGCCGCCGGACGCCGCGAGACCTTCAACGACGACGACCAGCGGCTTCTTCGCCTTCAGCCGGACCAGCGAATCGTAGAGCTGCTCGGAGCCGGCGGTGGTGCCGCCCGGCGAATTGATGTGGACGATGACGGCTTCGGCCGAGGAGTTTTCGAGCCGCTCCAGCGCCTCGACTCGCTCATGATCGCTACGGATCAGGCCCTCGATATTGACGCGGGCGATCGAGCCGGTGGTCGACAGCACGGTGCGGCCGCGCGGCGACATGGCGAGGCCGATGGCGGAAAGAGCCGCGACCGCGATCAGCACCGCGACCACCCGCCAGAACGTCAGCTTGCGGCGCAGCCTGCGGCGATCGACGATCACATCCGAATCAAGCGACATGGACAGCTCCTGGAAGTCTCGGCGCGTTTTGCATCCGCAGCCTGAATATCTCGTTATCCGATTACATCAATCGCGGCGCAATTTGAAGAAAGGAAGGCTCCGCCACGAAGCCGTCAAAGGGTCGACGGGCTCCGAGCAGGCCGCAGGGCTAGCGTATTCGATGATCGGAGTCTTGCTCTCATCTCTCCACGTCGTCATGGCCGGGCTTGTCCAGGCCATGACGGAGCAACTAAGTTGCAGGTTCGACCGTATCCACATATGCGATGGCGAGGGGCGGGTCGAAATGCCCTGGGGGCACAAAAAAGCCCCGGCCGAAGCCGGGGCTTTGATCTCGTCACGCGGATCGAAGGCTTACTTCGAGTCGCGGTTCTTGAGCGCGGTGCCCAGAATGTCGCCCAGCGTCGCGCCCGAATCGGACGAGCCGTACTGCGCGATGGCTTCCTTCTCTTCAGCGACTTCCAGCGCCTTGATCGACACCTGGACCTTGCGGGCCTTCTTGTCGAACTGGATCACGCGGGCATCGACCTTCTCACCGACGGCGAACCGCTCGGTGCGCTGATCGTTGCGATCGCGCGCCAACTCGGAGCGCTTGATGAAGGTGGTGAAGTCGGTGCCGGTGATCTTGACGTCGATGCCGCCGTCCTTGACGTCGAGCACCTCGCAGGTGACGACCGCACCCTTCTTGACATCGCCCGGCTCGGCGAAGGGATCGCCTTCGAGCTGCTTGATGCCGAGCGAGATGCGCTCCTTCTCCACGTCCACGTCGAGCACCACGGCCTTGACCATGTCGCCCTTCTTGTAGTTGTCGATGACCTGCTCGCCCGGCTGCTTCCAGTCGAGGTCCGAGAGATGGACCATGCCGTCGACGTCGCCTTCGAGGCCCAGGAACAGGCCGAACTCGGTCTTGTTCTTGACTTCGCCCTCGACGACCGAACCCGTCGGATGCTTCTCGACGAAGACCTCCCACGGGTTGCGCATGGTCTGCTTGAGACCGAGCGAGATGCGGCGCTTGACGCTGTCGACTTCGAGCACCTGCACTTCGACTTCCTGCGAGGTCGAGACGATCTTGCCGGGGTGCATGTTCTTCTTGGTCCACGACATCTCGGAGACGTGGATCAGGCCTTCGATGCCCGGCTCGAGCTCGACGAACGCGCCGTAGTCGGTGATGTTGGTGACGCGGCCATGGAAACGGGCCTGCAGCGGGTACTTCGCCTCGATGCCCTGCCACGGATCGTCGAGCAGCTGCTTCATGCCCAGCGAGATGCGGTGCGTCTCGTGGTTGATCTTGATGATCTTGACCTTGACCGTCTGACCGATGCTGAGCACCTCGGTCGGATGGTTGACGCGGCGCCAGGCGATGTCGGTGACGTGCAGCAGGCCGTCGATGCCGCCGAGGTCGACGAACGCACCGTAATCGGTGATGTTCTTGACGACGCCGTCGATCACCTGACCCTCTTCGAGGTTCTGCACCAGCTCCTGGCGCTGCTCGGCGCGGGTCTCTTCCAGCACGGTCCGGCGCGACACGACGATGTTGCCGCGGCGACGGTCCATCTTGAGGATCTGGAACGGCTGCGAGTTGTTCATCAGCGGCGCGACGTCGCGGATCGGACGGATGTCGACCTGCGAGCGCGGCAGGAAGGCCACGGCACCGTCGAGGTCGACGGTGAAGCCGCCCTTGACCTGGTTGAAGATGACGCCGTTGACCTTTTCGTTGTTCTGGAACGCCTTCTCGAGCTTGCCCCAGCTCTCTTCGCGGCGCGCCTTGTCGCGCGACAGCACCGCTTCGCCGAGCGCGTTCTCGATGCGATCGAGGAACACTTCGACCTCGTCGCCGACTTTCAATTCACTGTCACGGCCGGGCCCGGCGAATTCGCGCAGCGCCACGCGGCCTTCGGTCTTCAGGCCGACGTCGATGACGGCCATGTCCTTCTCGATCGCAACAACCTTGCCCTTGACGACAGAGCTTTCCTGCAGGTTGCCCTTGGTGAAGGACTCATCCAGCATCGCGGCGAAATCATCGCGGCTGGGATTGTAGGAAGAAGCAGAGGTACTCGAAGCCATTTGTTCTCCAGATGCGGACATTCTCGCCAGCTTGGGTTGATCGGCGCATCGAATGGACAGTGCCTGGAGGTCCACAAATCCCCAGACGTCCGCGCTGTCAGCGCGATAAGCGCAAACGACGCGGGCCGGCAGTGCCTGCACATGCGATACGTATGAAGTGCGTCCGGCTGATCGGACTCGATTGAACCGCAATCGAGCTATCGACGGTCAAGGGCGGGAGCGGGCTTTCCTCCAATGACGCCGGCGGAAATCAAACCCGCTGGCGGCCCGCTCGAACGGCCTCGACGATGTCGATGGCGGCCCGGACGCCGCCTTCTATATCCAAATGGGAGTTGTCAAGCAAGTAAGCATCCGGGGCTTGTTTTAAAGGCGCGACGGCCCGGTTCTGGTCGCGCTCGTCGCGCGCCAGGATGTCGGCCAGAATGGCCGCCTCGTCGGCCGGTTCCCCCCGCGAAAGCGCCTCGAGCGTGCGGCGATGCGCCCGGATGCGGGGATCGGCGACGACGTAGATCTTCACCTCGGCGTCCGGGCAGATCACGGTTCCGATGTCGCGGCCGTCGAGCACGGCACCGGGTGGCTGGCTTGCGAACTGACGCTGGAAGGCCACCAGCGCCTCGCGCACTTTCGGCAACGCCGAGACCACGGAGGCCGCAGACCCGACCTGGTGCGACCTCAGCGCCGGATTGTCGAAGGTCGAGGGATCCAGGCTCATGGCGACGTCCGCCGCCCGCGCCTCGTCCTTGAGGTCGATGCCGGCGGTCAGCAGCGCATGGGCAACGGCCCGGTAGATCACGCCCGTATCCAGGTGCCTGAGGCCGTAATGCGCCGCGAGACGCTTGGCCATGGTGCCCTTGCCCGAGGCCGCCGGGCCGTCGATGGCGATGATCATGCGAAATCCGCGCCCGCCTTGCACATCAGCGGGATGAAATCCGGGAAGCTGGTGGCGATGAAGGCGGTATCGTCGACGGTGACCGGCTTGTCGGACGCGAGGCCCATCACGAGGGCGGACATCGCGATGCGGTGGTCCATGTGGGTCGCGACGATGCCGCCGCCCGGCACGTGACCGCGGCCCTCGACGATCAGGTCATCGCCGCTGATCTCGACCTTGACGCCGTTGACACGCAGCATCGCCGCGGTGGCCTCCAGCCGGTCGGATTCCTTGACGCGCAGCTCATGCAGGCCGCGCATCACGGTGGTGCCCTCGGCATAGGCGGCGGCGACGGCCAAGACGAGATATTCGTCGATCATCGACGGCGCGCGCTCGGGCGGCACGACGACGCCCCTCAGCTTCGAGGCGCGCACGCGCAGCCGGGCCATGGGCTCGCCGGCATCGCCGCGGACGTCGTCCTCCTCGATCGAGGCGCCCATCTCGCGCAGGGTCGTGAACAGGCCGGTGCGCAGCGGGTTGGTCATCACGTCCGACAGCACGAGGTCCGAGCCATCGACGATCAGCGCGGCGACCAGCGGGAACGCGGCCGAGGACGGGTCGGCGGGAACGATCACGGGGGCACCACACAGCTCCGGCTGGCCGGTCAGTGCGATGCGGCGGCCATGAGACCCTTCCGGCGTGGTCACGATCTCCGCGCCGAAATGCTTCAGCATCAGCTCCGTATGGTCGCGGCTGGCCTCCTGCTCGATCACGGTGGTCACACCGGGCGCGGCGAGGCCCGCGAGCAGCACCGCCGACTTGATCTGGGCCGAAGCCACCGGCGTGCGGTATTCGATCGGCACCGGGTTGCCGGCGCCCTGCAGGGTCAACGGAAGCTTGCCGCCCTCGGCGATCGACACCACCTTCGCGCCCATCAGCGCCAGCGGGTCGAGGATGCGCCGCATCGGACGGCTGCGCAGCGAGGCATCACCGTCGAAAACGGCCGTGATCGGGCAACCGGCGACGGCGCCCATCACCAGCCGGCAGCCGGTGCCGGAGTTGCCGAAATCGAGCGGTGTGCTGGGCTGGGCGAAGCCGCCGACCCCCACGCCACGGACGGTCCACGCGAAGTCGCCGGTGCGCTCGACCTTGGCACCCAGGGATCGCATCGATTCGGCGGTGTTGAGGACGTCCTCGCCCTCGAGCAGGCCGGAAATCCGGGTCTCGCCGACCGACAGCGCCCCCAGGATCAGCGCCCGGTGCGAGATCGACTTGTCGCCAGGCACGCGAATCGTGCCCGAGAGGGGCCCGGAGGCGCGTGATTCCAGGGGAGTCGGGGCGGCTGACGTGCTCACGGCGGGATCCTCGTGTTTCGGACGCGGCAGGTATCACAGCCCCCGCCCTCCGTCACGAGCGGTGATTTTCCCGTTGACAGCGCTATTGACAGCGGCGCGGCAACTAGCCAAGTGAGACACCGCTTTTCAGACATTGCCAGGACGCCTGCACGTGGCCAAATCCGAGCTCGGAACCAAACGCATTTGCCCGACCACGGGCAAAAAGTTCTATGACCTCAACAAGAACCCGGTGATTTCGCCCTACACCGGCGAGGTCGTGCCGATCGCGCCCGTGGCTCCGACCCGCGCCATGCGCGGCGAGGCTGCGCGTGCCGCTGCGGCGGCCGACGTGGTTGAGCCCGCCGAGGCCGAGGAGTTGGTGTCGCTCGAGGAGGCCGATGCCGAGGAGAACTCCGGCAAGGTCAAGGCCGTCGTTCCCGAATCGGAGGACGACATCGAGATCGACGAGACCCTCGACGATGACGAGGATGATGACTCGACCTTCATCGCCGACGAAGAAGAAGGCGACGAGGACGTGACCGACATCATCGGTGATGTCGGCGGCGACGAAGAATAATCGTCGAAGACACTTGAGATCAGCCGCGAACTGTGGTTCACGGTGCTCCCCGGCGGTCACCCAGACCGCCGGTTCGGTTCAGGGGCCATAGCTCAGCTGGGAGAGCGCTTGCATGGCATGCAAGAGGTCGGCGGTTCGATCCCGCCTGGCTCCACCAGCCTTCGCTCGCTTCGCGAGCTTCGGCTCGGCAAGCCACCCCAATCTGCCAATTGAGCGAAGCGAGCGAAGGCTGTCGCGCCGTAGCCTGGACGCCGGAGCCCTCTTTGGCGCAGGCGGGAAGGCGAAGGCGGACTTCGCTCCGCACGACGATACCCCCCCCTCTCCGTCGCTTCGCGAGCTTCGGCTCGGCAAGCCACCCTAATCCGCCAATTGCGCGAAGCGTGCGAGGGCTGTCGCGCCATAGCCCGAAGGGCGAAGGCGGACTTGGGCTCCGGGCGATAAGGCCACCTCCTTCGAACTGCTCATTCGACCGAAGCTGTAGACCCTAAGCGGCATCGCCTGCCACAATCGTACCTAGAAGGGTCGGGACGGCCTGCCATGAAGTTTGTCTACATCCTCGAAAGCCTCGATGGCGAGCACTTCTACGCCGGCATCACAGACGACGTCCCGGCTCGGGTCGCGAAGCACAATGCAGACGAAGTCCCGCACACCTCGAAGTTTCGGCCGTGGCGGCTCAAGACTTACATCGCTTTCAACGACGTGAAGCAGGCCTTCGCCTTCGAGAAGTATCTGAAATCTGGCTCAGGTCGGGCGTTTGGGAAGAAGCGCCTCTAACGATGCGGTGCTCCGAGGCTGATCTGGCGGGAGGTCTCACCCCTCCGCCGCCGCATCGAGCCGCTCCCGCAGCTTCACCAGCTTGCCGTGCAGATCCGTGAGCTCCGCGATCGAGCATCCCGTCGCGTCCAGGATCGCCGGCGGCACGATCGCTCTTGCCTTGTCGCGCAGGCTCGCGCCCTGGCTCGTCAGGGTGACCAGCACCTGCCGTTCGTCCTCGGCCGACCGGGTCCGCTTCACCAGATGCGTAGCCTCCATCCGCTTCAGCAGCGGCGTCAGCGTGCCGGAATCGAGGAACAGGCGGGCGCCGATGTCCTTCACCGTCAGGCCGTCCTGCTCCCACAGCACCAGCATGACCAGATATTGCGGATAGGTCAGGCCCAGGCGGTCGAGCAGCGGCTTGTAGACGCGGTTGAAGGCGTGCGCGGTCGAATAGACGGCGAAGCAGAGCTGGTTGCCGAGCTGGAGCGGCAGGTCTGCCGCGGACTTCTTTCGCATCGAGGTCACCACAGGTCGATCCCATCGGCATCTTGAGCCCGCACGCCTCGCATCGACAACGGGCCCGGCGCACCGATCACGAATTTTCTACCGAACAATTATATTGTGCACAATATAATAGTGTGCAACATGGACTCACTGAATTCGTCCAACCAGGAGACACTCCATGTCCGTGAACGTGCTCTACACGACCAGCGCCAAGGCCACCGGCGGCCGCGACGGCGAGGCGGCGACCCTCGACGGCTCGCTCAAGGTCAAGCTCTCCACCCCGAAGGAGCTCGGTGGCGGCGGCGGCGCCGGCAACAATCCCGAGCAGCTGTTCGCGGCCGGCTACGCCGCCTGCTTCATCGGCGCGATGAAGTTCGTCGGCTCGCAGGGCGGCCCGAAGGTTCCCGCCGACACGTCGGTGACCTCCACCGTCGGCATCGGGCCGCGCTCGGAAGGCGGCTTCGGCATCACCGTCGAGCTCGCCGTCTCTCTGCCCGGCCTCGCCAAGGCTGACGCCGAGGCGCTGGTCGCCAAGGCGCATGAGGTGTGCCCCTATTCCAACGCCACGCGCGGCAATGTCGACGTCAAGCTGACCGTCGTCTGAGCTTCAATTCCGTCGTGCGGCAGGACGACCTCCGTTGTCCTGCCGCATGGCAGCCCCCGTTTGCGCCACCGCCGCAGCAATGCTTAATGATCGCGAGCTGTAACCAACCTCGCGACATCCGATGACACCTCAATTTGCTCCCGGCGCCATGGCCGGACTGCGCGTGATCGATCTGACGCGCGTGCTCGGCGGGCCCTATTGCACGCAGATCCTGGCCGATCACGGCGCCGACGTGATCAAGGTCGAGCCGCCGGCCGGCGACGAAGTGCGCGACTGGGGCCCTCCGTTCCACGACGAGGACGCCGCCTATTTCGTCGGGATCAACCGCAACAAGCGCTCGATCGGCCTCGATCTCGCGTCCGAGGGCGGACGCGTCGTGCTGATGCGGATGCTCGAGACCGCCGACGTGCTGATCGAGAACTTCAAGCCCGGCACCTTGGAGAAATGGGGCATCGGCAGCGACACCCTGCGCGAGAAATTCCCGAAGCTGGTGCACTGCCGCATCTGCGGCTTCGGTGCCGACGGGCCGCGCGGCGGCAATCCCGGCTATGACGCGATCATCCAGGCGATGACCGGCATGATCGCCGCGACCGGATCGCCGCAAAGCGGGCCGATGCGGATCGGCGTGCCGCTGGTCGACATCACCACCGGCCTCTATGCCGCGATCGGCATCCTGATGGCGCTGTCGGAACGGCAGCGTTCTGGGCTCGGTCAGTTCCTCGAGGTCACGCTGTATGAGACCGGCCTCGCGATCATGCATCCGCATACCGCAAACTACTTCATGCATGGCAAGCCGCCGTCGCTGACCGGCAACGAGCATCCGAACCTCGTGCCCTATGCGATCTTCCCGACCAGGACCGACGATATCTTCATCGGCGTCGGCAATGACGGCACCTTCCGCAAGCTCGCCAAGGAAATCGGCCGGCCGGAACTCGGCACCGATCCGCGCTTCGCGCGCAACAAGGATCGCGTCGCCAATCGCGAGGCGCTGCGCGCCGAGCTCGCCGCCGTGTTCAGCCAATTCGAGGCGGAGCCGCTGTGCGACCGGCTGCTCGCAGCCGGCCTGCCGGCGGGACCCGTGCAGAAGATCGACCAGGCGTTGACCAATCCGCACACGATCCACCGCGGCGATGTCATCGAGAAGGACTGGTACAAGGGCGTCGCCTCGCCGATCCGGCTCGAACGCACCAAGCCGAGCCTGCGCTCCACCCCGCCGAAGTTCAGCCAGCATGCCCAGGAGGTGCTCAGCGAGTTCGGCTACTCGGAGCCCGAGATCCAGGCCCTGCTCTCCGAGGGCACGGTCTGCGCCGAGCGCAAGCGCTGAGGAGCCATCAGCCTGTCGTCTCCCAACGCTAGCGCCGCCCGGGCATCACCCCGGCGCCGCTACCGTCTCCCGCAAGTCGCTGCGTTCCGCGGCGATGAACGCGCTTTCCGCTGACGATCCAACCGGTTATACATTCACAAAACTGTCATCTCGCGCTGCTACGGCCGCGACGCCGATGACGTTCCATGGGAGGAATTTTTTTAATGTCACTTCGACAATTCTGGACAGCCGCCGCTGCGGCAGCCACGCTGGTCCTTGGCGCCGCCGCACCCGCACACGCGGTGACGGAGATTCAGTGGTGGCACGCGATGACCGGCGCCAACAACGACGTCATCGTCAAGCTCGCCAATGATTTCAACGCCTCGCAGACCGACTACAAGGTCGTTCCGACCTACAAGGGCAACTACGCCGACACGATGAATGCCGGCATCGCCGCGTTCCGCGCCGGCAATGCGCCGCATATCATGCAGGTGTTCGAGGTCGGCACTGCCACGATGATGGCCGCCACCGGCGCCGTGAAGCCGGTCTACAAGCTGATGCAGGACGCCGGCGAGAAGTTCGATCCCAAGAGCTACCTGCCGGCCATCACCGGCTACTATTCGACCTCGAAGGGCGAAATGCTGTCCTTCCCCTTCAACTCGTCCTCCACCGTCATGTGGGTCAATCTCGATGAGCTGAAGAAGGTCAACGCCGAGATCCCGAAGACCTGGCCCGAGCTGTTCGAGACCGCCAAGAAGCTCCACGCGGCCGGCCACCCGACCTGCGGCTTCTCCGGCTCGTGGGTAACCTGGGTCAATCTCGAGCAGCTCTCCGCCTGGCACAACGTGCCGCTCGCCAGCAAGGCCAACGGCCTCGACGGCTTCGACACCGTGCTCGAGTTCAACGGTCCGCTGCAGGTCAAGCATCTCGAAAACCTGGTCGAGCTGCAGAAGGACAAGACCTATGACTACGCCGGCCGCACCAACACCGGCGAGGGCCGCTTCACCTCGGGCGAATGCCCGATCTACCTGACCTCGTCGGCGTTCTTCGGCAACGTCAAGGCGCAGGCGAAGTTCGCCTTCACCGCCGCGCCGATGCCGTATTACCCCGACGTGAAGGGCGCGCCGCAGAACTCGATCATCGGCGGCGCTTCGCTCTGGGTCATGGGCGGCAAGTCGGCCGATGAGTACAAGGGCGTCGCCAAGTTCCTGACCTTCCTCTCGGACACCGACCGCCAAGTCTACATCCACAAGGCGTCGGGCTATCTGCCGATCACCAAGGCCGCCTATGCCAAGGCCAAGGCCGAGGGCTTCTACAAGGATCAGCCCTATCTGGAGACCCCGCTGCTCGAGTTGACCAACAAGGAGCCGACCGAGAACTCCCGCGGCCTGCGCCTGGGCAACATGGTGCAGCTGCGTGACGTCTGGTCGGAGGAGATCGAGCAGGCTCTGGCCGGCAAGAAGACCGCCAAGCAGGCGCTGGACGCCGCCGTCGAGCGCGGCAACCAGATGCTGCGCCAGTTCGAAAAGACGGCCGTGAAATAAGGCCAAGAGCCGGCAGGCCACCCGCGGCCTGCCGGCTCGCCGACCGATCATGCAGAAGAACGCCATCTTCCAGTCAAAGCTGCTGCCGTTCGTGCTGGTCGCTCCCCAGCTCGCGATCGTGCTGATCTTCTTCTATTGGCCCGCCATCCAGGCCGTCATCCAGTCGTTCCTGCTGCAGGACGCGTTCGGCCTGTCCACGAGCTTCGTCTGGTTCGAGAACTACGCCGACCTGCTCAGCCAGCCGGACTATTTTGAAGCCATTCTCCGCACCTTCGGCTTCTCCTTCGCCATCGCATTCTCGTCGCTGTCGGTCGCGCTGCTGCTCGCGGTCATGGCGGACAAGCCGCTGCGCGGCGTGACGCTGTACCGGACGCTGCTGATCTGGCCCTATGCCGTGGCGCCGCCGGTGGTGGGCGTGCTCTGGATCTTCATGCTGCACCCCTCGCTCGGCGTGATCTCGCGCTATCTGCGCGCCATGGGCATCGACTGGAATCCGCTGCTCGACGGCGACCAGGCGGCACTGCAGATCATCCTCGCGGCCGCCTGGAAGCAGATCTCCTACAACTTCCTGTTCTTCCTCGCCGGGCTGCAGAGCATCCCCAAGAGCGTGCTCGAAGCCGCCGCGATCGATGGCGCACGGCCGATGCGGCGGTTCTGGACCGTGACCTTCCCGCTGCTGTCGCCGACCATCTTCTTCCTGCTGGTGATCAACATCGTCTACGCCTTCTTCGAGACGTTCGGCATCATCGACACGATGACCCGCGGCGGTCCTGGCAAGTCCACCGAGACGCTGGTCTACAAGGTCTACACCGATGGCCTGCTCGGCGGCAATCTCGGCTCCTCGGCTGCACAATCCGTCGTTCTGATGGTCATCGTCATCGTGCTGACGGCGATCCAGTTCCGCTTCGTCGAGCGCAAGGTGACCTACTGATGGTCGAGCAAGAAGGCATTCGACGCTACGTCGCGCATGTCATCCTGTGGATCGGAATCGCGATCGTCGCGTTCCCGGTCTATCTCGCATTCGTCGCCTCGACGCAGGACAATGCGGTGATCGCCAACGGGCAGATGTCGCTGCTGCCGGGCGGGCACTTCCTGTCGACCTACTATCAGACGATCTTCGTCGGCACGAGCGGCTCGACCCGCGAGCCGGTTGCGACCATGCTTTTGAACTCGCTGGTCATGGCGCTCTCGATCGCCGTCGGCAAGATCGCGATCTCGATCATCTCGGCGTATGCGGTCGTCTACTTCCGCTTCCCGTTCCGCATGCCGATCTTCTGGCTCATCTTCATCACCCTGATGCTGCCGGTCGAGGTGCGCATCTATCCGACCTACAAGATCGTCGCCGACCTCCATATGCTCGACAGTTATGCGGGGCTCGCGCTGCCGCTGATCGCGTCCGCCACTGCGACGCTGCTGTTCCGCCAGTTCTTCATGACCGTGCCGGACGAGCTGCTGGAGGCGTCCCGCATCGACGGCGCCGGGCCGTTCCGCTTCTTCTGGGACACCCTGCTGCCGCTGTCGCGCACCAACATGGCGGCGCTATTCGTGATCCTGTTCATCCTCGGCTGGAATCAATATCTCTGGCCGCTGCTGATCACGACGCGCGACGACATGCAGACCATCCAGATCGGCATCCGCAAGATGATCACGACGACCGACGCGCTGACGGAGTGGCCGATCGTCATGGCGACCGCAGTGCTCGCGATGCTGCCGCCGGTGTTCGTCGTCGTCGTCATGCAGCGCCTGTTCGTCAAGGGGCTGGTGGAGACGGAAAAGTGAGGACAGCGAATAGGGAGTGGCGAATAGCGAATAGAGACATCCGGGTATCAGAAGCCGTTCGCCTTCCCCTCCTCGCCACACCCCATTCACCATTCGCCTGCCACCGCCCGCTGCTCAACCTCTACCGGTAATCATTCCATGGCCAACGTCACCCTCCGCAACGTCCGCAAGGTCTACCAGGGCGGTTTCGAAGCCATCAAAGGCGTCGATATCGATGTCGGCGACGGTCAGTTCTGCGTGCTGGTCGGCCCGTCGGGCTGCGGCAAATCCACCCTGCTGCGGATGGTCGCGGGGCTCGAGACGATCACCTCGGGCGAGATCGACATCGGCGGCCGCATCGTCAATGCGATCGAGCCGGCCGATCGCGACATCGCGATGGTGTTCCAGAATTACGCGCTCTACCCGCATATGACCGTCTACAACAACATGGCCTACGGCCTGCGCAATCGCGGCATGGCCGAGAAGGAGATCAGGACGCGCGTCGAGGACGCCGCTCGCATCCTCGAGCTCGGCACCATGCTCGAGCGGAAGCCGCGCCAGCTCTCCGGCGGCCAGCGCCAGCGCGTCGCGATGGGCCGCGCCATCGTGCGCCAGCCCAAGGTGTTCCTGTTCGACGAGCCGCTCTCCAACCTGGACGCCAAGCTGCGCATCGCGATGCGGGTCGAGATCCGCAAGCTGCAGCGCCGGCTCAACACCACCGCGATCTACGTCACCCACGACCAGCTCGAGGCGATGACGCTCGCCGACATCCTGGTGGTGATGAACGGCGGCAAGGTCGAGCAGATCGGCAATCCGCTCGAGATCTATCAGAAGCCCGCCACCACCTTCGTCGCATCCTTCATCGGCGCGCCGCCGATGAACCTGATGCCGGTCGATGGCCTCCGTCCCCAGTTGCACGGTGCCGACGCGGTTCCCGCCGATGCCGGCCAGCTCGGCATCCGCCCTGAAGATTTCGAGCTCGGCGACACCGTTCCGGCGGGCGGGGTCGGGCTCGACCTCCGCGTCGAAGCGATCGAGCACGTCGGCGCCGAAACCTATGTCTACGGCGCGCGCCAGGACGCCGGCAGCGACGACCGGCTCTCCGCCACCGCCAACGACATCATCGTGCGGCTGCCGGGCACGGCCGCGCCGGAGATCGGCGCGCGGATTCGCGCCGTGGCGCCGCGGGCCAAGCTGCACCTGTTCTCGGCCGACGGCCGGCAGCGGCTATCGGCTTAAGCCCTTCCACAGGCTGACCGTTCCGGCGCATTCGGGGTGCTTGAACGCACCCCGGATCGTGCCCATATTGCTGCTCAAGGGGTGCCGACAGGGCCCTGATACATCAAAGTCGCTTCGAGAGGACTTTGTAAACCATGTCTCGTGTTCCTTCGCTCTCCAGTCCGTTTCTGCTGGGCTTCGACGAGATCGAGCGCGTGCTCGACCGCGTCGTCAAAGGTGCCGACGGGTATCCGCCGTACAATATCGAGCGGTTCGAACGCACCAATGGCCAGCCCGAGCGTCTGCGGATCACGCTGGCGGTGGCGGGTTTCACCCGCGACCAACTCGATGTCACCATTGAGGAAAACCAGCTGGTCATCCGCGGCCGGCAGCAGGACGACAAGACCAGGCAATACATTCATCGCGGCATTGCCGCGCGCCACTTCCAGCGCACCTTCGTGCTGGCGGAGGGAATGCATGTGCTCGGTGCGGACCTGAAGAACGGGTTGTTGTCGGTCGATCTGGCCAGGCCGGAGCCTGAGCGGATCGTTAAGACAATAGCGATCAATGAACACGAATAATGGTTTGATGGAACGAGTAGCGGACTCGACCGCTTGAGTCTCAGAAGGAGTCGAGACCATGACTGAAGGTAATGTTGCGTCGGAATCCCCCGTCTCCCTGGAGTCGCTGGCTACCTTGGGCGAGGGCCACATTGCTTATGTGAAGCAGATCCGCTCCGAGGACGTACCGGGACTGTTTCCGCAGGCACCGCACATCGCGCCGGGACTGAAGCTGTTCGCCTTGCATGCCGCTGACGGCACGCCGATCATGCTCACCGACAGCCGCGAAGCCGCGATTGCGAATGCTTGGAGCCACGAACTCCAGGCCGTGAGCGTGCACTGACGCAAAGGCCGCGCCGCAGCGCCTGCGGCAACCGCGTCTCGTGAGACTTGATGCTCACGAGATCCATGTGGCTCACGCACTGACACGAGGGCGGTCCCCGGAAACGGGGGCGGCCCTTTTTTCTGCCCGGAGCGAGCGCCGCACATGACGTTGCCGACAACACCCCTGAGCGCCGCAGAGCTGAGCGCAGATCGTGCGCTCGCGGACGCACTGCTCGCGCTCAACAATGCGCATGCCTCGGAGCTGTCCTGGCTCTCGCCCGATGCGCTGGAGCAGCTGGTCGATCGAGCCTGGCGCGCCCGGCGCGTTGGTTGGGCCGACGCGCTGGTGATCGCGCTGGATCACGCCGCCGCCTATGACAATCCGAATCACCGCTGGTTCCGGGCGCGCTACGATCGGTTCGTCTATGTCGACCGCATCGTGGTGGCGCCGGCCGCCCGCGGCCGGGGCCTGGCGCGGCAGCTCTATGAGGAGCTGATTCGGGAGGCGACCGCGGCGGGCCACGACCACATCGTCTGCGAGGTCAATCTGGATCCGCCCAATCCGCAGTCGGACGCGTTTCATGCTGCGCTCGGCTTCGCGCCGTTGGCGACGGCCGGCATCCATGGCGGCGCCAAGACGGTGCGCTACATGGCGAGATCGTTGCGATAGCCGGCGTCAGACGACGCGGCTGCTGAAAGCGCCTTTGAGAAATTTGTTTCCATCGATGTCTGGAACGGTCGATTTGACAACCAGATACAATCCGACCGGGTTTAAGGCGAAGGTGTCCAATCCTTAAGTTGTCCCCATTGCAGCACGCGCTAGTCCGATGTGTGGCGAGCATGTGTAGGGATGGCAGATGCATGGATCACGGCTTGATGCAGGCGGCGTCTATCGAGAGCTTGCACGCGGGACCCTCCCCAACCGGCACGTCTTTGTGGACAGTCCTCCGCCGGGACCGAGCCCTTACTACGTCATCTGCAACAGCGTGCCGAAAGCAGGAACGTACCTGCTGGTCGAACTCGTCAGAGCGCTGGGCGGTCATGTCGACGTCGGCTATCACACCTACACGTCATCGATCAGCAGGCTGAATCCCGACGGCTCGCTCGACTACGGACGCGCGCTCCCGGCGCCGCTGTGGGCGTCGGCCCTGAGCTCCGGCTACTCCTGCGCCTCGCATACCGAGTACTGTCCGTATCTCGAGCAATATCTGCTGGGCCGACCGGACCACAAGATGCTGTTCATCGTCCGCGACCCCCGCGACATCGTCGTGAGCTGGGTCGACTTCGTCTACCATTCGGCGGCCTACCCGAAGATGCGGAAGTGGAACGCCTATCTGCGGGCGGCCGGATCGGCTGCTCACCCCGACGACGCCTCCCGAATCAACTCGACCCTCCTCTCTTTGCCCCGGTCCGGCATCAAGAACTTCATGAGCTGGCTGGACTCGCCGGCCTGCCTGACCGTGAGGTTCGAAGAGCTCTATGCAGAGCTCGCGGCCGACGATGTGGCGCGGTCGTCGTTTCCCGTCCTTCACGGCATCTGCGACTACCTGGGGCTGCCGCGCAAGACGGCCGCGGAGCTCGATGTGCTCGGCCGCGGTCTGACGTCGTCGGGACGGGGCCGGAAGGTCGGCATCTACAAGGAGCGAATGATGCCGCATCATTTCGACCTGCTCCGCAGCGAGGCATTCCAGGAGCTCGTCGTCGAGTTCGGCTACGAGCCGACGCCGTTGCACCCACCCGCGCGGACGAGCGGGTTCAGTGCGGCGCGGAAGCTCGCCAGCAGGCTTTCCCGGTCCTTGCAGGGCGGCGGCGCGATACGACGTCAGGCCGCGGAGGCGGGCGGCAGCGCCAGCACCGAATAGATCGCCTGGGCGTCGCGCGAGGCACGGAGCTTCTTGGCGACATCCTGGTCGCGGAGCAGCCGGGCGATCCGCGCGAGGGCCTTCAGATGGTCGGCACCGGCGCCCTCCGGCGCCAGCAGCAGGAACACCAGATCGACCGGCTGGCCGTCCATGGCCTCGAAATCGATCGGCCGCTCCAGCCGGGCGAACAGGCCGAACAGCTTCTCCAGCTTCGGCAGCTTGCCGTGGGGAATCGCCACGCCATACCCGACGGCCGTGGTTCCGAGCTTCTCCCGCTGCAGCAGCACTTCGAAGATGTTGCGCTCGTTCTGCCCGGTCAGCGCAGCCGCGCGGGCGGCAAGCTCCTGCAGCGCCTGCTTCTTACTGATGACCTTCAAAGCCGGCACGATCGCCTCGGGTGCGACCAGATCGGTAATCGGCATAGGGCGTTCCGAGGTGATTGAACCGTCAGGGTGCGAAATAGGTCGGGACAGACCGGCGTCAAGAAGCTGAGGCGGCAGGCGGGCTTAACCCGTGTCCGATGGGTGGGGCTTCTACCCCAACGCAACGGCCGTGCCAACACCCGCAAGCGTGTTCCCGCAGCCTATCCTTAAAGATCGCCGGAGCGTGGCGGCCTGAAGGCGCCAGCGCCCCAACCGCTTGGTCGCATCCCTTCATTGCCGTGGCGTGACGTCGCAACCCGTCCGCCAACCGCCTGATCGGGAACCGGTTTTCGCGCCGCCAGGAGATCCCTGGAACGCATCCGCGTGACTACGGTGTCACCGCCGGTGGATCGACCCAGCCGATATTGCCGTCGGCGCGGCGGTAGATGATGTTCACCCGGCCGCTGGAGCCATGCTGAAACACCATGCAGGGCGCCCCCGAAAGATCGAGCTCCATGACCGCTTCCGACACCGACAGCCGCTTCAGCGCCGTGGTGTTCTCGGCAATGATCACCGGACTGTAGCCAGTGATCTCCTCGTCGCCCTCGGCCGGCGCCTCGATCACATAGCTCGGCGCATCCAGCACCGCGCCGTCGAGATTGGCGAGCGCCGCATTGGCCGCATGGGATTTGCGCCCCGAGCGGTCCTTCAGCCGGCTCTTGTAGCGGCGCAGGCGCTTCTCGATCATCAGGAGCGCCTGGTCGGCGCTGGCATAGGCGTCCGGCGCATTCGATTCGGCCTCGAGCGTGATGCCGGAATCGAGGTGCAGGGCGCAATCGGTCTTGAACCCGAAACCGTCCTTGGAGAGCGTGACATGGCCGGAATAGTTGCCGTCGAAGTATTTTCGCAAGACTTCGTCGGTGCGCTCGCTGACGCGCCCACGCAGCGCTTCGCTGACGCTGATGCTCTTTCCGGAAATCCGCAGGGTCATGTGTCGCCTCGATTCATGTGAACCAAGTATGACACTAAGCCTATTTGGTTAAGGCGCAATCGCGGGGCCCGGTCAAACTGACGCGGCATCCCGGGTGCGGTCGGCGCTGGCGGGGGCCGACAGGGCATGCGCCAGCATGCTCTGCTTGTCGCGGCGGCGCTGCACCGAGGACGGGATCCGCATCGCCTCCCGGTATTTCGCGACCGTGCGGCGGGCGATGTCGATGCCGGCGGTCCGCAGCTTCTCGACGATGGTGTCGTCGGAGAGAATTGCGGAGGGATCTTCCGCATCGATCAGCTGCTTGATGTGATGGCGCACGGCTTCCGCCGAGTGCGCCTCGCCGCCATCGGCCGATGCGATCGAGGCGGTGAAGAAATATTTCAGCTCGAACGTGCCGCGATTGGTCGCCATGTATTTGTTGGCGGTGACGCGCGACACGGTCGATTCATGCATCTGGATCGCATCCGCAACGGCCTTCAAGTTGAGCGGCCGCAGATGCGCGACGCCGTGGGTGAAGAAGCCGTCCTGCTGGCGCACGATTTCGGTCGCGACCTTCAGGATCGTGCGGGCGCGCTGATCGAGCGCACGCACCAGCCACGTCGCGTTCTGCAGGCAGTCGGTGAAGTAGGACTTGTCGCCGTCCTTGCGGATCGTCTTCGACAGCTCGGAGTAATAGTGCTGGTTCACCAGGACGCGCGGCAGCGTGTCGCTGTTGAGCTCGACCAGCCAGCCGCCGTCGGGACCCGGGCGGACGTAGACGTCGGGCACCATGGTCTGTGTGCGCGTGGTGCCGAACTTCAGCCCCGGCTTCGGATCGAGCCTGCGGATCTCGCCGATCATGTCGACGAGGTCCTCGTCGTCGACGCCGCACAGCTTGCGAAGGGCGACGAAGTCGCGCTTGGCCAGGAGATCGAGGTGCTCGACGAGCGCCTGCATCGCCGGATCGTAGCGGTCGAGCTCACGCAGCTGGATTGCGAGACATTCGCTCAAATTGCGGGCGCAGATGCCGGGCGGATCGAACGTCTGCAGCACGCCGAGCACGGCATCGACGTCGGCCTGCTCGGCGCCGAGCCGGTCGGCGGCCTGGCCGAGATCGGCGGGCAGATAGCCGGCCTCGTCGACGAGATCGATCAGATACTGGCCGATCATGCGGTCGGCCGGCGCGGTGAAGGCCACCGCCGCCTGCTCGGCGAGATGATCCGACAGCGTGGTCTCGGCCGCGACGAAGGCTTCGAGATTGTAGTCCTCATCACCGGAGGCGCCACCGCCCCATTCGGTGTAGGTGGTCGGCGCGGCGTCCTGCGCGGTCCGCGCGGCCGCTTCGGCGGGCTCTTCGGAGAACACATTCTCGAGCCCGGAATCGAGCGTCTGTTCGATCTCCGTACGGGTGCCGAGATCGCGGCTCATCCAGTCGTCCTGGGCGCCCTCGAAGCTCTCGCCGCCGCTCGCGCCCTCGCCGAAATCGTCGCCGCCGGCCTCGCCACCTTCCGAGAACTCGGCCCGCTCGGACATCTGCTGCTCGCCGGCGACCGGCGCTTCCGGACCGTCGCTCGCGCGCTCCAGCAGCGGGTTGCGCTCCAGCTCCTCTTCGACGAACGTGGAGAGGTCGAGATTGGACAATTGCAGCAGCTTGATCGCCTGCATCAGCTGCGGCGTCATCACCAGCGACTGCGACTGGCGGAATTCTAATCTCTGCGTCAACGCCATGGGAGCAAGAATATTCCCTTACTGGTCCAATTCTTGCTTATCCTAATCTGCGCGCGATGTACACGGCTTGACGAATAAGAAAAAGGGAGTATGGCGCGCGCGGAAGACGAGGTTACCGGCCTCGCAAAGCAGTTGGAAACAGCGGTATTCGCAGCGTTTCCGCGACCCGTCCTGTGTCCGACAAAGCGGACAAACAGCGCGTCGGCAACCCTACAGCCGGAATTCCTCACCGAGATACAGCCGGCGCACGTCGGGATCGGCGACGATCTCCTCCGGGCTGCCTTCGGTGAGAATCTGCCCCGCATAGACGATGTAGGCCCGATCGGTGAGGCCGAGCGTCTCGCGGACGTTATGGTCGGTGATGAGCACGCCGATGCCGCGGTTGGTGAGATGGCGCACCAGCTGCTGGATGTCGCCGACCGCGATCGGATCGATGCCGGCGAACGGCTCGTCGAGCAGCATGTAGTTCGGGCGCGTCGCCAGCGCGCGCGCGATCTCGACGCGGCGACGCTCGCCGCCGGACAGCGCGATCGACGGCGACTTGCGCAGCCGCGTGATGGTGAACTCTTCCAGCAGCGCGTCGAGCTCGCGCTCGCGCTTCTTGCGCGACGGCTCGACCACCTCGAGCACGGCGCGGATGTTCTGCTCGACGGTGAGGCCGCGGAAGATCGAGGCCTCCTGCGGCAGGTAGCCGATGCCGAGCCGCGCGCGCTGATACATCGGCAGCCGCGTCACGTCATGGCCATCGAGCTCGATGGCGCCGCGATCGGCCTTGATCAGCCCGGTGATCATGTAGAACACGGTGGTCTTGCCGGCGCCGTTCGGCCCGAGCAGGCCGACGGCCTCGCCGCGGCGGACATAGATCGAGACGCCGCGCACGACCTGGCGGCTGCCAAAGCTCTTCTCGATCGAATGCACGGCGAGGAAGCCCGGCCGGCGCAGCAATTGCGGGCCGCCGCCCGCGCCATTGTTGCGCGGCTTGGCGGGTCCCGGCTGTGAGGCCGGCCGCTTGCGCTGGATCTGCTCGGTGTTCTGCGGCGAGCGCGGATTGATGCGTGGCACCGTTTCATCGCGCACGGAGTCGGCGAGCGCGGCGAGCGGATCATCGCTGTAGGAATTGCCGAACGGATCGTCCATGGCCGTGATGTCGTCGCGCCGGCGCGAGGAGCCTCGCTGGCCGCGCTTGGCGGGACGCCCACGAAACATGCCGAGTAGATCCACCATCCCCGCTTCGCTTACGCCCTTCGAGGCTGCCCGTCACCGACCGCAGCGCTGGCTCGCCCGCTCACCGCGAGCGAACGCATCTCACCTCTCTCGCGGATCACAGGGAGCGCGAGGCCGGCCAAAGCGCGGCAGGCCGCGCTTCGGAGTTTGTCGTCTGACGGCGAAGTCGCGGTCGCCACGCAGGCGACCGATCGCAAGATCGCAATCGTGTCCGGCATCACTCTTTCGCAGCCATGCAACGGGCTCCACGGCCTCCCGTTACATCGGTCCTGCGACAGAACCGCCCGCCCGCTAGATAGAGGCAGCAGCGGCGCGGTTCAACTGGGCCGCCGGCGTTTTGCTAAATAATTGAAGTCACTTCGATTTGCCTGGACCGAGCTGCAGCGGCGCGGCGCTGCCCGGAGCCGAGGCGGTCGACGGACCGCAGCCGCCGCCCGCGCCGGCGCCCGCCTGCGGCAGCAGCACCTGCACGCCGCGCCCGCTGTCGGATTCGACGCGCGACACGCCGGTGGTCATGTCCACCGTCAGGCGGTCGCCACGCATCACGTTCTTGCACTGGGTCAGCACCACGCCGCCCTGCATCGAGATCATGTTGGTCTTGGTGTCGTAGACCGCGGTCTCGCCGGTCACGACCTGATCCTTCTGGGTCACCTTGACGTCGCCGCGCGCCTCCAACCGGCGAATCGCCGAGCTGCCGTCCGGCCCCGGCGTCGCCGCCGGCGTGGCCTTGCTCGACTTGGCGCCGCCCGGCTGGGCGCCGCCGTCGTAGAACACCACCAGCGATTTCGAGGTCATGGTGGTATCGCCCTGCACGACCTTGACGTTGCCGGTGAAGGTCGCCTCCTTCTTCTTGTCGCGCATCTCGAGCGCAGCGGCCTCGATCTGGATCGGCTGGTCGCGGTTCTGCGAAAATCCCTGCAGCGCGTTCGGCACCCCGGTGGTCGCGCTCTGCGCCTGCAGCGGATCGGCGAACGCGATCAGCGCCAGCGCACCGAACGAGGCGCCGCGCCGGACCGCGGCAATCAAACGATACGTCGTCATGAGCTCACTTCACGTTGCGGGCCGGACGGCCGGGATCGGCGCTCGCGGTCGTGGCCGGAGCGGCATTCATGTTGTCGAGGTTCATCATCACGTTGCCCTCGAAGCGGATGACCTCGCCATTGTCGGTGATGCGCAGGCGGTCGGCGGAGAGCGTGCCGTTGGTGAGCTTGACGTCGACGCGCTCGTCCGAGCTCACGGTGCCCTTGGCCATGTCGACCGAGGCCCGGCTCAGCCGCGCCTCGTAGCCCGTCGACGTCGTCAGCAGGATGTCCTTCGTCAGCTCGAGCTGCTGCTGCTTGGTGTCGAACACGCCGGTATTCGCCTTCAACGTCACCGTCGACTGATCCTCCATCAGCACCTTGGCGCGGAGGATGTTGAGCTCGACGTGATCGGGATCGGTGAGGTCCTGCACCGCGCTCCGGGCGACGAGGTCATAGGGCCGCTGGTCCGGCGTGAAGCCGGTCAGATGCGGCGTCTCCATCGTGATCTTGCGGCCGGAGATGACGAGGTTGCCGGTGAGATTCGGGGTGTTGATCTCCATGTGGAACGGATTGAACAGCGCGATGCCGATCACGACCGCCATCGCCAGTCCCACCGCCGCCGGCACCGCGACCCGCAGCACGCGCACGAAGCGGCTGTGGCGCGCCGCGACCGCGAAGCGCGCCTGCAGGGTGGGATCATAGGCGGGGTTGTGGACCGAGTTCACCAGGGCTCCGACGGACACGGGGAGGCGCGCGAAACAGCGCCCATCCTACCATGGACGCCCTCACCATTGCAGCCTGGAACTGGCGCGAAATCGCGACGCGGGGCGGCTTGCGATCATTACGAGACATTAATGATCGTGAACGCGCGCCCGCGATTCGCCGGCTTCAGGAATGCGCGAAGATGTCCTCGGCCTCGAATCCGCCCAGATCGAGCGTCGCGCGGTGGGGCAGGAACGCGAAACAGGCCTGCGCCAGCGCCAGCCGCCCTTCGCGCGCCAGCATCACGTCGAGCTTTTCGCGCAGCGCATGCAGATGCAGCACGTCGGAGGCGGCATAAGCGAGCTGCGGCTCGCTGAGCTGCTCGGCGCCCCAGTCGCTCGACTGCTGCTGCTTGGAGAGATCGACGTTGAGCAGCTCGCGCACGAGATCCTTCAGGCCATGGCGGTCGGTATAGGTGCGCGCCAGCCGCGAGGCGATCTTGGTGCAATAGACCGGCTGCGGCATCACCCCGAACGCGTGAAACAGCGCCGCGACGTCGAAGCGCGCGAAGTGGAAGATTTTGGTGATGTCCGGGTTGCCAAGCAGCGCCTTCAGGTTCGGCGCGTCGGTGTGCCCCTTGGGAATCTGCACCACGTCGGCCGAGCCGTCGCCGGGCGACAGCTGCACCACGCACAGCCGGTCGCGGTGCGGATTGAGCCCCATCGTCTCGGTGTCGATCGCGACCGACGAGGTATAGCGGGAAAGATCAGGCAGGTCGCCGCGGTGCAGGCGTACGGTCATGGCTCTCAAAACCTCGTCGAATCGAAATCGGACGCGACGGGCCGGAGCAACGCCGCGGGAAGCGCTCGGGAACCGGCTGTAGCCCGGCGCTGGTAACCAACCGGCAAACGCGCCGGGCCGGTCCGGAGATCAGCCGTGGGAATGCCAGCCCCGCCGCCCGGGCGCAAGGGCCGGACAGGGCCAGGTGATCGCATCTGAGGCGGCGCCGTCGTCATTGAGGCGGTCGACCCGCTGGTTGCATCGCGCCAGATCGCACCCAATCGATCGATGCAACTCTTGCATTGATCGATGCCGCCTTTGGCTTGGACAGAAAATGCCACTGGCCGTACGCGTGATATTGTCGCATGACTTCGCATCTGGAGTGCAGCGACCCAAGGCGGCCTGCAGCATCTGCCCAACAACAACGACATAATCAATTGAGGAGGAAGCCAAGATGAAGGCACTTACAGGTATCATTGCGGCCGCTGTGCTGGCGGTCTCGTCGCCTTTGGCGACCGCGCGCGATTTCCGCTCCGCCGACGTGCACCCCGCCGATTATCCGACCGTCGAAGCCGTCAAGTTCATGGGCAAGCAGCTCGCCGCCGCGAGCGGCGGCAAGCTCGGCGTCAAGGTGTTTCCGAACGGCGCCCTCGGCTCCGAGAAGGACACGATCGAGCAGCTCAAGATCGGCGCGCTCGACATGATGCGGATCAACTCCTCGCCGCTCAACAATTTCGTGCCGGAGACCGTCGCGCTGTGCCTGCCCTTCGTGTTCCGCGACACGCAGCACATGCGCACCGTCCTGGACGGCCCAATCGGCGACGAGATCCTGGCGGCCATGGAGCCCGCCGGCCTGATCGGCCTCGCCTATTATGACAGCGGCGCGCGCTCGATCTACACGGTCAAGGCGCCGGTCAAGTCGCTCGCCGACCTCAAGGGCCTGAAGATCCGCGTCCAGCAGTCCGACCTCTGGGTCGGCATGATCCAGAGCCTCGGCGCCAACCCGACCCCGATGCCCTATGGCGAGGTCTACACCGCGCTCAAGACCGGCCTCGTCGACGCCGCCGAGAACAACTGGCCGTCCTACGAATCCTCGCGCCACTTCGAGGCCGCCAAGTTCTACAACGTCACCGAGCACTCGCTGGCGCCGGAAGTCCTCGTGATGTCCAAGAAGGTCTGGGACACCTTGAGCAAGGAGGATCAGGCGATGATCCGCAAGGCGGCAAAGGACTCCGTGCCGGTCATGCGCAAGCTCTGGGACGAGCGCGAGCAGACCTCCCGCAAGGCCGTCGAGGCCGCTGGCGTGCAGGTCGTGACGATCGCCAACAAGCAGGAATTCGTCGACGCGATGAAGCCGGTGTACCAGAAGTTCGCCGGCGACGAGAAGCTCTCGAGCCTCGTCAAGCGCATCCAGGACACCAAGTAAGAGTAGCGACGTAAAAATCGCGACTTCAAAGACATCTACCAAGAACAACAATCATACGGTCCGGCGTCGCCAGCAGGCGGCGCCGGAGGAAAGCCAGGGGAGGGACGGGAATGACAGACCCACATGTCGGCGACCACGAGCATGGGGAGGGACGCCCGTCGACCGGCCTGCTGTCGCGGATCAACGCCGTCGTCGCGCGCGTCGGCATGTATCTGTCCGTCGCCGGCCTGCTCGTCATCGTCACCATCGTCTTCTACCAGGTGTTCGGACGCTACGTTCTCAACTCCAGCCCGACCTGGACCGAGAACCTGGCGCTGGTCCTGATCCTCTATGTCACGCTGATCGGCGCGGCCGTCGGCGTTCGCGACGCCGGCCATATCGGCATGGACAGCCTCCTCGTGATGCTGCCGGATCATATGCGGGAAAAGATCGAGCTCGTCATCCACGTGCTGGTCGCGATGTTCGGCGTCGCGATGGCCTACAACGGCTGGATCCTCGGCGCCTCCGTGGGCACCGTGAAGATCGCCAATCTCGGCCTGCCCGAAGTCGTCCGCTACATCCCGCTGATCGCTTCGGGAATCCTGATCGTCATGTTTTCCATCGAGCACATCATGGCTCTCTTGCGCGGCGAAGAGGTCGTCCCCTCATGGAACTGATCATTCTCGGCGTCACCTTCTTCGGCCTCCTGGTCCTCGGCGTTCCCGTTGCGTTTGCGATCGGCCTTTCGGCGATCTGCACCATCCTCTATGAGGGCCTGCCGGTTGCCGTCATCTTCCAGCAGATGATGTCGGGGATGAACATCTTCTCGTTCCTCGCCATCCCGTTCTTCGTCTTCAGCGGCGAGCTGATGCTGCATGGCGGCGTCGCCGACAAGATCGTGCAGCTCGCCAAGAATCTCGTCGGTCACATCCGCGGCGGGCTCGGCATGTCCAACGTCGTCGCCTGCACCTTGTTCGGCGGCGTCTCCGGCTCGCCCGTGGCCGACGTGTCGGCGATGGGCGCGGTGATGATCCCGATGATGAAGAAGGAAGGGTTCGACACCGACTACGCCGTCAACGTCACCACCCACGCCTCGCTGGTCGGCGCGTTGATGCCGACCAGCCACAACATGATCATCTATGCGCTCGCCGCCGGCGGCAAGGTGTCGATCGGCGCGCTGATCGCCGCCGGCCTGCTGCCGGCGATGGTGCTGATGGTCTGCATGCTGGTGGCGGCCTACGCGGTCGCGGTGAAGCGCGGCTATCCCGCCGGCAAGTTTCCAGGCTGGCCCGAAGTTTTCCGCTCGTTCGCGGCGGCGCTGCCCGGCCTTCTGATCGTCGGCATCATCCTGACGGGCATCCTGTCCGGCGTCTTCACCGCCACGGAGTCCGCGGCCGTCGCGGTGACCTACACGATCCTGCTGACGTTCTTCATCTACCGCACGATGACCCTGGCCAACTTCCTGCGGGCCGCTGCCAAGGCGGTGAAGACCACCGGCGTCGTGCTGCTGCTGATCGGCGTCTCCACCATGTTCCAGTACCTGATGGGACTCTACGAGGTCGCCGACTTCGCCGGCGACCTGATGAGCAAGGTGTCGACGCAGCCCTGGATGATCTTCCTGCTGATCAACGTCATCCTGTTCCTGCTCGGCACCTTCATGGACATGGCGGCCACCATCCTGATCTGCACGCCGATCTTCCTGCCGATCGCGATGAAGGCTGGCATGGACCCGGTGCAGTTCGGCATGCTGATGCTGATCAACTGCGCGTTGGGCCTCAACACCCCGCCGGTCGGCACCACGCAGTTCGTCGGCTGCGCCATCGGCGGCATCTCAGTCGGCGCCGTCATGCGCACCATCCTGCCGTTCTACGCCGCCCTGATCGCCGCCCTGATGTTCGTGACCTACGTCCCCGCCTTCTCGCTGTGGCTGCCGCGATTGTTGATGGGGTACAAGGGATAGTCGTCACGCGGTGCCGGCCTCCACCGGCACCGCACTCTGATTGTCGTCCCAGACTTCCCCGCCAACCGCTCACGTCACGCAGGAGCGCGCGACGATTCCGATCTTGCGGTTGTCGCCGGCGAGGTCAAACTGCAGCCCATCATCAGCTCGGCCTCGACCTTGCCGAGCCCGTCATAGACGAGCTCGATTCGCTTGGCCTCCTGTAGCGTCGGCCATCGTCGCGCCGACGGATGAAAAGGAACGTGCAATGGCGGCGATCGGATTCATCGGTCTGGGTGTCATGGGCGAGCCGATCTGCCGCAATCTGGCGCGGAAGTCGGGCGCCACGGTGTTCGGCTTCGATCGTGTGGATGCGCCGCTGGAGCGGCTCGCCGAGGTCGGCGTCATCAGGGCCGGGTCGCTGGCGGAGCTGGCGCGCGAGACTGAATTGATCTTCATGGCGCTGCCGAGCGGCAAGCATGTCCAGGCCGTGTGCGACGGCGATGACGGCCTGCTCCGCCATGTCGAGGCGCGCCACACCATCGTCGACCTCGGCACCTCGCCGGTGCAGGCCAGCCGGGAGCTCGCCGCCCGTTTCGCCGCCAAGGGCGCGGCCTTCGCCGATGCGCCGATCGCCCGCACCCGGCAGGCGGCCGAGGACGGCACGCTGAGCGTGATGGTCGGGGCCGACGCGGCGACGTTCGAACGGCTGCGGCCGCTGATCGCGCTGTTCGCGACCGACATCACCCATTGCGGGGGCGTCGGCGCCGGCCAGGTCGTGAAGATCCTCAACAACATGGTGCTGATGCAGACCGTGGTCGCGCTCGGCGAGGCGCTGGAGACCGCCAAGCGTGCGGGCCTCGATCCCAAGCTGCTGTTCGAGACCCTCGCGAAGGGCTCCGCCGACAGCTTCGCGCTGCGCAACCACGGCATGAAGGCAATGCTGCCGGACACATTTCCCGAGCGCGCATTCTCGACCGAATATGCGCGCAAGGACATCGGCTATGCGCTCGATCTCGCCAGGTCCGTACAGATCGATCTGCCGGGCGCGGAGCTCGCCGACAGACGGCTCGGAGAGGCCATCGAGGCGGGATATGGCAATCTGTATTGGCCGGTGCTGGCACGCGTGATTGCGGCGTCACGCAAGACTTGACCTGCTTATTGGACTTTGTTGCCGCCATGGACCGGTGAACTGCGCCTGTGATGACAGCTCAGAACGCAATTTTCTGTAGTGGCTCATAAGCTCGCTGACGGCACGCGTCCATTGGACCCCGATCCGGGGACACATCATCACCCGGCTCTGTTCGAGCCTGCGCTTGTTGCAACGGCGCCGCAGGCTTCAGTCCAACTTAATAAACTTCGGCTTCGGCGAAATTACGCTAATAGCCTTCTGTTTAACATGAAGCCAGTTTGGAGCATTAACCCCCATAAGAACGTGAGATTCTTTTACCAAGTTTTGTTGCGACGCTTCGTTGAGAGCATCCTCGACGTCTAGCACAAGCGCATCCGGATACTTCTCGATCTGTTCCTGAACTCGTTGACCTTTTGCGCTCGGTTTGACGTAATAAGGTGGAGGATGATGCTTTCCCAACGTGCATATTGCGCGCGCAACAGCGTGGTACGCGTCATTGTATATGCCCATGAATCCGTTGGGATCATCCAGCGACACTATCCAAAGCTTCTTGTCCGCGTCGTATCTAACGCCGCCTCCATTCTTTACGCTTGAAGACTCCGGGACAATCCCGATGCGCAATCCGGCTCCACCTTCTAGCTGAGCAATATTTGACTTAATCGTCGCCGCGAAGTGCCGAACGTCGCCAGACGCAGCGAGAAATAGATCAGTCTTCCAAATCTTCTTGATACGGTTGTTCAGCCGATCTTCCACCGTATGACCTTGGGCGGCCAAAGATACCCATGGGCCAAATTTGAAGGGCTTTCCACTGCCTTGAGGAAGCAAAAATGAGTCCGTGCCAGCCTTGTCCACGACCGCATCTAAGAAGCCCAGGAACTTAGCCCGCTCCTGTCCAAACAAGATTGATGTTGGAGCATTGTCAGGAACAAACTTGGACGCCATTCGCATTGCTTGGCTTACGTACGAGGTAACCTTTGGTTCGCCACCGATAATCGCCTCATGAACAGCCCACTCAAAACCGTCGCCGCGCATTCCCTTGTCGCGCTCAAGTCGTGCGATCTTGGCGAATTGCCTCATTCGAACCCTATCAAGCGGAGTATTTATATCGGCCAGATCTTCATTAGTTATCGAATCGATATACGCTCTCAGAATTGAGCGCGACACGGCGTAGAGCGCGCGTCCGTACTCATCCACTGGCGCATTCTGCTCTATAAATGTTACCGTAGACCGGTTAGTTTCTTCAGCCATCGATCGCACCTAATCTCTTGCAACAGATACTTAGAAAACCGACCCATATTGCTACCTGCAAGTCCGGCTAGTGTACAGCCTCAAGCTTCTAAGCGATGCAGAAGGCCGCGCTGGTTGTCGCCCTTGATTCTCCAAACTGCCCGTCGTGCCAGTCTGTCGCAGCATTCGGGCTTGCGCCGTCGGGCAAATCAGCTGCACATTTCCGCGCATCCCTGCTGCCGCATGAGGGGCGTGTCGCGACCGTCACGAGACGTTGGCAGTGGGATGCGATGGGCGTGTGTCGGCGCAGCGTGGATCACTCCGCGCGGACGAACGGCGGTGCACGAACGGTCAAGTCGCGCGGTCCTGATATCCCGACGCTGATATCAACCTGGCGCAATGCTAGCGCATTGCGTGGGGGATGGTGGCCAACAAGCCCGGCGCACCAGGGAGAACGCGAAGCAGCCGTTAAAACCGTTGCGCAGGGAGGGCCGGATGCTCCGGCGCGTACCTGTGGTTCCTGCCGCCAGCATTTTCTTCCGCTGGCGGGCCATGGGTGCGGTCGGCACCCGGCCTTCCCTGCGCCCTCATGATTTGGAGGGCGAGACGATCAGCATGACTCGGGCGCGGATGCATCGCGAGGCCGAGGAGGCTCGTCCGGACTGATTTCCGATAAGCGCACGAGATCCGAGACGATGAGGATGGCTGACAAGCAAGATGTATCTCCGCGCAGGAGGCGCCTCGCCTTTCTTCGTTACGCGATCGGATCAAAGTCTCACCAAGGTCTCGGTCCACTCCCCTCCCCCTTGCGGGGAGGGGTCGGGGGTGGGGGTCTCCGGGCGATGAAGCAAGCGACAGGCACCACCTCTCTGAAGCAAGAGAAGCGACGTGCGCCTCATTTGCAGCGGAGCGTGCGGACCCCATTGGCGCTAACTTACCATTTTGCTGCCGGAAATGGATGATTCCTCGGTCGAGTGACTGACGAATCGCTTTCG